>NZ_CP032624.1:2735544-3039494 GCF_003627055.1 Gryllotalpicola protaetiae
CTCGCGCGCGCCGGCCGATGCGGTCAGCCTTCTGTCACGCGCACACGAGATCGCAAGCCGTCTTCGAGCCCGGCCGCTGACCGGCCTGATCCTCGAGACGATCCACGCGGGTGGCCTGAAACTCACACCGGTGGCGCTGAGCGACGGGGGGCGGGTGGCCCCTGCCGGGCTCAGCGAACGCGAGTTCCAGGTGCTCGAGCTCATCGCAGAAGGTCTCTCGAACCGGGGAATCGCGGAGCGGCTCTTCATCAGCGAGCGCACCGTCGGGGTGCACGTCAGCCGCATCCTCGGAAAGCTCGGCGTGCGGAATCGCACGGAGGCCGCGCGCGCTCTCAGCACATTGCGCGCGCGGGCCGCGAGCGCAGCCGATTAGCGACGCATCGGCGAACTGTCTGCCCCAGCTCGGGAGCTAGACAGCGCCTGCGCCTCGGAGTAGAGAAAAGCTCATGGCTATCCCAACGTCAATGGCTCAACTGACCGGTGCGCTCCTCGTCGCGCTGCCGACGCAATACAAGCCGTGCGTGCCCACGCCGACCCCGGACAAGCTGATCCATGTCAGCATCGGCTACGCCCCGCCTGAGGTGGCCCCGGCGATCGGCGAGCCGACGGAGAGCCTGTGCGGCAACGCGGCGGCCGTCCGCGGCGCGGGCAACGTGCCCAAGTTCGCCATCTGCACCGTCTGCTGGGAGGCATACGTAGGCCGCACCTAGGCCTGGCGGGTTCAGACTGGGGGAGTGCTGGACGTACCCGCGCTCGATCCTGACGTCGCCGGGGTGCTCGGCGGCCTCGCACCGCATGAGCTCGCGTGGCGCGATCGCGCGCGCGACTTCACTGCGGCGGAGGTGCTGCCGCACATCGACGAGTGGTGGGAGCACGCGCACTACCCGGCCCAGCTGCTGCCGCGGCTCGGTGCGCTCGACCTGTTGCGTGACGGTGTGGAGGTCGAGGGCTTCCCGCACCAGTCCACGCTCGCCGCGGGCCTCGCGACCGCCGAGCTGAATCGCGGCGACGGCTCGGTCGCGGCGATCGCCGGTGTGCAGGGCGGCCTCGCGCTGCGCACGATCGCGCAGTTCGGCTCACCGGAGCAGCAGGAGCGCTGGCTCGGCCCGCTCGCCCGCGGCGAGGTGCTCTGCGCCTTCGCGCTCACCGAGCCGCTGCACGGCTCCGACTCGGTCGCTCTCGAGGCGAGCGCCCGCCGCGACGGCGACGAGTGGGTGCTCGACGGCGAGAAGAAGTGGATCGGCGGGGGAGCCTCCGGCGGCCTCACGATCGTGTGGGCGCGCATCTCGGGCGGCGAGGACGACGGCAGGGTGCGCGGATTCCTCGTGCCGCAGTCGACCGCAGGCTACGCGGCCCGGCCGATCACCGGGAAGCTCGCGCTGCGCTCGATCCACCAGGCGCACATCGAGCTCCGCGGCGTGCGCGTTCCGGCGGACGCGGTGCTGCCCGGGGCGCACTCGTTCCGCGACGTGACGCGGGTGCTGCTGGCGACACGGCTGACGGTCTCGTGGGCGGCGCTCGGACACGCGGTGGCCTGCTATGAGGCATCCGTTCACTACGCGGGCGTCCGCGTGCAGTTCGGCAAACCGCTCGCCGCGACACAGCTGGTGCAGTCGCGGCTCGCGCGTCAGCTCGCCGCGATCACCCAGCTGCAGACGCTGCTCGTGCAGCTTGCCCGAGAGGCGGATGCCGGGCGATTGACCGAGCAAGCGGCATCCGTCGCGAAGCTCACGAGCACCCGCACCGCCCGAGCGATCGCAGCGGACGCGCGCGATCTGCTCGGGGGCAACGGGATTCTGCTCGAGAACGCGGTGGCCAGGCACCTCGCCGACGTCGAGGCGCTGCACACCTTCGAGGGCACGGAGTCGATCCAGGAGCTCCTGATCGGCCGCGCCATCACGGGTGTATCGGCCTTTTAGCTCTCGGCGAGGAGGGCGTAGAGGTCCTTGCGCAGGGCGTCGATCTTCGCCGCCGCCTGCGAGCGCTGCTCGTCGGAGGCGACGAAGCGCAGCTGGTGGATCGCGCCCATCAGCTTGCCGATCGAGGTGAACAGCTCGGCGTCGGCGCCGCTGCGCGACGGCGCGGCCTGCCATGCGGCGGCCAGCTCGTCGGCGTGCTCGTCGACATAGGCGCGGCCCGCGTCGGTCAGCGTGTACTCGGTCTTGCGGCCCTCGCCCGACGGGGCGATGAGCTCTTCGTCGACGAGCTGCTGCAGCGTCGGGTACACCGAGCCGGGGCTCGGAACCCACAGGCCGTCGGTCTTGTCGCCGATCGCCTTGATGAGGGCGTAGCCGCTGGCGGGCGCCTCGGCGAGCAGCGAGAGCAGGGCGGCGCGGATGTCGCCGCGGGACGCGCGCCTGCGGCCGCGGCCGCCTCGCGCGAAGTCGGCCGGGTCGAAGCTCGGGCCGAAGCCGCCGCCGAAACCGCCGAAACCGCCGCGCATGCCGCGACCGCCGAAGGGGCCGCCGCCGAAGGGGCCGTGGTGCTCGTCGTGATGGAAGCGCGCAGTGCGCGCCGGGAAGTCGTGATGTCCGGTGTTGTTCTGATGAGACATGTCGTCGTATCGCATCGGTCGACCTTTCTGTAAACAGGTCTTTGAACTTCAAAGACACATTAACGATATATCGCTAGCTCGGATTGTCAAGTGCGGATATCGTGAACCAGTGCTCCAGCGTCGATCGATCGGAACCCGTGCCCTGATCACGGGAGCCTCGAGCGGCGTCGGCGCCGAGTTCGCGCGCCAGCTGGCGGCGGCCGGGCTCGACCTGGTTCTCGTCGCCCGAAACGCGGCTCGGCTCGAGGCCTTCGCCGACGAGCTGCGCTCCGCCCACGACGTCGAGGTCGAGGTGCTACCCGCCGACCTGCTGACGAAGGCGGGCGTCAAGGCGGCGGAGGCGCGGGTCGGGGCATCCGTGGGCCGCATCGACGTGCTGGTGAACAACGCGGGCTTCGGCCTCGCGCGCGACTTCGACCGCAACTCGGTCGATGACGAGCTCGAGCTGCTCACGATGCTCGTCGAGGTGCCGCTGCGCCTCACGCATGCGGCGCTCGCGCACATGCTGCCCGCCGGCAGCGGCACGATCATCAACATCGCGTCGGTCGCCGGCTTCACGCCACGCGGCACCTATAGCGCGGCGAAGGCGTGGCTGCTCACCTTCAGCAGGTGGGCGAACGTCGCGTACCGGCGCCGCGGTGTGCGCATCACGGCGATCGCGCCCGGTTTCGTGCGCACCGAGTTCCACCAGCGCCTGGCGACGGATGCCCACGCGGCCGTCGCCGCCGACGAGGTCGCGCGCCCCACCCAGCTCGAGAGGGCGGTGCCCGACTTCATGTGGCTCGCCGCGCCAGACGTCGTGCGCGCCGCGCTGATCGACACGATGCGCGGACGCGCGGTGTCGATCCCGAGCCTGCGCTACAAGCTGATCGTCGCGCTGGCCCGCCTCACCCCCGACGCGCTCGCTGAGCGCGTCGCCCGCGTGGGTCGCTAGCTACTTCAAATTGCCCATGACCGCGCTCGCGATCTGGTAGCTGTCGCCGGGCTCGAGGAAGATCTTCGAGTCGATGACGATCCAGTAGCCGTTCGCGGTGAAGACGTCGAGCGTCCCGGTGCCGTCTGCGACGTTGAAGTAGCTCACGGTGTCGGCCGGAGCGCCGTCGATCGGCACCTGCTGTGCGCCGCTGCTGGCGACCGCTCCGCTGAACTGGTCGAAGTTCTTCTCGGACGGGTGCGCGACGGCGATCTCGATGGTGTCGCCGCTGGTCTGGTTGACCCACCCGAAGCTCACGCCCTTGAGGTCGACGAGCTTCGCGGCGGTGTCGCTGGGCTTGTAGTTCGGGTCAGGCGAGAAGTTCGGGTTGAAGTCGTAGACCTGCTGCGCGGTCCACACCTCGCCCTGCTGCAGCGTCACGGGCGTCGGGGTCGGCGTCGGGGTCGAGCTCGGCTCGGCCGCCGGCGTGGTGGCGCCGTCGCTCGGCGCCGTGTTCGACGTGTCGCCGGCCTTCGGGGTGTCCTTCGCGGTGCTCGACGCGTGCGTGCACCCTGCCAGCAGCGCCGCGGTCGCGAACGCGGCGACGAGGACGGTCGTGATGCGAAGGGCAGGGCGAGGCAAGGGCATGGCGGGGGAGCTTTCCGTCGAGGCATCCGTGCCGTACTGGGGTTGCGGCACGCGTTGGCCGCGAGCCTATCAAGCGACCCAGCCCTCTCAGGAGCTGCCGATTGCCCTCCCATAGAATCGTTATTTGTGACTCCTGACGAGCTTTCCGCTGCCTTGTTCGCCCTCGTCGCGCCCATCGTCGCGCGACGCCGCGGCGACGGCGAGGGGCCGGAATTCGTCGAGGCCGACGTCACGCTCGAGCGCCCGAAGAACCGCGAGCACGGCGACTGGGCGACGAACGTCGCCCTCAAGCTCGCGAAGCCGCTCGGCACGAACCCGCGCGAGCTCGCGGCCGAGATCGCGGCGGCGGCGGCGGCGCTGCAGGGCGTCGCGTCGGCCGAGGTCGCCGGCCCCGGCTTCATCAACCTGCGCCTCGAGGCGGCTGCTGCCGGCCAGCTCGCGAAGACGATCGTCGACGCGGGCACCGCATGGGGCCGCAACACCAGCCAGGCCGGGCGCACCATCAACCTCGAGTTCGTGAGCGCCAACCCGACCGGCCCGCTGCACATCGGCCACACCCGCTGGGCGGCGCTCGGCGACTCGATCGCCCGCGTGCTGCTCGCCTCGGGGGCCGAGCTGGCGCGCGAGTACTACATCAACGACGCCGGCGCCCAGATGGACAAGTTCGGCGCAAGCGTGCTCGCGGCCGCGAAGGGCGAGCCGACGCCGGAGGGCGGCTACCCCGGCCAGTACATCGCCGAGCTCGCCGCCCAGGTGCTCGAAGAGGTCCCGGGTCTGCTCGAGCTGCCTTCCGACGAGGCGCTCGCGACGGCGCGCGAGGTCGCCTATGCGCGGCAGCTGGGTGAGATCAAGCAGTCGCTCGCCGACTTCAACGTGCACTTCGACGTCTACTTCTCGGAGCGCACCCTGCACGCGGTGGATCCCGAGACCGGGACGAGCGCGATCGACGACGCCGTGGAAGACCTGCGGAAGCTCGGCCACGTCTTCGACGCCGATGACGCGGTGTGGGTGCGCACCACCGACTTCGGCGACGACAAAGACCGCGTCATCCGCCGCTCGAACGAGGTCTACACGTACTTCGCCGCCGACGCCGCGTACTACCTGAGCAAGTCCGAGCGCGGATTCGAGCACAAGATCTACCTGCTCGGCGCCGACCACCACGGCTATGTGCACCGCCTCAAGGCGCTCGCGGGCGCCGCCGGCGACGACCCCGAGAAGGACATCGAGGTGCTCATCGGCCAGCTCGTGTCGGTGAACGGCGCGCGGCTCTCGAAGCGCGCGGGCAACATCATCGAGATGGACGACCTGATCGAATGGTTGGGGGCGGATGCATTGCGGTACTCCCTCGCCCGCTACCCGGCCGACTCGCCGCTGGCCCTCGACCCGGAGCAGCTGCGCAGCCGCACCAATGACAACCCGGTGTTCTACGTCCAATATGCCCACGCGCGTATCTGCTCGGTGACCCGCAACGCGCAGGCTGCCGGGGTCGAAACGAGCGTGTTCGCGCCCGAGCTGCTGACGCACGAGACCGAGTCGGCGCTGCTCGGCGCCCTGCAGGAGTTCCCGCGCGTCATCGCGCACGCCGCCGAGCTGCGCGAGCCGCACCGCGTCGCCCGCTACCTGGAAGAGGTTGCCGGGCTGTACCACCGCTGGTACGACACCTGTCGCGTCATCCCGCAGGGCGAGGAGCCCGTCGAGGACGTGCATCGCACGCGACTGACCCTGAACCTCGCCGTTGGCCAGACGATCCGCAACGGGCTCGAGCTGCTCGGCGTCTCCGCTCCGGAGAAGATGTAGCGCCAGCTGGGGTCTGCAATGAACAGAGCGCGTCGTCTCGCCTGGCTCGTCGTCGTCCTCCTCGCGGTGGTGGCGCTCGCCTTCGGCGCCGACGCGGCGCTGCGGTCATATGCCCAGAGCCGCATGGAATCCGAGATCGCGAAGGCGCTGCCCGCCGGCGTGACCGCGCCGGGGTTGAAAGTCCACGTGCGCGGCTTCTCGTTCCTCGCGCAGTACCTCGAGGGCCGCTTCGACCAGGTCCAGGTCGACGCCCCGGCGATCACGACAGACCGCGGCTCGGTGTCGGCGACGCTCGAGGCGAACGATGTGACCATCGACCGCTCGTTCCAGGTGGCTCCGGTGCTCGGCTCGATGCACGGCACACTGCACGTCTCTGAGGCCGCGGTGAACGGCCTGGTCGCGCTGCCCGACCCGACGGCGTCGATCCAGCTGAGCGCGAAGACCGTCACCTATCTCGCCACCGCACAGGTGCTCGGCCTGCCGCTCAGCTATTCAGCGGCGGTGCGGCCCGTGGCCGACGGCGGGGTGATCCGCCTCTACCCGGAATCCGTCAACGTCACCTCGGGGCCTGTGCACTTCGACGTCAAGTCGTTGCTCGGCGGCCTCTTTGACGGCAAGCCGGTGAACCTCTGCGTCGCGCCCTACCTGCCGGCCGGCCTCAACATCGGCGACATCACGATCGCGCGCAGCAAGGCGGCGATCAGCTTCGACGCCCAGCACTTCTCGCTCGACCCGAAGACCTTCAACACCCACGGCACCTGCCCCGCCTCGTAGTCGCCGCGCCTGCTGCCCTGCGCCCCCGCCGCGCCTGCCCGCAGTGTCCGCGCGCCGTCGAGACGCGCTGAAATGGGCTTTCGGTCGCCCAGAGCCCCGTTTGCGCGCGTTTCGATGAGAGCGCCAGCAGGCCTCGACTTGCCGTGCGGGACAAGCAGCGCTGCGTCGGTCTTGCACAGCACAGGCGGGCTCGAGCACTCGTCGTCCCCGAATACGGGCTTCGGCCCGGCGACCGCGTGCGGCTCCTCGCCAAACTTCCGGCATGCGCCGACCCAGCCCGCTGCCAGAGTCTCTCTCGATTGCTCCATTCACCGTGACCCAGGCCGACGCGGCCGGGCTCACCCGCGACAGACTCAGAGCATCAGATCTTGCGAACCCGTTCCGTGGCGTGCGTCTTCCCCTCGCACTGCTCGAAGAGGCCGACGACGACGAGCGGTTCGCGCTCCTGTGCGACGCATATCAAGTGCGGATGCCGCGCGGGTGGTTCTTCAGCGGGCCGACTGCCGCCCGCATCACTGGGGTCCCGCTGCCGGCGCGGCTCGAGCGCCTCGAAGTGCACGTGACGGCGCCGACGAGATCGACGCCACGTGGGCCCTTGGTGGTGGGCCACACCGCACAGCTTGCCGAGACGACGTGGATGAACGGTCGGCGCGTACGCGTCCTGGCAGAGGTGTGGTGCGAACTGGCATCCGTCATGGATGTGGACGAACTGATCGCGGCCGGCGATCGGATGCTGTCTGAGAAACCCTTCCTGCTCACGACCTTGCGTCACCTCGAGCACGCGGTTGCAGTGCACGGCCCCGGCCGTGGAGCCCGCAAGCTGCGCGAGGCGCTTCCTCAGCTGAGAGAGAACGTGTGGTCGCCGCGCGAGAGCTGGGTGCGACTCGTGATTCTGCGGGCCGGCCTGCCCGAGCCCGAGCGGAATCTGCGCATCCTCGGCTCGGATGGGAAGCTCATCGCGATCGGCGATCTGGTCTACCGCCGCTTCAAGGTGGTCATCGAATACGAGGGTGAGCGCTGGCACAAGGATCGCTGGTCGGGGCTCGACGTCGATCGATACAACAGACTCGTGCTCGCGGGCTGGACCGTGATCAGGGTGCGCAAGCACCACACGGCCGCCGATGTCGCGCGCATGACCCGCGAAGCTCTGATGCTGCGGGGATGGCGTGGCTGAAGGATGACCCCACCGAAGCGCGCGATTCAGGGTGAATGTCCGCGCAGAACCTCGTAGCGGCGCGTCTCGATGTGCGCATCCACCCGTGCCTCCCGCCGTCATGAGTTCTCCGGCGCTCAGGGGCGCCCGGTAAACTTGACCGGAATCCCCATCTGAACCAGAGGACACCCGTGGTCACCAACCCCCTGGCGCCGAGCTGGCTGACCGTTCCCGATGACGCGAACGCGCTGCCCGCCGCGATCTGGCCGGCGAGCGCCCGCCGCGAGGAAGACGGCGTCGTCAGCATCGGGGGAGTGCGTGTCACCGACCTGAAGGCGCAGTTCGGCACGCCGCTCTATGTCATCGACGAGGCGGATGCCCGGGCGCGCGCCGCTCGCACGCTGGCCGCCTTCACCTCTGCCGCGGCGGCGGCGGGCACCACGGTCACGATCTACTACGCGGGCAAGGCGTTCCTCTCCACCGAGGTCGCGCGCTGGGTGGCCGAGACGGGCCTCAACATCGACACGTGCAGCGCGGGCGAGCTCGCCGTCGCGCTGGCAGCGGGCGTCGACCCGGCGCGGCTCGGGCTGCACGGCAACAACAAGTCCCTCGCCGAGATCGACCGCGCCACCGCCGTGGGTCTCGGCACGATCGTCATCGACTCAGAGCAAGAGGTCGAGCGCGTCGCCGACGCGGCGGCCCGCCACGGCCGCCGCCAGCGTGTGCGCCTGCGCGTCAACTCGGGCGTGCACGCGCACACCCATGAGTTCCTCGCGACCGCCCACGAAGACCAGAAGTTCGGCCTGCCGCTCGACCAGGTCGAGCGCGTCGTGGCGGGCATCCGCTCGCATGAATCCCTCGACTTCGTCGGCCTGCACTGCCATATCGGCTCGCAGATCTTCGGGTCTGACGGCTTCGCCGAATCCGCCAGCCGCTTGCTCGCGGTGCATGCACGGCTGCTCGACGGCGGCCCCATGCCCGAGTTGAACCTGGGCGGCGGCTTCGGCATCGCCTACACGACCGCCGACGATCCGACGCCGATCGACGAGCTCGCCGCGCACATCGTCGGCACCGTCGCCGCGACCTGCGCCGAGCTCGGCATCCCGGTGCCGCACCTCGCCTTCGAACCGGGCCGGTCGATCATCGGCACGCCCGGTGTCACGCTCTACGAGCTCGGCACGACCAAGCCGGTCGAGGTCGCCGCCGGCAGCGGCACGGCCATGCGGCTGTACGCGAGCGTCGACGGCGGCATGAGCGACAACGCGCGGCACGCGCTCTACCAGGCCGACTACAGCGTGCGGCTGATGAGCAGGCGATCGGATGCTTCGCCCGTGCTCGTCCGCATCGCGGGCAAGCACTGCGAATCCGGTGACATCGTCGTCGACGCCGACTACCTGCCCGGCGACATTGTGCCGGGCGATTTGCTCGCGGTGCCCGCGACCGGCGCGTACTGCTTCTCGCTGTCGAGCCGCTACAACTACCTTCCACGCCCGGCCGTCGTGGCCGTGCGCGACGGCGTCGCCCGCGTGATCGTGCGCGGCGAGACCGAGGAAGACCTTCTCTCACACGACACGGGAGTCATCCGTTGATCGAATACAGGACTTTGAAGATCGCGCTGCTCGGCGGCGGCACGGTCGGCTCGCAGGTTGCGCGCCTGCTGCTCGAGAACGGCGCAGAGCTGTCGAGCCGCAGCGGCGCGCGCATCGAGCTCGCCGGCATCGCCGTGCGCGACCTCGACAAGCCGCGCGACGCGGCGCTGCCGCGCGAGCTGTTCACGACCGACGCCGAGCAGCTGATCCTCGGCGCCGACATCGTCGTCGAGCTGATGGGTGGCATCGAGCCGGCGCGCGAGCTGATCGTCAAGGCGCTGAACTCCGGCGCCGACGTCGTGACGGGCAACAAGCAGCTGCTCGCAGTGCACGGTCCCGAGCTGTTCGACCTGGCCGGCCAGGTCGGCGCCCAGCTGTACTACGAGGCGGCGGTCGGCGGGGCGATCCCGATCATCCGGCCGCTGCGCGACAGCCTCGCGGGCGACTCGGTGACCCGCATCCTCGGCATCGTGAACGGCACCACGAACTTCGTGCTCGACCGCATGGATGTCGACGGAGACGAACTGGGCGAGGCGCTCGCCGTCGCGACCGAGCTCGGCTATGCGGAAGCCGACCCGACCGCCGACATCGGCGGCTACGACGCGGCCGCCAAGGCGGCGCTGCTCGCGGGCCTCGCGTTCCACACCAACGTGCCGCTCGAGTCCGTCTACCGCGAGGGCATCGAGGACATCACGAAGGAGCAGGTCGACCTCGCCCGCGAGATGGGCTACGTCGTCAAGCTGCTCGCGATCTGCGAGCGCATCGCCGACCCGGCCACCGGTGAGGCGGCGGTGTCGGCGCGTGTCCATCCGGCGCTGGTGCCGCGCAGGCATCCGCTCGCTGCCGTCCATGGCGCGCACAATGCCGTGTTCGTGCAGGCGGAGGCCGCGGGCGACCTGATGTTCTACGGCGCGGGCGCCGGCGGCGTGCAGACCGCCTCGGCCGTGCTCGGCGACGTCGTCTCGGCGGCGCGGCGCCACGTGGCGGGCGGCCCGGGGGTCGCGGAATCCACCCACGCCGACCTGCCCGTGCTGCCCGTGTCGGCCGCCGTCACGCGCTACCACGTGACTCTGCACGTCGCCGACCAGCCGGGTGTGCTCGCCGAGATCGCGCGCCTGTTCGCCGAGAACGGCGCGTCGATCGAGACCGTCGTGCAGTCGGTCGCCGGTCCCGCCGGCGCGGCGGACGGGCAGTCGCCGACGGCTACCCTTGTCATCGGAACCCATGCAGCCCTCGAGGCGTCCCTCGCGGCGACCGTCGAAGCGCTGCGCGCCAGCGCCGCGGTCACGTCGATCGCGCATGTGCTGCGGATCGAAGGAGCGTAAGAGCAAGTGGCCCACCAGTGGCAGGGAGTCCTGCACGAGTACCGCGACCGCCTCGATGTGACGGATGCGACGCCGATCGTCACCCTCGGCGAGGGCGGCACGCCGCTCATCGAGGCTCCGGCGCTGTCGCGCCGCACCGGCGCGCGCGTGTACATCAAGTACGAGGGCATGAACCCGACGGGCTCCTTCAAGGACCGCGGCATGACGATGGCGATCTCGAAGGCCGTCGAAGCCGGCGCGAAGGCCGTCATCTGCGCCTCAACAGGCAACACCTCGGCGTCGGCCGCGGCCTACGCGGCACACGCGGGCATCAAGGCCGTCGTGCTGATCCCCGAGGGGAAGATCGCGCTCGGAAAGCTCAGCCAGGCGATCGTGCACGACGCCGAGATCGTGCAGCTCACGGGCAACTTCGACGACTGCCTCGACGTCGCACGCGAGCTCGCGGCCGAATACCCCGTGCACCTCGTCAACTCCGTCAACAACGACCGCATCGAAGGCCAGAAGACGGCGGCGTTCGAGATCGTCGAGCGCCTCGGCGACGCCCCGGACTTCCACTTCATCCCCGTCGGCAACGCCGGGAACTACACGGCCTACACGCGCGGCTTCGTCGAAGAGCTCGAACGCGGCGCGACGACCAAGCTGCCCCGCATGTTCGGATTCCAGGCGGCGGGCTCCGCGCCCATCGTGCTCGGCCACCCCGTGAAGGACCCCGACACCATCGCCTCCGCGATCCGCATCGGCAACCCCGCCTCGTGGAGCCTCGCGCTCGAGGCGCGCGACAAGACCGACGGCTACTTCGGCGCGATCGACGACGACACGATCCTCGCGGCGCAGAAGCTGCTCGCGGCCGAGGTCGGCGTGTTCGTCGAGCCGGCCAGCGCGATCGGCGTCGCTGGCCTGCTCGAGCGCGCTGCAGCCGGCGTGATCCCCGAGGGCTCGGTCGTCACGATCACCGTCACCGGCCACGGCCTCAAGGACCCGCAGTGGGCGCTCCGCCAGGCCGACGGCTCGGAGGTGCGGCCGACGGTGGTCGAGGTCTCTGCCGACGCCGTCGCCGGGGCGATCGGCCTCGAGAAGGCATCCGTCGGGGCGGGGGCATGACCGTCGCCCCGGGCGAGATGCCGGGGCCGGCGATCCCCATCGGCCGCAGCGTGCACGTGCGCGTGCCCGCCACCACCGCCAATCTGGGTCCCGGCTTCGACACCCTCGGCCTCGCGCTGTCGCTCTACGACGAGGTCGACGCGACCGTCTCGGCGACGCCGGGCGTGCGCGTCGAGGTGCACGGGGTGGGTGCTGACGGCGCCGTGCCGACGGATGCGTCGAATCTCGTCGCCTCCGTGGTGCTCGACGTCCTCGCGCGCAAAGGCGTCGAGGTGCCCGGGCTCGATCTGGTCGCCCGCAACGCGATTCCGCACGGTCGCGGCCTCGGCTCGTCGGGCGCGGCGATCGTCGCCGGCATCATGGTCGCCAAGGGCTTGCTCGAGGGCGTGGCCGAGCTCGGCCCGGCCGAACTGCTCGCCATCGCGACCGAGCTCGAGGGCCACCCCGACAACGTCGCGCCCGCGCTCTTCGGCGGCCTGACCATCGCGTGGCTCGAGCCACGCGGTCCCCAGCACAAGAAGCTCAACGTGCACCGCGGCGTCTCGCCGGTCGTGTTCGTGCCTGCGCACACCGTGCCGACGAAGCTCGCGCGCTCGCTGCAGCCTGCGCAGGTGCCCCACGAGGACGCCGTGTTCAACGTCTCGCGCTCCGCGCTGCTCATCGCGGCGCTCATCCAGAGCCCCGAGCTGCTGCTGTCTGCAACTGAGGACAAGCTGCACCAGGACTACCGCGCCTCCGCGATGCCAGACACCAGCGCGCTCGTGCGGCTGCTGCGCGGGTCGGGGTTCCCCGCCGTCGTCTCCGGTGCCGGCCCGAGCGTGCTCGTGCTCTGCGAACGGCCGTCAGACCGCCTGCTCGCGGCCGACCTGGTCGCCGCTCAATCAGCCGTCGCCTGGCAGCCGCTGATGCTCGCCGTCGACTTCAAGGGCGCCACCGTGACGCCTATGGGGGCGCAGAGCGCCGCCTCCTGAGTGTTAGTATGGGCGCATCACCCACCGAAGTCCCGGCTTGTCGGCGACTCGGAATCTGCGGGTGAATCAGAAACACGTACGCCTCGCAATCGAGTTGATCCAACCCGAGTACCAACCAGCGGCGGAACGGTCCGCCGCGCACCATTGAAGTTGCGAGTGCTTTCCCGATGTGGCCCTCATGCGCCCTTCGGAGATAGGAATCCGAAGAAAAGTGACTGATCTGATCAGCGCCGAATCCGCTGACATCGACCTCAATTCGCTGCGCGTTCCGCAGCTGCAGGCCCTCGCGTCCGAGCTCGGCATCGCCGGCGGCGCGAAGCTGCGCAAGGGCGAGCTCATCGCCGCCATCGCGTCCGCCAGACAGAGTGCTGACCCGGTGGGTCAGCACCTGGCGGACGGCGAGCAGGCTGCGCCTGCGAGCGGTAGCCCCGCCGATGCTCCCTCCGACGAGTCCCTGGTCTCCATTCAGCCCGAGGCTGAGTCGACCAGCGGCGACCTCCTTCCGCCCGTCGACTCGGCTGCGCAGCAGCCGAGTGGAGACGAGGCATCCGAACCCACCCGCCCCGCACGCCGCTCGCGCCGTGCCTCGACCGGCGGCACCGTCACGGCGGCCGCCGGCCACGTGAACGCCGGACAGACCGGCGTCGAGTCGCTGCTGTCCGCGCTCGACGCGGTGGCAGAGCAGCGCCAGGCGGGCCACACGGCCCCGGCCGAGCAGGCAGAGGGCGAGGCATCCGACGCCGAGCAGGCCGACGAGGGCGGCCAGCAGCCCGGCGAGGGCGAGAGCAGCCGCAGCCGCCGCAACCGCCGCAACCGGAACCGCAACCGTGCGGAGCGCGAGTCGAACGGGCAGAACGGCGAGCAGCAGGCCCAGGGCGAGAAGCCCGAAGGCCAGCAGGGCGGCCGCGAGCAGGGCAACGGCCAGAACGGTCAGAACCAGAACGGCCAGAGCGGAAACCGCAACGGCCAGGGCCAGAACGGCCAGGGTCAGAACGGGCCTGACGGCGAGCAGGGCGAGGGCGGCCGTCGCAGCCGCTATCGCGACCGCAAGCGCCGCGGCGCCGCGGGCGGCGACGACGCCGAGGTCGAGCTGACCGAGGACGACGTGCTGATCCCGGTCGCGGGCATCCTCGACGTGCTCGACAACTACGCGTTCGTGCGCACCACCGGCTACCTGTCGGGCGCGAGCGACGTGTACGTCTCGCTCGGCCAGGTCAAGAAGTACAGCCTGCGCAAGGGCGACGCGGTCGTCGGCGCGATCCGCCAGCCGCGCGAGAACGACAACGGCGCGGGCTCGCGCCAGAAGTACAACGCGCTCGTGCGCGTCGACTCGATCAACGGCCAGACGGTCGAAGAGGCGGCCACCCGCGTCGAGTTCGGCAAGCTCACCCCGCTCTACCCGCAGGAGCGCCTGCGCCTCGAGACCGTGCCCGAGAAGCTGACCCAGCGCATCATCGACCTCGTCGCCCCGATCGGGAAGGGCCAGCGCGGCCTCATCGTCGCGCCTCCGAAGGCCGGCAAGACGATCGTGCTGCAGCAGATCGCGAACGCGATCACGACGAACAACCCCGAGGTCCACCTCATGGTCGTGCTCGTCGACGAGCGGCCGGAAGAGGTCACCGACATGCAGCGCACGGTGAAGGGCGAGGTCATCGCCTCGACCTTCGACCGCCCAGCCGAGGACCACACGACGGTCGCGGAGCTCGCCATCGAGCGCGCGAAGCGCCTCGTCGAGCTGGGCCACGACGTCGTCGTGCTGCTCGACTCGATCACCCGCCTCGGCCGTGCGTACAACGTCTCCGCCCCGGCATCCGGCCGCATTCTGTCCGGTGGTGTCGACGCGTCCGCCCTGTACCCGCCCAAGCGCTTCTTCGGTGCTGCTCGCAACATCGAGCACGGCGGGTCGCTCACGATTCTCGCGACGGCGCTCGTCGAGACCGGCTCCAAGATGGACGAGGTCATCTTCGAGGAGTTCAAGGGCACCGGAAACAGCGAGCTGCGCCTCTCGCGCCAGCTCGCCGACAAGCGCATCTTCCCGGCGGTCGACGTGAACGCGTCCTCCACCCGCCGCGAAGAGATGCTGCTGTCGCCCGACGAGGTCAAGATCACCTGGAAGCTGCGCCGCGCCCTCGCGGGCCTCGACCAGCAGCAGGCGCTCGAGGTGGTGCTCGGCAAGCTGAAGGAGACCTCGTCGAACGTCGAGTTCCTCGTGCAGATGCAGAAGTCGATCCCGACGTCCAGCAATGGCGGGCACTCGCACGGCAACGAGAACAACCACCGCTGATGTTCGAGTCGGTCTCAGGCCTGCTCGACGAGTTCCACGATCTCGAGCAGCAGCTCGCCGACCCGGCACTGCACGCCGACCCGGCGCGCGCGAAGAAGGTCAACCGCCGCTACGCCGAGCTCTCGCAGATCAAGAAGGCCTACGAGGACTGGCAGCAGTCGGTCGATGACCTGGACGCCGCGCGCGAGCTCGCCCGCGAGGACGACGCCTTCGCCGAGGAGATCCCTTCGCTCGAGGAGAGGCAGACCGCCGCACAGGAGAAGCTGCGGCGCCTCCTGATCCCGCGCGACCCCGACGACGGCCGCGACGTGATCCTCGAGATCAAGGGCGGCGCCGGCGGGGAAGAGGCGGCGCTGTTCGCGTCGGACCTGCTGCGCATGTACGTGCACTACGCCGACTCGAAGGGGTGGAAGTCCGAGATCCTCGAGGCGGACGCCACCGACCTCGGCGGGTACACGAACGTGCAGGTCGCCATCAAGTCGAATGCGACCGACCCGGCGCAGGGCGTGTGGGCGCACCTCAAGTACGAGGGCGGCGTGCACCGCGTGCAGCGTGTGCCGGCGACCGAGTCGCAGGGGCGCATCCAGACCTCGACGGCCGGCGTGCTCGTCTTCCCCGAGGTCGATGAGCCCGAAGAGGTCGAGATCGCGGCGAACGACATCCGCGTGGATGTCTTCCGCTCATCCGGCCCCGGCGGCCAGTCGGTGAACACGACCGACTCGGCGGTGCGCATCACGCACCTGCCGACCGGCATCGTCGTGTCGATGCAGAACGAGAAGTCGCAGATCCAGAACCGCGAGGCCGCGATGCGCGTGCTTCGGGCGCGGCTGCTCGCGAAGCAGCAGGAGGAGCTGGATGCCGCGGCATCCGACGCCCGCAAGTCGCAGGTGCGCTCGATGGACCGCTCTGAGCGGATCCGCACCTACAACTTCCCCGAGAACCGCATCGCCGACCACCGCACCGGCTTCAAGGCCTACAACCTCGACCAGGTGCTGAACGGCGCCCTCGAGCCCGTCATCGAGTCGGCGATCACCGCCGACGAGGAGGCCCGCCTGGCAGCCCTCGGCGACACCGAGAGCTAAACGGGCGAGTCGGGCAGCAGGCGCTCGAGCAGGCTGAGCGAGCGGCGCACGTCGACCTCGTCGGGGGCGAGCAGCCACTGCACCTGCAGTCCGTCCGAGGCCGCGATGACGAGTGCGGCGGCGTCGACGGGGTCGATGTCCGCAGCGATGCGGCCGGATGCCTGACCCTCGCGGATCCTGCCGGCGAGGTCCTCGCGCACGGCGGCGAAGCGTTCGCGGATGAAATCCCGCGACGCCGCGTGGTCCTCCTGCAGCGCATCGGCGGACAGGGTCGCGTAGAGCCGCACGAGCCCCGGGATCGCCCGGTTGATGTCGGCGCTGGCCGTCATGATGTCGACGGCTCCGCGGGCGTCGGGCCCGTCGGCCGGGTCCCGCTCCTCATGGGCGCGGTAGACCTCGATCAGCAGCTCATCGCGCGATGCGAAGTAGTGCCGCAGCGTCGCGTGGGAGACCCCGATCGCATCGCCGAGGGTGCGCAGCGACGTGCCGTCGACCCCACGCTCGGCGAACTCGGCGATGGCGCTCTCGATGATCTGGCGGCGCCGGGCGACGCCCTTGGCGTAGGGGCCGCGGCCTGCGGCATCCGATTCGGCTGACATCGCCACCATTATCTTCCACTGTACGGTTTTCGCTGTAGCATCGAGCTACCGCTTTCGTTCTTCAAGGAGTGAACCATGTCTGCCCCTTCCGTCCAGCTCTACTCGGTCCGCGACGCGATCGACGAGGACGTCGACGCCGCCGTCGCACGCCTCGCCGAGATCGGATTCACCAGAGCCGAGCCCTACGCCTTCCACCTGCGCACCGCCGACCTGAAGCGCGCGCTCACCGCCGCCGGTGTCTCTGCGCCGTCGGGTCACGCCGCGGTGATCGACGCGGAAGACGCCTCCGCGATCTTCGACGCCGCGGGCGAGCTCGGCATGACCACCGTCATCGATCCCTTCATCCCGACCGACCGCTGGCAGACCGCCGACGATGCGAGCCGAATCGCCGAGCGCGTCAACGCGCTGAGCGAGCAGGCCGCGGCGCGCGGGCTCGAGTTCGGCTACCACAACCACCAGTGGGAGTTCACGAACAAGGTCGACGGCCGCCCGATCTACGAACTGTTCGTCGAGCAGCTCGCGCCGGCCGTCGTGCTCGAGGTCGACACCTTCTGGGCGACGGTGGGCGGTGCGGATGCCCCCGCTGTGCTGCGCTCGCTCGGCGAGCGGGTGCGTGCCATCCACGTCAAGGACGGCGTGATCGACGACGCGATCCGCAACGTGCTGCCGAGCAGCGAGAGCGCGCTGATCGTGCCCGAGGCGCTGCAGGCCGCGTTCGAGAACCAGACGCCGGCCGGTCAGGGCGACGTCGACGTCGCCGCGATCCTCGCCGCCGCGCCGCAGGCGCTGCGCGTGGTCGAGTTCGACGCGTACAAGGGCGACGTGTTCCAGGGGATCGCGGAGTCGTTCGCGTGGCTCGCCGAGAACGACACCGAGGCCGCGGCATGAGCGGTGCGAACCGCGCGGGCGTCGGCATCATCGGCGCCGGCAACATCTCGACGCAGTACCTGAAGAACCTCACGACCTTCCCCGAGGTCGAGGTGCGCTTCGTCGCGGACATCGACCTGCCGCGCGCGGCCGCGCAGGCCGACGCCTACGGCGTCCCCGCGTCGGGCGCCGTCGACGAGCTGCTCGCCCGCGACGACATCGACGTGGTCGTCAACCTCACGATCCCGGCCGCCCACACCGAGGTCGGCCAGCGCATCATCGCCGCGGGCAAGCACGTCTGGAGCGAGAAGCCCGTCGCCCTCGACCACGAGTCCGCGGCTGGCCTGCTCGCCGCCGCAGAGGCCGCCGGCCTGCGCGTCGCGTGCGCGCCCGACACGGTCCTCGGCGCGGGCATCCAGACCGCTCTGCGCGCGATCGCACGCGGCGACATCGGCGAACCGCTGACCGCGACGACCATGTTCCACGTGCCGGGGCCCGAGTTGTGGCATCCGAACCCCGATTTCCTGTTCGCGACGGGCGCCGGCCCCCTGTTCGACATGGGGCCGTACTACGTCACCACGCTCGTTCACGCGTTCGGCTCGGCCTCACGCGTGCAGGCGGTCTCGTCGAAGTCGCGTGAGACGCGCGTGATCGGCAGCGGACCGCGTGCGGGGCAGTCGTTCCCGGTCGAGGTTCCGACGCACCACGCCGCACTGATCGAGTTCGTGGGCGGCGCCTCTGCGCAGTCGACCTTCTCGTTCCAGCACGCGCTGCCGCGCGCGGGCTTCGTCGAGATCAACGGCACCGAGGGCACGATCAGCCTGCCCGACCCGAACAACTTCGACGGTGACAGCACCCTGTGGCGCTACGGCCAGGACGAGCCGACGACGATCCCCGCGACCGGAGCCGCCTACGGCCGCGGGACCGGTGTCGTCGAGCTGGTCCGCGCGATCCGCGCGGGCGTGCCCGAGCGGGCCTCGGGCGTGCTCGCGTCGCACGTGCTGGACATCCTGCTCGGCATCCGCGACGCCGCCGCGAGCGGCGCTCCCGTCGAGATCGCGTCGCGCGTCACCCCGGTCGCGCCGCTGCCCGAGGACTGGGACCCGACGCTGGCCGCGTGACAACCGCATCGAGCGGTGCGAAACGTACGTTTCCGAGTCATCGGACGTACTTTTCGCACCGCTCGATCGCGTTGAGATGGCGCGCTACACGTGCTCGTTGCGGTTGATCGCCGGGATGCCGGTCAGCACCGAGTGCTCGGGGAAGTCGTGCGTCACGACCGCGTTGACCCCGATCTGGCTGTGCGAGCCGATCGAGATGTCGCCGATCAGCTTCGCTCCCGCGCCGATGACGACGTCGTCGCCGATCGTGGGGTGCCGCTTGTCGTTCTGGCCCCGCTTGTTCCCGCCCAGCGTCACTCCATGGTAGATCAGCACGTCGTTGCCCACGACGGCGGTCTCGCCGATGACGGTTCCCATGCCGTGGTCGATGACCACCCGGCGGCCGATGACGGCCCCCGGGTGGATCTCGACGCCGGTCACCGACCGGGTGAACTGGGAGAGGAGGCGCGCGGCCAGCTTGAGGCCGGGTGCGCGCCACCAGCGGTGCGCGAGGCGATACGCCCAGATGGCGTGCATGCCTGAGTAGGCGAGCACGATCTCGGCGGCGTTGCGGGCGGCCGGGTCTCGATAGCGGACCGCCGCGACGTCCTCGCGCAGAGAGCGGAGCGGGTGGACCGGCACTTACGCGTCGGCCTCGGCGAGGTGCTTGTACAGCGCCGTCGAGAAGTAGCGCTCGCCCGTGTCGGGCACGACCGCGACGATGTTCTTGCCCGCGAACTCTGGCCGCTTGGCGAGCTGCACGGCGGCGTACACCGCGGCACCGGACGAGATGCCCGCGAACACGCCTTCCTCGGCGGCGAGGCGGCGCGCCGTCGCGATGGCGTCATCGCTCGGAACGGGGAAGACCTCGTCGTAGACGTCGGTGTCGAGCACCTCGGGGACGAATCCCGCGCCGATGCCCTGGATCTTGTGCGGGCCGTGGGCGCCGCCGCGCAGCACCTCGGTCTCGGCCGGCTCGACGGCCACGATGTGCACGTTCGGGTTCTGCTCCTTGAGGAAGCGGCCCGCACCGGTGATCGTGCCGCCCGTGCCGATGCCCGCGACGAACACGTCGACGTCGCCGCCGGTCGCGTCCCAGATCTCCGGGCCGGTGGTGTTGTAGTGGATGGCGGGGTTCGCCTGGTTCTCGAACTGACGGGCCCAGATCGCGCCGGGCGTCGACGCGACGATCTCCTGCACCTTGGCGATCGAGGACTTGATGCCCTCGGCGCCCGGGGTGAGCACGACCTCGGCGCCGAACGCACGGAGGATCAGGCGGCGCTCGATGCTCATCGTGTCGGGCATGACGAGGATCGTCTTGTAGCCGCGCGCGGCGCCGACCATCGCGAGACCGATGCCGGTGTTGCCGCTGGTCGCCTCGACGATGGTGCCACCCTCGGTGAGAGCGCCGTCGGCCTCGGCCGCGTCGACGATCGCGACCGCGATGCGGTCCTTGACGCTGGAGGCGGGGTTGAAGAACTCGAGCTTCGCGAGCACTGTCGCGGGCGCGTCGTCAGTGACGCGGTTCAGCTTGACGAGGGGCGTTCCGCCCACCGCCTTGGTGATGTCAGGAAGAATCTCGGCCATACGGGAAAGCCTATTGTTGCTGGGGTTATGAACACGATGTCCGTTACGTTCCGAGCACTGCTCGCCGAGGTCACAGAGCAGCTTTTGACCGCTGGGGTGACCACACCGGGGGTCGATGCGGCGCTGCTCATCGGATTTGTGACGGACGCCTCGCGCGGGCGCGTGCAGGCGATGGCGTTGACGGATGCCTCGGCCGACGCCTCCGTCGTCGAGAGGGTGCGCACGCTCGCCGCCCGGCGGGCTGCGCGCGAGCCGCTGCAGCACATCACGGGCACAGCGGCGTTCCGTTCGCTGGAGCTCGCGGTCGGGCCCGGTGTGTTCGTTCCGCGCCCCGAGACCGAGCAGGTCGCGCAGTTCGCGATCGACGCGCTGCGCGGGTCGGCCTCGCCCGAGCCTCTCGCCGTCGACCTCGGCACGGGCAGCGGCGCGATCGCGCTCTCGCTCGCAGTCGAGGTGCCGCACGCGCGGGTGTTCGGCGTCGAGAAGTCGACAGAGGCGCTGCCATGGACGAGGCGGAACTTCCAGGCATCCGGCGCCTCGAATGCCACCCTGGTCGAAGGCGACCTGGCAGATCCCGCGCTGCTTTCCGAGCTCGGCGGACGTGTCGACGTGGTGATCTCGAACCCGCCGTATGTCCCGCAGGACGCGATTCCGCGCGACCCCGAGGTGCGGCTGTTCGACCCGGCGATGGCGCTCTACGGCGGCCCTGACGGGCTCGACCTCGTGCGCGCGCTGTCGCGCACCGCGCTGCGACTCGCGCACCCGGGCGCGCTGCTCGTGATCGAGCACGGCGAGCTGCAGGGCGCCGACATCCGCGCCTTGCTCGCGGCGGACGGCTGGCGCGCCCCCGCCACGCACCCGGATCTCACCGGCCGCGACCGCGCGACCACCGCCCTGCGCCCATAGGCGCCGCCCCAGTGCGCGCGCCCGCCTCGCGCCCAGAGGCGCCGCCTGCACGGCACACACCCGCCTTGCGCCAAAGGCGTCGCCCGCAAGCGCCCGCCCGCCCGTCGCGCGCGTAGGAACTGGCCCTAGTTCGCACGCTCGCCCCTACAAAACGACTGGTTCGATAGGGGAAATCGTGCGTTCTACGCACCGCCCCTATCCGCGGTTGGCCCGCGCGCGCGCCCGCTCGCGCTCAGCGCGAGCCGCCTCCCGCTCGGCGGCTGCAGCAGCCCGCTCGCGCGCGTTCTTCAGCGCCTCGAGCTCGTGCTTCTGCGCCTCGCGCAGCGACTTCTCGGCCTCGCGCCGGCGCTGCACGGCATCCTTCACCTTCTGGTCCTTCGCGTAGTGCACGAGGTCCGGGTCTGGGGCGGCGACCGGCTCGGCGGCGCCCGCCTTCTTCGCGGCGAGATACGCCGCGATCCCGTCGAGGATCCGCTCGAGCCCGAATCCGGCGTCGTCGAACTCGCGGTCCGAGAGCTGCCCGGCATCCAACACCTTGCGCAGCTCGGGGTATTCGGCGGGGTCGAGCAGCTCGCGCAGCGCGCTCTCATAGGCTTCGCCCGTCGCCTGCTCGACCGGCACACCCGCCGACGCGATCTGATGCTGGATCGCCACCGCGACCCGGGCGTGGTTCGCGACCACGAGGATCGTGGCCATCTTCTCGAGCGCGGAGAGCGGGGTGCGCGCAAGCGCTGCGAGGGCGGCGTCGAGCGTGCGCAGCTCGTTGGGCATCATCGGGATTCCCGTGATCGGCAGCTCCGTCATCCACGGGTGCGCGCCCAGCTGGGCCATCATCGCCCGCGTCCAGGTGCGCAGCTCCGCGCGCCAGTCCTCGCCGGCTGCCGCCGGCACGTCGATGCCAGAGACCGCGTCCTGCATGAGCTTCAGCAGGTCGTCTTTCGCGGTGACGTAGCGGTACAGCGACATGGTCGTGTACCCGAGCTCCTGCGCGACCCGCGCCATCGACACGGCGCCGAGCCCCTCCGAGTCGGCGAGGCCGACGGCGACCTCGACGATCCGCTCGATCGAGAGCTCTCGCCGCGGCCCGCGCTGGGGATTAGCCGCAACGCCCCACGCCAGGGCGATGGCGTGGGGCAGTGCGGGCTCAGACTGGTCGGCCATGTCGGCCAGTCTAGGAACGAGCCAGGGTGGGCTGGGCGGGTTGAAGGGGGAGTCAGGCAAGCGTGCGCCTGCGATAGACGATGACGGATGCCACGACTGCCGCCGCCCCGAGCGAGATCAGCCACGCGAGGGCTGCGGCGACCGTGCCCGCGTCGGGGGCGCCGGCCAGCAGCCCGCGCGCGGTCTCGATGATCGGCGTGAACGGCTGGTGCTCGGCGAAGCCGCGCAGCCAGTGCGGCATGGTGTCCACCGGCACGAACCCGCTCGACATGTACGGCACGAACAGGAACACGAAGTTCACCGACTGAGCGGCGTCGACAGAGAGCGTGAGCCCGGCAAGACAGGTGAGCCAGGTGAACGACAGGGCGGCGAGCGCCAGGTAGGCCCACACCAGCACCCAGTCGCCGACGCCGGCGGCCGGCCGCCAGCCGAGCGCCACGGCGACGAGCACGACGGGGACGCACGCCACGAGGTTGCGCAGCACCCCGGCCACGACGTGCCCGAGCAGCACGGCCGGCTCGAACATGGGCAGCGTCTTGAACCGGTCGATGACGCCGGCCGCCATGTCCTGCGCGACGGTGACCGCTGTGAACGACGCCCCCATGCCGACGCACATGATGAGCACGCCGGGCACCACGTAGTCGACGTAGTGACCCGTCCGGTCGACGGCGCCGCCGAAGATGACGACGAAGACGAGCATGACGACGGTCGGCAGCAGCAGGCTCGAGAACAGGCTGTCGAAGCTGCGCAGCGTGCGGCGCAGTTCGCGCCCGATGAGCCGGGTGGTGTCGCCGACGGGACGGAAGCCGGCGCGGGTCGGCGCCGGGGGAGTGCCGAGAGCGGTCATGCCGCCACCTCCTGCGATTCGGGCTCGCGCCCGGTGAGGGTGAGAAAGACGTCGTCGAGCGTCGGCCGGTCGATGCGCACATCGGCGACGGCGGCGCCGGGTGCGGCGTCGAAGAACGCGCGCAGGGTGCCTGCGGCGTCGGTGGTCGCGATCGCGACGGTCAGCGATTCGAGATCGACGGATGCCTGGGGCGCCGCCGCCCGCGCCAGCTCGAGCGACTCGTGGTCGGCGAGCGAGACCACGACCCGGTCGCTGTCGACCCGGCGCTTGAGCTCCTCCGGCGAGCCGTGTGCGATGACCGCGCCCCGGTCGAGCACGACCACGTCGTCGGCGAGCGCGTCGGCCTCGTCGAGGTACTGCGTCGTGAGCAGCACGGTCGTGCCGGCGCCGACGAGCTCGCGGATCGACCGCCACACCTGCGTGCGGCTGCGCGGGTCGAGCCCGGTGGTGGGCTCGTCGAGCACAAGCACCTCCGGGCGCGGCAGCAGGCTGATCGCGAGATCGAGGCGGCGGCGCATGCCGCCGGAGTAGGTGGAGACGCGCCGGCCCGCGGCATCCGTCAGCTCGAAGTCGTCGAGCAGCTGCGCGACCCGCGTGCGTGCGCCGCGGCCGCGCAGACCGGCGATGCCCGCCATCAGCGCGAGGTTCTCGCGGCCGGTGAGGAAGCCGTCGACCGCGGCGTACTGACCGGTGAGGCTGAGGCTGCGGCGCACGGCGGCGGGGGAGCGGCTGACGTCGTGCCCGCACACGCGGGCCGTGCCGCCATCGGACGGCAGCAGCGTCGACAGGATGCCGACCGTGGTGGTCTTGCCGGCGCCGTTCGGCCCGAGCAGTGCGAGGACGGTGCCGCGCACCGCGTGGAAGTCCACGCCGTCGAGCACCCAGCGGCGGCCGTAGCGCTTGCGCAGCGCGTCGACCTCGATCGCGGGGGAGTCCATGTCGACCCTTTCTGTGTATTCCGCAGATTGTGTGTATTGCATACGCAATGCGTAGACCATAAACAGTTGTGGGTGCCGTGTCAACCTTCCCTGTGCGCGCGGGTGAAATCGCGTGTCCGCGGGCGCAGCTTCTCCCGCGCACGTGTCGCATCACCCGCGCACAGGGGACGCAGGGGGTGGCCGATAGACTTCGGAGGTCATGCCCTCGATCTACGACTGCTCCGACCCCGACGAGCTGCTCACCGGCACACGCCTCGCCCGCCAGGCGCTCGGCCGCGGTGAGCTCGTCGTGATCCCCACCGACACGGTCTACGGTGTCGCCGCCGACGCGTTCAACGCGGCTGCCGTGCAGAGCCTGCTCGACGCCAAGGGGCGCGGCCGTCAGTCGCCGCCGCCCGTGCTGATCCCCGACCTCAAGACGCTCGACGCGCTCGCCGCGACCGTTCCCGACGAGGCTCGGCAGCTCGCCGAGGCGTTCTGGCCGGGCGGCCTCACGATCGTCTTCAACGCGCAGCCGTCGCTCGTGTGGGACCTCGGCGAGACGCGCGGCACGGTCGCTCTGCGCATGCCCGACCACAAGCTCACCCTCGAGCTGCTCGGTGAGACCGGGCCGCTCGCCGTCTCCAGCGCCAACAAGACCGGCCTGCCTGCTGCCAAGACCGCCGTCACCGCCGAGGAGATGCTCGGCGACGCCGTCGCCGTCTACCTCGACGCGGGTCTCGCGGGCGCCGCGTACGACGGTGTGACCGAGTCGGGCGCGAGCGAGTCGTCGACGATCGTCGACGTCACGGGGCTCGCCGACGGGCGCGGCGTGCGGATTCTGCGGCAGGGCGTCGTCTCCGCCGACGAGCTGCGCGCGGTCATCGGCGACAAGCTGCAGACGGCCGAGCAGGTCTCGGCCGTGTCGGGCGATGAGGGTGCTGACCCGGTGGGTCAGCACTCGCCGGACGCCGAGCAGGCTGTGCCTGCGAGGGATGAGCTCCCGCCGGAGCCGGCCGATCCGGAGGCCTGACGCCCCATGACCCTTCTCGCGCTGCTCGGTCTCTTCACCGCGCTCGTGACCTTCGGGCTGTCGTTGGCCGTCTACCGCTTCGCGCTGCGCTTCAAGCTGTACCCGGCGATCCGCGAGCGCGACGTGCACACGCGCCCGACCCCGCGGCTCGGCGGGGTCGCGATGTTCCTCGGCGTGCTGATCGCGTTCGGCGCCGCGTGGCTGTTCTCGGCGCACTTCTCGCTGCTCTCGATCGTCTTCAACGACCCGAAGCCCATCCTCGGCATCCTCGGCGGCAGCCTGCTGATCGTCGTGATCGGCGTCATCGACGACCTCGTCGACCTCGACTGGATGACGAAGCTCGCCGGCCAGTTCGTCGCTGCGGGTCTCGTGGCGTGGTCGGGGGTCCAGATCCTGTCCCTGCCGCTCGGCGGCCTCACCGTCTGGTCGCCGCTGACCAGCGTGATCATCACGGTGATCGTCGTGGTGCTCACGATGAACGCCATCAACTTCATCGACGGACTCGACGGGCTCGTCGTCGGCGTCGCGATCATCGCGAACTGCGTCTTCCTCGTGTACACCTACTCGATCACGGTGCGCACCAGCCCGCTCAACTACTTCTCGCTGGCATCCGTCATCACCGCGATCCTGATCGGCGCCTGCGTCGGATTCCTGCCGCTCAACTGGCACCCCGCGCGCATGTTCATGGGCGATGCCGGGGCGCTGCTCGTCGGCCTGCTGATGGCCGCGAGCGCCGTGACGGTGACGGGGCAGTTCGACCCGTCGACGCTGCAGCATGTCGTCGGGCGCACCCACCTGGTGTCGGCGTTCCTGCCGATCGTGCTGCCGCTCGCCGTGCTGATCGTGCCGTTCCTCGACTTCGGGCTTGCGGTGATCCGCCGCGTGAACGCGGGGCGCTCGCCCATGGCGGCCGATCGCAAGCACCTGCACCACCGGCTGCTCGACATGGGGCACTCGCATTTCCACGCCGTGCTGATCTTCTACGCGTGGACGGCGGTCGCCTCGATCGGCATGCTGCTGTTCTCGTTCGCCCCCGTCGTGCCGGTGTGGGCCGCGATCGTCTTCGTCGTCGTCGGGCTGCTCGCGTGCACCGCGGTCACCCTTGCGCCGCTCGGCCGCCGCCGCGCTGTCATGGCCGCGGAGTCGCACATCGCCGAGCCCACGATCAGAGCGGCGGATGCCTCGGCCGAGGCTCCCGTCGCACACAAGGAGGCCTCGTGACCCCCAAGACCCTCACTCCCGCGCAGGTCATGCAGCGCGCGATGCTGTGGAATTTCGTGGCTGCAGGCGCCGTCGCGGTGATCGCAGGCGTGATCGGCGGCCTGGTCGCCGGCGGCACCGGCGCCCTCAGCGGGCTGATCGGCGCCGCGATCGTCGCCGCGCTGACCGCGATCACGGCCACGAGCATCCGCATCGCGGGCAGGCGCGCCACCGGGCCGGAGCACGCGCTCGTGTTCGTCGGCCTGATCACCGGCGGCTGGCTGCTCAAGCTCATCGTCTTCATCGCGCTCGCCCTGACGTTGCGGGGTCAGGCCTGGATCGACCCCACCGTGCTGTTCCTCACGATCATCGTCGGCATCGTCATCACCCTCGTCATCGAGGTCGTGATCGTGGCCCGCAGCCGCGTGCTCTACGTGCCGGATGCACCGTGAGACGAGGCCGTTCCGCCCACTCGCCGAGAATTTGTCGGCGTACACCCGGTCTAGTAGGCTGACAGCAATCACACTGCGCACCGATTCTTTCTGGTGCCTTTCGGTGAGCAGAAAGACTCCATCGGAATCAAGAGCGATCTCCGATGTCCCAACAGGAGATAACGCTGATTTCGAACGCTGTACTCGCGCTGGGGCAAGTCGTTTCCGCTGATGGCGGCGGCTTCCAAGGTCCGTCTATCGACGACTTCTTTCCGAACGCGGTCCTTTTCGCCGGCACGCCTTTCGCGCTGAACCGCGTGCTGCTTGTCCGCCTCTTCGCAACGGCGGTGATCGTCGCGATCCTCTGGATCGGGTCGAGCCGCCTCAAGGTCGTCCCGTCGCGCGGGCAGGCCGCGTGGGAGTTCCTCATCGACTTCCCGCGCGTCAGCATCGTCAACGACACGCTCGGCGAGAAAGACGGCAAGCGGTTCATGCCGCTGATCATGGCGATGTTCTTCGGGACCCTCGCCTGGAACCTCACGGGTGTCATCCCCGGTCTGCAGATCGCCTCGACCGGCCTCATCGGCCAGGCGCTCATCATGGCGGCGATCGCCTATGTGACCTTCATCTACGCAGGAATCCGAAAGCACGGCACCGGCGGCTTCATCGCCCACTCGCTGTGGCTCCCGGGTGTGCCGATCGCGATCAAGCCCGTGATCGCGGTGCTCGAGTTCCTCTCGACCTTCATCGTCCGCCCGGTCACCCTGACTCTGCGACTCACGATGAACATGGTCGCCGGCCACATGCTCCTCGCGCTGTGCTTCCTCGCGACGAACTTCTTCTTCTTCACCGTGCTCGCCGGCGGCAACCCCCTCGGCCTGCTCGGCATCGGAAGCTTCGCGTTCGGCATCGCCTTCACGGTGCTGGAGCTCTTCGTGGGCGCGCTGCAGGCATACATCTTCGCAATCCTCACCGCCATCTACATCCAGATGGCCATCGCCGACGAGCACTGAGCTCGACGGCACAACAGGACACCCTGAAAGGAACAACAAATGGTCGGTAATATCGCACCGCTCGCCTTCGGCCTCGCAGTCATCGGCTCGGCCATCGGCGTCGGCCTCGTCGTCGGCAAGACGATCGAGTCCGTCGCTCGCCAGCCCGAGCTCGCCGGGCGCCTCCAGACCCTGATGTGGATCGGTATCGCGCTGACGGAGGCCCTGTGCTTCATTGCGATCGGTGTTGCCTTCATCCCGTTCCCGTCCTAAATCCTGCAGCCACCGTTAGGGAGTGAGTATGTCTCACGCATTGATCCTCGCGGCTGACCAGGGGTCGACCTCGCACAGCGTGCTCGTTCCCGAGTTGCCCGACCTGGTGTGGGGAACCATCGCGTTCCTCGCCGTTCTGGCTGTGCTGATCTGGAAGGTCCTGCCCGCCGTCAACAAGGCGCTCGACGCCCGTCGTGACGCGATCCAGGGCAACATCGAGCGCGCCGACGAGGCCCAGGACAAGGCGAACGCGCTGCTCGAGCAGTACACCGCCCAGCTGGCAGACGCTCGCAGCGAGGCCGCGGTCATCCGCGAGCAGGCACGTGAAGACGGTAAGCGCATCGTCGCCGAGCACAAGGACCAGGCCACTGTCGAGGCGGCCCGCGTCACCGCGAACGCGCAGGCGCAGATCGCGGCCGAGCGCAAGGCCGCGGCATCGCAGCTGCGCACCGAGGTCGGCTCCCTCGCGATCGATCTCGCCTCGGGTGTCATCGGCGAGTCCCTGAAGGACGACGCGAAGGCCAGCAGCGTGGTCGACCGCTTCCTCGCAGAACTCGAGGCGAGCGAGGGCAAGGCAGGGGCGCAGGCCTAATGGGCAGCGCCACCCGGAGCGCGGCCGTCGTGCTGCGCGACGCGCTCGCCCAGCAGGGCGGCGCGGCCGACCTCGCCGTCGCGGAGGAGCTGTTCTCCATCGCGCGCCTCGTCGGTTCCTCGCTGCAGCTGCGCAACACCATCGCAGACCCGACCGCCGACCCTGCCGAGAAGGCGGCGCTGACCGAGCGCATCTTCGGCGGGAAGGTCGCCGCATCGACGCTCGCCATCCTCAAGACCGCCGTCCAGCAGCGCTGGTCCGCGTCGGCGGACCTGGCAGAGGGGCTGGAAGAGGTCGGCGTGCGCGCCATCGCGCAGAACTCCGCGGATGCCGAGCGCCTCGGCGACGAGCTGTTCGCCGTTTCAGGGGCGGTCTCGTCCGACGCGGAGCTCGAGCTCGCGCTGCGCAGCAAGCTCGCCGGCGCTGACGCGAAGGTCGGCGTCGTCGACCGCCTTCTCACGGGCAAGGTCTCCGCGGGCACGGTCGCCATCGTGAGCCAGCTCGTCGCCGACCCGCGCGGTCGAAGCATCCGCGAATCCCTCCGCTGGGCGCAGCAGACGATCGCCGACCAGCGCGACGCGGTGCTCGCGGTCGTCACCACCGCGCAGCCGCTGACCGCGGCCCAGCTCGGTCGTCTCCGCGACGTGTTCGCGGCGCGTTACGGCAAGGCGGTCGCACTCAGCACCGTCATCGACGCCTCGCTCATCGGCGGCCTGCGCGTGCGGGTCGGCGACGACGTCATCGACTCGAGCATCGCAACGCGTCTCTCAGACGTGCGGCTGCAGCTCGCATAACCGGTCTTCACCATTGAGGCCAGCGCCTCGCTAATCAAAGGAACAACATGGCAGACATCTCCATCAGCCCCGATGAGATCAGGGACGCGCTGAAGGACTTCGTCACGTCGTACGAGCCCAGCAAGGCTGCCGCCACCGAGGTCGGTCATGTGCTCGACGCGGCTGACGGCATCGCGCACGTCGAGGGACTCCCCGGCGTCATGGCGAACGAGCTCATCCGCTTCGCCGACGGCACGCTCGGCCTGGCGCTGAACCTCGACGAGGACGAGATCGGCGTCGTCGTGCTCGGCGAGTTCGCCGGCATCGAAGAAGGCCAGGAAGTCACCCGCACCGGTGAGGTCCTCTCCGTCGCCGTCGGCGACGGGTACCTCGGCCGCGTGGTCGACCCGCTCGGCAACCCGATCGACGGCCTCGGCGACATCGTCACCGACGACCGCCGCGCACTCGAGCTGCAGGCGCCCGGCGTCATGCAGCGCAAGTCGGTGCACGAGCCGATGCAGACCGGCATCAAGGCCATCGACGCGATGATCCCGATCGGTCGCGGCCAGCGCCAGCTCATCATCGGCGACCGCCAGACCGGCAAGACGGCGATCGCGATCGACACGATCATCAACCAGAAGGCCAACTGGGACTCCGGTGACCCCGACAAGCAGGTGCGCTGCATCTACGTCGCGATCGGCCAGAAGGGCTCGACCATCGCCTCGGTGAAGGGCGCCCTCGAAGAGGCCGGCGCGATGGAGTACACGACCATCGTCGCAGCGCCGGCCTCCGACCCCGCCGGCTTCAAGTACCTCGCCCCCTACACCGGCTCGGCCATCGGCCAGCACTGGATGTACGGCGGCAAGCACGTCCTGATCATCTTCGACGACCTGACCAAGCAGGCCGAGGCGTACCGCGCCGTGTCGCTCCTGCTGCGCCGCCCGCCGGGCCGCGAGGCATACCCCGGCGACGTCTTCTACCTGCACTCGCGTCTGCTCGAGCGTTGCGCGAAGCTGTCCGACGAGCTCGGCCACGGCTCGATGACCGGTCTTCCGATCATCGAGACGAAGGCGAACGACGTCTCGGCGTACATCCCGACCAACGTGATCTCGATCACCGACGGCCAGATCTTCCTGCAATCCGACCTGTTCAACGCGAACCAGCGCCCCGCGGTCGACGTGGGCATCTCGGTCTCGCGCGTCGGTGGCGACGCGCAGCTGAAGCACATCAAGAAGGTCTCGGGCACGTTGAAGCTGGAACTGGCCCAGTACCGCTCGCTGCAGGCGTTCGCGATGTTCGCCTCCGACCTCGACGCGGCTTCGCGTCGACAGCTCGAGCGCGGTGCGCGCCTGACCGAGCTGCTGCGCCAGCCGCAGTACTCGCCGTACCCGGTGGAGGAGCAGGTCGTCTCGATCTGGGCCGGCACCAACGGCAAGCTCGACGACATCGCGGTGGAGGACATCCTGCGCTTCGAAGGCGAGCTGCTCGGCCACCTGCGTCGCAACACCACGGTGCTCGACACCCTGCGCGAGACCGGCCAGCTCTCTGACGAGACCGTCGCCGAGATCTCCTCCCAGATCGACACGTTCAAGCTCGAGTTCCAGACCGGCAAGGGCCAGCCCCTCGACGCGCCTGGCACGGAGCAGCACGCGGCCCTCGAGGCCGATGCTGTCGAGCAGGAGAAGATCCCCGGGAGCAACTAGGCATGGGCGCTCAGCTTCGCATCTACCGGTCGAAGATCCGGTCCGCGCAGACGACGAAGAAGATCACCCGCGCGATGGAGCTCATCAGCGCGAGCCGGATCGCCAAGTCGCTTGCGCGGGTGAACGAGGCCGCTCCCTACACCGAGGAGCTCTCGAAGGCGGTGGCGCTCGTCGCCCACCGCTCGAACGTGCAGCACCCGCTGACGACCGAGCCCGAGCAGATCGGCCGCTCGCTCATCGTGGTGTACACGTCCGACCGCGGTCTCGCCGGCGCGTTCAACTCGCAGGTGATCCGCCAGGCGATGCAGCTCGAGACCCTGCTCACCGAGCAGGGCAAAGAGGTCGTGTACTTCCTGGTCGGTCGCAAGGCCGTCGGTTACTTCGCGTTCCGGCGCCGGGAGTACCTCGAGAGCTGGACGGGTGAGACCGACCAGCCCACGTTCGAGCTCGCGAAGGAGATCAGCGACAAGCAGATCGAGCTCTTCACGCGTCCGGAGTCGGAGGGCGGCGTCAGCGAGATCCACGGCGTCTTCAACCGGTTCGTGAGCTCGATCACCCAGGTGCCGACGGTCCGTCGCCTGCTTCCCCTCGAGATCGAGGGCAAGCTCGAAGACGAGACCCTGCCGGACGCCGACGGTGTGCCGCCGCTCTACGAGTTCGAGCCCGACGCCCAGACCGTGCTCGACCAGCTGCTGCCGGCATACGTCGAGAGCCGCGTGTTCTACGCGCTGCTCCACTCGGCGGCGTCGAAGCACGCTGCGACGCAGAAGGCGATGAAGTCGGCATCCGACAATGCGGACAAGCTGATCACCAACTACACGCGCCTCGCCAACAACGCACGTCAGGCCGAGATCACTCAGCAGATCTCCGAGATCGTCGGCGGCGCCGACGCGCTCGCCTCCTGACACCACACGGGCTGTCCGAGAGACAGACACGCTGTTTGACCAACAGAGAGAGACAACAATGACCATCACCGCCGAGACCCCCGGCACCGACGCCAAGGTGACCCCCGGCGTCGGCCGTGTGGCGCGCGTCACCGGCCCCGTCGTGGACATCGAGTTCCCGCACGACTCGATCCCCGAGATCTACAACGCCCTCAAGACCACCATCAATTTCACCGGTGACGAAGAGGAAGCCCACGAGATCACGCTCGAGGTCGCCCAGCACCTCGGTGACGACCTCGTGCGCGCCATCTCCCTGAAGCCGACGGACGGCATCGTCCGCGGCCAGGAGGTGCGCGACACCGGCGCAGCGATCTCCGTGCCCGTCGGCGACGTGACCAAGGGCCGCGTCTTCGACGTCACAGGCGAGATTCTGAACGCCCAGCCCGGCGAGAAGATCGAGATCACCGAGCGCTGGCCGATCCACCGCAAGGCGCCGTCGTTCGACCAGCTCGAGTCGAAGACCCAGATGTTCGAGACCGGCATCAAGGTCATCGACCTGCTGACGCCCTACGTGCTGGGCGGCAAGATCGGCCTGTTCGGCGGCGCGGGCGTCGGCAAGACGGTCCTCATCCAGGAGATGATCCAGCGCGTCGCGCAGGACCACGGCGGTGTGTCGGTGTTCGCCGGCGTCGGCGAGCGTACCCGTGAGGGCAACGACCTCATCCACGAGATGGAGGAGGCCGGCGTCTTCGACAAGACCGCCCTGGTCTTCGGCCAGATGGATGAGCCGCCGGGGACGCGTCTGCGCGTCGCCCTCTCGGCGCTGACCATGGCCGAGTACTTCCGCGACGTCCAGAAGCAGGACGTGCTGCTGTTCATCGACAACATCTTCCGCTTCACGCAGGCGGGGTCCGAGGTCTCGACGCTGCTCGGCCGCATGCCCTCCGCGGTGGGCTACCAGCCGAACCTCGCCGACGAGATGGGCGTTCTGCAGGAGCGCATCACCTCGACGCGCGGTCACTCGATCACCTCGCTGCAGGCGATCTATGTGCCGGCTGACGACTACACCGACCCGGCCCCGGCCACCACGTTCGCGCACCTCGACGCGACCACCGAGCTCTCGCGTGAGATCGCCTCGCAGGGCCTCTACCCCGCGGTCGACCCGCTGAGCTCGACCTCGCGCATCCTCGACCCGCGCTACATCGGCGAGGACCACTACCGCGTGGCCACGAACGTGAAGCAGGTCCTGCAGAAGAACAAGGAGCTGCAGGAGATCATCGCAATCCTCGGTGTCGACGAGCTCTCCGAAGAGGACAAGATCACGGTCGAGCGTGCTCGCCGCATCCAGCAGTTCCTCTCGCAGAACACCTACATGGCGAAGAAGTTCACCGGTGTCGAGGGCTCCACGGTCCCCATCAAGGACACGATCGAGTCGTTCGACGCGATCACCCGCGGTGACTTCGACCACGTCGCCACCCAGGCGTTCTTCAACGTCGGCTCCATCTCCGACGTGGAAGAGAAGTGGGCGCAGATCCAGAAGGAGAACGCGTAAGCCATGGCGAAGCTGCTCAACGTCAGCGTCGTCGCGGCTGACCACAAGGTGTGGTCGGGCGAGGCCTCGATGGTCGTGGCGAAGACCACGATTGGCGAGATCGGCGTGCTCGCCGGTCACGAGCCGGTGCTCGCCCTGCTCGCCAGGGGCGGTCAGGTGCGGCTGACGCTGCCGGGCGGCGAGCGCATCACGGCGAACGCCGAAGGCGGCTACTTCTCGGTCGCGGCTGACATCGTCACGATCGTCGCGTCGCAGGCCGAGTTGGTTTAGCCGGAAGACTGTCTCTCTCAACGGAAGTCCCGCCCCGCTCGCCGGGGCGGGACTTCCGCGTTCCCGTCAGGAATCCTCGTGCTGCTCTTGCTGCCTCCGTCTGAGACGAAGCGCGCGGGCGGTGCGCCCGGCACGCGGCTCGCGCTCTCGGAACTGCGCTACCCGATGCTGACGGATGCCAGGCGAGCCACCCTCGACGCGGTGACCGCCCTCGCGCACGACCACGAGGCGGCCGTCAAAGCGCTGAAGCTCGGCGTGAAGCAGCACCACGAGGTGGCGAAGAACCGGGTGCTCGAGACCTCAGAGGTGCTGCCGGCGGCCGACCGCTACACGGGTGTGCTCTACGACGCCCTCGACGCGGCGACGCTGCCAGAGCACGCGCGTGAGCGGCTCGGCCGGCACGTCGTCATCCATTCCGCCGTGCTGGGCCCGATCGGCGCGCTCGACGGGATCCCGGACTACCGGCTCTCGCACGACTCTCGGCTTCCGGGTGTGCGGCTGCGGGCGCTGTGGGCGGATGCCGCGGCCGGGGCGCTCGGCGGCGAGAGCGGCCTCGTGCTCGACGCGCGCTCGCAGGGCTATGCGGCGCTCGGGCCCGCGCCGCATGCGGTCTGGCTCGAGGTCGTCGCCGAGGGACCGGACGGACGCCGCCGCGCCCTCAACCACTTCAACAAGCACGCCAAGGGCGAGCTCGCGCGCGCCTACGCGCTGAGCGGTGAGCACCCGGGCACCGTTCGGGAGCTCGTCGACTGGGGTGCAGCGCACGGCTTCCGCCTTGAGGCCGGCACCCCCGGCCCCGCGGGCGCAGGATCGCGGCTGGTGCTCATCACCGCCTGACGCCCCGCGGCCGGCTCGACCCGTATGTGGGGGGCTTGCGAGGCATCACAGGAAGTGAGCTATGCTCATTCCAAGTCAGGCCGAGGAGCACGCGCGAATCGGTCGCCGCCTCGCGTTCTCCCTCGAAAGCCGTGCTCTGCGGTCGGGCAGCAGCGTGGCGCGCGGGGCGATGGGAACGGTGCGCGTCTAGGGGTGCGCCTCGGCCTGACTGACAGCCCGTGCGCGCCAGCAGCCGGCGACGTGGTCGTCGACCAGCCCCGCCGACTGCATCATCGCGTACATCGTCGTCGGGCCGACGAATCGGAACCCGCGCCTCCGCAGCTCTTTGCTGAGCGCCGTGCTCTCGGGCGTGACCGCCGGCACGTCGAGGAAGGAGGCCGGCCTGGGTCGCGAGCCGGGTTCGGGCGCGAACGACCACACCAGCTCGACGAGCGGCTCGTCGAGCGCCAGCAGGGCGCGAGCGTTGCCGATCGTCGCCTCGATCTTGCCGCGGTGGCGGATGATCCGCTCGTCACCGAGCAGCCGCTCGACATCGGCCTCGCCATAGGCGGCGACGGTCGCAGGGTCGAACCCGTCGAATGCGGCGCGGAAGCCCTCGCGGCGGCGCAGGATCGTGATCCACGACAGCCCGGCCTGGAAGCCCTCTAGGCAGATCTTCTCGAACAGCCGCCGCTCGTCTTTCAGCGGGAAGCCCCACTCGTCGTCGTGGTAGGCGACGTATTCGGGGGAGGAGACCGCCCAGGCGCAGCGCGGCTTGCCGTCTGCGCCCTCTACGGCGTCGCGATAGCCGCTCATGCGGCGAGGGTGATGCCCTCGTGGGCGAGCAGCCAGAGCTTGGTCGGAATGCCGTCGCCGCCGCTGTAGCCGGTCACTCTGCCGTTCGACGACAGCACGCGGTGGCAGCCGATCAGCAGGGGAACCGGATTGGCGCCGACGGCCCCGCCGACGGCGCGCCCCGCGGTCAGCAGGCCCAGCTCGAGCCCGATCTCGCCGTAGGAGGTGAACTCGCCGAACGGCAGCTTCGCGAGGATCGCCCAGACGGACTTCTGGAAGTCGGTGCCCGCGAGGTGCAGTGGCACGTCGAACGTGGTGCGCGACCCGGCGAAGTACTCGCCGAGCTGCCGCACCGCCTCGTCGAGCACGGCGTTCGAGTTCTCGGGAAGGGTCTCGAGAGGAAGGCGCCCTTCGCGGGCGATCGACAGCGAGGTCACGGCGTCGCCGTCGCTGGTCAGCTCGAGGCGGCCGATGGGCGAATCGGTGCGCGCCAGGAAGAGGGGAATCGCGGTGGTCATATCTCGACAGTAACCGCGGCCGCCGACACCGGCTCGCGGGAATCGGACATCGGTTGAGAATGCCGCACCGCGGGCAGCTGTGCTGGGGAAGATCGGCGCAACGCAGCAGGATGGGGGCATGACCGCTGCCGACGCCACTGCCCGAGACGCGCTCGCCAGGCATCCGATCGTCGATGGCCACAACGACTGGCCGTGGGCTCTGCGCGAGGGGCGCGACTCCTCTCTCGACGGCCTCGACAGCGACCAGAGCGACGACTTCCACACCGACGTGCCGCGCCTTGCCGCAGGGGGAGTGGGCGGCCAGTTCTGGTCGGTCTACGTCGAAGACCGCCGTGCCGGCGCCGAGCATGTGCGCGAGACGCTCGAGCAGATCGACGTCGTGCACCGGCTCGCAAGACGATACCCCGACCACTTCACCCTCGCCCGCAGCGCAGCCGACTTCGAGGAGGCGCGCAGCCGCGGCACGGTCGCGAGCTTCCTCGGCGCAGAGGGCAGCCACCAGCTCGACGGCTCGCTCGCGGTGCTGCGCCAGTACGCGCGCCTCGGCGTGCGCTACCTCACCCTCACGCACTGGCTGACGAGCGAGTTCGCGGATTCCGCGACCGACGACCCGCAGCACGGCGGCCTCTCCGACCGGGGCCGCGAGCTCGTGCGCGAGCTAGGCCGCCTGGGCATGCTCGTCGACCTGTCGCACGTCGCGACGACCACGATGCATGACGCGCTCGACGAGGCATCCGCCCCCGTCATCTTCAGCCACAGCTCGTGCCGGGCCGTCACCGACCACGTGCGCAACGTGCCCGATGACGTGCTCGAGCGGATTCCCGGCAATGACGGCGTCGTGATGATCACCTTCGTCCCTCAATTCGTCTCAGACGAGTACCGCCTGTGGCTCGCCGGCGGCCGCGAGGGCGACAAGCCGCGGGTCACGGTGGCCGACGTCGCCGACCATGTCGAGCACGCGCGGGCGGTCGCGGGCGTCGACCACCTCGGCCTCGGCGGCGACTTCGACGGCACCCCCGACCTGCCGAGTGGACTCGAGAGCGTCGCGGGCTACCCGAAGCTGCTCGCCGAGCTCGCGCGCCGAGGCTGGTCGGCTGCCGACCTCGCGAAGCTCGCGGGCGGCAACATCATGCGGGTGGTGCGGGCGACGGATGCCGCGTTCCAGGCGTCCGCATAGCCGAACGGCCGCTCATCGAACCTAGGCTCGAGACATGGCAGAAATCGAATACCGCGCTCTCGGCCGCTCCGGCCTCGTCGTCTCGACCATCGGACTCGGCTGCAACAATTTCGGCCGCGCCGGCACCGTCACCGAGACGCAGGAGGGCACGAACGCCGTGATCGACGCCGCCGTCGACGCGGGCGTGACCCTGTTCGACACGGCCGACATCTATGGCGCGCAGCGTGGCCTCTCCGAGACGCTCATGGGCAACGCTCTCGCGGGCAAGCGCGACCGCATCGTGCTCGCCACCAAGTTCGGCATGGACATGGCGGGCGCGAACGGCCCCGATTGGGGCGCCCGCGGCTCGCGCCGCTATGTGCGCCGCGCGGTCGAGGGCTCGCTGACCCGCCTCAGGACCGACTGGATCGACCTCTACCAGCTGCACCGGCCCGACGGTGTAACGCCGATCGAAGAGACGCTCGCCGTGCTCGACGACCTCATCGGCGAGGGCAAGGTGCGCTACATCGGCCACTCGAATCTGAGCGGGTGGCAGATCGCGGATGCCGAGTACCAGGCGGCGCTCGCCGGGCATCCCAAGTTCATCTCGGCCCAGAACGAATACAACCTGCTCACCCGCGGCGCCGAGCGCGAGGTGCTGCCGGCCGTGAACGAGTACGGCCTCGGGTTCCTGCCGTTCTTCCCGCTGCAGAACGGGCTGCTGACCGGCAAGTTCACGCGCGACGGCGGCCCCGCCGACAGTCGCATCATGCAGCAGCGCAGGCATCTCGTCGACGACGCCCCATGGGACCTTCTCGACGAATATCAGGCATTCGCCGACGCACGCGGCATCACGATGCTCGAGGCGACGTTCGGCTGGCTGCTGGCCCAGCCGGGGCTCACCTCGGTGATCGCGGGCGCGACGAAGGCCGAGCAGGTGCACGCCAACGTGGCAGCGGCCTCGGCCTGGCATCCCTCGCCGGATGAGGTCGCCGACATCTCGCGCCTCTTCGCCGCGTTCGTGTAGCCGGACGGGCTCTCTCTGCCTTTGCCCTTGCTCCTTCGCCGCCGAGGGGTGCGCTCGGGTCGCAGCAGCCGCGAAGACGGAGCCCGGACGCACCCCTCGGAGCAGCGGGTCGAACGGCAGACCGTATTGCCGAGTGAGTACTCACTCACTAGAGTGAGCGAGTGACCACGACGGATGCTTCGCCCGAGGCGGCTCCCGCGCGGCGCGCCCCCGCGATGAGCCCGGAGGACCGGCGCGCGCAGATCGTCGACGCGACGATCCCGCTCGTGCTCGCCGCGGGCGCCGCAGTGACGTCGAAGCAGATCGCCGAGGCCGCCGGGGTGGCCGAGGGCACTGTGTTCCGCGCATTCGGCGACAAGGACGCCGTGATCGACGCGGCTGTCGCGAAGTACCTCGATCCGGCGCCGCTGCGCGTGCGCCTCGGGGCCATCGACCCAACCCTGCCGCTCGAGTTCAAGGTGCGCCAGGTGCTCTCCATGCTCCAGGAGCGCTTCCAGGGCGTCTTCGCGATGATGACGGCCGTCGGCATGCGCGAGCGGCCGCCCGTGCCGCGCGACACGGGCGACGGCTACGCGCAGATCATCGCCGAGCTCTTCGCGCCCGACATCGAGCGGCTCGGCATCGCGCCAGATCGGATCGGGCCGTTCCTGCGCGCCCTGTCCTTCGTCACCTCCATCGGCCCGTTCCAGGCCTCCGGCCCCATCGAGATCGACGAGCTCGTCGACCTCGCCCTTCATGGGATCGTCGGCGATGGAGCCGCCCGCCAGGCATCCGCCACCCAGGCATCCGCCACCCCTACCGAAACCAAGGAAGATCGATGCTGATCACCCTGCTGCGCCGCCATCTCGGCCCGCATTGGAAGCTGCTCGTCGGGGTGCTGGTGTTCCAGCTCGCCCAGTCGCTTGCGGCGCTCTATCTGCCGACGCTCAACGCCAACATCATCGACAACGGCGTCGCCAAGGGCGACACCGGCTACATCATGCGCATCGGCGCGTGGATGCTGCTCGTGACGCTGGTGCAGGTCGCGTGCTCGATCACCGCGGTGTACTTCGGTGCCCGTGCCGCCATGAGCCTCGGTCGCGACCTGAGGCTCAACGTGTTCACCCGCGTCGGCGAGTTCAGCGAGCGCGAAGTGCAGGTGTTCGGCGCGCCGAGCCTGATCACACGGTCGACGAACGACGTGCAGCAGGTGCAGATGCTCGTGCTGATGAGCTGCACCATGATGGTCTCCGCCCCGATCACCGCGATCGGCGGTGTCATCCTCGCGATCCAGCAGGACGCGGACCTGTCGTGGATCATCGCCGTCGCGGTGCCCGTGCTGCTCGTGTGCGTCGGCGCCGTCGTCAGCCGCATGGTGCCGTGGTTCCGGAAGATGCAGAAGCGCATCGACGCGGTGAACAGGGTGCTGCGCGAGCAGCTGACCGGCATCCGCGTCGTCCGCGCGTTCGTGCGCGAGGACATCGAGACGAAGCGCTTCGAAGATGTGAACTCCGATGTCATGGAGGCGGCCCTCAACGCCGGCCGCTGGATGACGACGATGTTCCCCATCGTCATGCTGATCCTCAACCTGTCGAGCGTCGCCGTGATCTGGTTCGGCGCGTTCCGTGTGCAGGACGGCATGCCGATCGGCGCGTTGACCGCGTTCCTCGCCTACCTGGCCCAGATTCTGATGTCGGTCATGATGGCGACGTTCATGGCGGTCATGGTGCCGCGTGCCGCCGTCTCGGCCACGCGCATCAGCGAGGTGCTCGACACCGAGCCGTCGGTCGCCCCGCCCGCGGCGCCCGTCACCGAGCTCGCCGAGCAGGGCACGATCGAGTTGTTCGAGGTCGGCTTCCACTATCCGGGCGCCGAGCAGCCCGTGCTCACCGACGTCTCGTTCCGGGCAGAGCGAGGCCAGACGCTCGCGATCGTCGGCTCGACGGGCGCCGGCAAGACGACCCTCGTGAGCCTGCTGCCGCGGCTGTTCGACGCGACGAGCGGCACCGTCTACATCGACGGCGTCGACGTGGCCGAGCTCGACCCCGAGCTGCTGTGGAGCCGCATCGGCCTCGTGCCGCAGAAGCCGTACCTGTTCTCGGGCACGGTGGCGAGCAACCTGCGCTATGGCAAGCCCGACGCGACGGAGGACGAGCTGTGGGCGGCGCTGCGCATCGCCCAGGCCGAGGGCTTCGTGCGCGAGATGGAGGGCGGCCTCGACGGGGCCATCGCCCAGGGCGGCACGAACGTCTCCGGCGGCCAGCGGCAACGGCTCGCGATCGCGCGCGCGCTCGTCAAGCGGCCGGAGATCTACGTGTTCGACGACTCGTTCTCGGCGCTCGACCTGGCGACGGATGCCCGGCTCCGCGCGGCCTTGAAGAGAGAGGTCGACGGCGCGACCTTCGTGATCGTCGCCCAGCGCGTGTCGACCATCGTCGAAGCGGACCGCATCATCGTGCTCGAAGACGGCCGCATCGTCGGCGCCGGAACGCACGAGGAGCTGCTCGCGGGCAACGAGACGTACGCCGAGATCGTGAGCTCGCAGCTCACCGCGGAGGAGGCGCGATGAGCGACAAGACCCCTGCCTCGGCCCCCGCGGGCCCCGCCGCCGACGCGCGGCCTGCCGGCCCACCCGCAGGCGCTCGCCGCGGCCCCATGGGCGGCGGCGGCCCGATGGGCATGGCGCTGCCCGGCGAGAAGGCGTCGAGCTTCGGGCCGAGCGCGAGGCGGTTGCTCGGCCGGCTGCGCGGCGAGCGACTGGCGGTCGTTCTCGTGGCGGTCCTGGGCGCGGCATCCGTGGCCTTCACCGTCATCGGACCCAAGCTGCTCGGTGACGCGACCAACATCGTGTTCGCCGGGTTCATCGGCCGTCAGTTCACCCACCTGCCGGCCGGCACGACCAAGGCGGAGGTGATCGCCGGGCTCGAGAAGCAGGGCAACACCCAGATGGCCGATCTGCTGCGGCACATCGACTTCACTCCAGGTCAGGGCATCGACTTCACCTCGCTCGCGCACCTGCTGATGTGGGTGCTGCTGCTCTATGTCATCGCCGCGTTCTTCGGCTGGGCGCAGGGGTGGATCATGAACGGCGTCGTCGCGCGCACCACGTTCGCGCTGCGGCAGGACGTCGAGGCGAAGATCCACCGGCTGCCGCTCTCGTATTTCGACCGGATGCCGCGCGGCGAGCTGCTCTCGCGTGTGACCAACGACATCGACAACGTGCAGCAGAGCCTGCAGCAGACGATGAGCCAGCTGCTGCAGTCGCTGCTCACCGTGATCGGCGTCCTCGCGTTCATGTTCTGGACCTCGTGGCTGCTCGCGATCATCGCGCTCGTCACGATCCCGCTCACGATCGTCGTCACACAGCAGATCGCGAAGCGCTCGCAGAAGCAGTTCGTGGCGCAGTGGCGGCACATGGGCGAGCTCAATGCGCAGATCGAGGAGGCGTTCAGCGGCCACGCACTCGTCAAGGTGTTCGGGCGCCACCGCGAGGTCGAGGCGCGGTTCGCCGCGAAGAACGACGAGCTGTTCGGCGCGAGCTTCGGCGCGCAGTTCGTGAGCGGCATCATCATGCCGGCCATGATGTTCGTCGGGAACCTGATCTATGTCGTGATCGCCGTCGTCGGCGGGCTCTTGATCACGAGCGGGTCGCTGTCCCTCGGCAGCGTGCAGGCCTTCATCCAGTACTCGCGCCAGTTCACGCAGCCGCTCACCCAGCTCGGGTCGATGGCGAACCTGCTGCAGTCGGGCGTTGCGAGCGCCGAGCGCGTGTTCGAGCTGCTCGACGCCGACGAGCAGACGCCCGACGACATGGACGCCGAGCCTCTGCGCGAGGTCACGGGGCGCTTCGCCTTCGAGGACGTGGCGTTCGCGTACTCGCCGGACAAGCCGCTGATCACGAAGCTGAACCTGGTGGCGGAGCCGGGGCAGACGGTCGCGATCGTGGGGCCGACGGGTGCGGGAAAGACCACCCTCGTGAACCTCATGATGCGGTTCTACGACCCGGATTCCGGGCGCATCACGCTCGACGGCGTCGACACGCGCCACCTGCGCAGGCAGGAGCTGCGCGACGCGATGGGCATGGTCCTGCAGGACACCTGGCTGTTCGCGGGCACGATTCGCGACAACATCGCATACGGACGAACGGATGCCGCGGAGGACGAGATCCTCGCGGCGGCCCGCGCGGCGTATGTCGACCGCTTCGTGCACTCGCTTCCCGACGGCTACGACACCGTGCTCGAGGATGAGGGCGCCAACGTCTCGGCCGGCGAGAAGCAGCTGCTGACGATCGCGCGCGCGTTCCTGTCGCGGCCGTCTGTGCTGATCCTCGACGAGGCGACCAGCTCGGTCGACACGCGCACCGAGGTTCTGGTGCAGCAGGCGATGAGCGCGCTTCGCGCCGGGCGCACCTCGTTCGTGATCGCCCACCGGCTGTCGACGATCCGCGATGCCGACCTGATCCTCGTCATGGAGCACGGCGACATCGTCGAGCAGGGGACTCATTCGTCGCTGCTCGAGGCGGGCGGCGCATACGCGCGGCTGTACCAGGCGCAGTTCGCCGGGGCGGCGATCGACGAGGTGTAGCGCGGGTCTTTCCGCTCACAGGCGCTGGTGTGCCGCATCCGTGCCATCTCACGCCATTTTGTTGCAGATGGCAACGGATGCTGCGCGCAGTCTTGCCTGCATGACCCAGACCGCACCCCCCGACAGGCTCATCCGCCTGCGCTCCTCCCGCGACGTCGCCGCGGCCGTGCCGCACCTGCTCGGCTACCGGCCGCGCCGCAGCATCGTGCTCATCAACACCCACGCAGGCGGGCGCGTCTCCACGCTGCGGGTCGACCTGCCCGACCCGGCGCCGCCCGCGGCCGAGAAGCGCTACGTCACCTCGCTCGCGGGCATGCTGTGCAAGGTGCCCGATGTCGAGCGGACGCTGGTGGTGGTCTTCACCGACGGGCCGTTCGGCGCCGACGGCGACGTGGCTCGGGCGTCGCTGGTTCGCCCGCTGGTCAAGCGTCTGCTCGGCTCCGGGTTCGCCGTGCACGACGCGCTCTGCGTCGCCGACGATGCCTGGGGCGCGTATGACGGGCATGACGCGGGCATCGCGCACCGACTCGACGAGCTCGAAGAGGCGCCGCCCGGAGCCGAGGACTGCGAGCCGAAGGCGGCCCCCGACGAGCTCGCCGAGTTGCCGACGGCGGGGTATCTCGCCAGGCAGGCGTTCGAGCTCGCCCTTGATCGCCTGCTGCGCCGCGGGGTGATCATGCGCCCCGTCGTCGACGCCGAGGATGCGATCGCCCTCGACCCGCGTGCAGCGACCAGCGACGACTTCGCGGCGCTCATGCACGTGCTGATGCACCCCGAGCTGCGCGACGCCGTGCTGTTCACCTGGGCGTGGGGCGGCGACCGGGGTCTCGAGCTGCTCGATGAGGCCGAGCGCATCGACGACGGCGAGATCGGGCCGGGCGACGACACCATCGCGCTCGACCTGATGGGCATCGGCAGCGCGGAGCCACCTGACCGTGACCGCATCGCGCGGGCGATCACGCTCGTGTCGCGCCTCGCCGTTCTCGCGCCTGACGACATCGCGCACATTCCGCTCACCGTCCTCGCCTGGCTGCACTGGTCCCAGGGGCGCGGCTCGGTCGCGGGCCGCTTCGTCGGCCGGGCACGTGAGCTGGACCCGTCCTACGGCCTGGCCGAGCTGCTGCAGTCGGTGCTCACGCAGGGTCACCTGCCGAACTGGGCGTTCGTGATGCCGGAGGGCTGTTAGGGCGGACCCAGGGCGGGGAATCGGGTGCGATCGGTACGATGGCGGAGTCCCTTACCTCTATCGGAGAGCACCTGCATGACCATCGACGCCCAGCTCATCGCCTTCGATCTCGACGACACGCTGGCGCCCTCCAAGTCGCCTCTGCCTGACGCGGTGGCCTCGGTGCTCAGTCGCCTGCTCGAGCGCGCCGCGGTCGCGATCATCTCGGGCGGCCAGATCGGCCAGTTCCGTCAGCAGGTGATCGAGAGGCTGACGGATGCCTCGGCCGAAGGCCTCAGCCGGCTGCACCTCATGCCGGTGACCGGCACCCAGTACTGGCGCTTCGTCGACGGCGCTTGGGCCATGCAGTACGAGGACGGGCTGACGGAGGACGAGAAGTCGGCGGCGCTGTCGGCGATCGAGACGACCGCGAAGGAGTTCGGCTACTGGGAGAGCGAGACCTGGGGCCCGATCCTCGAAGACCGCGGCTCGCAGATCACCTTCTCCGCGCTTGGCCAGCAGGCGCCCGTCGACGCGAAGAAGGCCTGGGATCCCACGGGGGAGAAGAAGAACCGCCTCGCGGCATCCGTTCAGTCCCAGCTTCCGCAGCTCTCTGTCCGCTCGGGCGGCTCGACATCGATCGACATCACCCGCACGGGCGTCGACAAGGGCTACGCGCTCGAAAAGCTCGTCTCGGCGAGTGGCGTCGCGGTCGGCGACATGATCTTCGTCGGCGACCGCCTCGACCCAGACGGCAACGACTACCCCGTGGTGCGCACCGGCGTGCGCACCCACGCCGTCGCCGGCTGGGAAGAGACGGTCGCGTACCTCGAGGCCCTGCTCGCCGACTGACGCCAACAGCAGTCGTAGGAACCGGGCGCAATACGCACGATCGGCCCTACTGGAACCCGAGGTTCCGTAGGGCCGATCGTGCGTGGTAGGGCCGGTTCCTATGCAGGCATCCGCCCGCTCAGATCTTGGTCCAGGCGTCGGAGAGCACGCCCTCGAGGATCTCGCGCATCTGCACGAACTCGGCCGGCCCGATCGTGAGCGGCGGCGAGAGCTGGATGACGGGGTCGCCGCGGTCGTCCGCGCGGCAGTAGAGGCCGTTCTCGAACAGCTGGTGCGAGACGAAGCCCTTGAGGATCCGCTCGGACTCCTCGCCGGTGAACGTCTCCTTCGTTGCCTTGTCCTTCACGAGCTCGATGCCGAAGAAGTACCCGGCGCCGCGCACATCGCCGACGATCGGCAGCGCCAGCAGCTTCTCGAGCTCGGCTCTGAACAAGGGCGAGTTGTCCTTCACCCGCTGGTTCAGCCCCTCCTCTTCGAAGATGTCGAGGTTCTCGAGCGCGACGGCGGCCGAGACCGGATGCCCGGCGAAGGTGTACCCGTGGTAGAAGTTGTTCTCGCCCGTGCGGAACGGCTCGTAGATGCGGTCGCTCACGATCGTGGCGCCGATGGGGGAGTAGCCAGACGTCAGGGCCTTCGCGCAGGTGATCATGTCGGGCACGTAGCCGAAGTCGTCCGAGGCGAACATCGAGCCGATGCGCCCGAACGCGCAGATCACCTCGTCGGAGACGAGCAGCACGTCGTACTCGTCGCAGATCTCGCGGACGCGCTGGAAGTAGCCGGGTGGCGGCGGGAAGCATCCGCCCGAGTTCTGCACGGGCTCGAGGAAGACGGCCGCGACCGTATCGGGCCCCTCGAACTCGATGGCCTGGCGGATGCGCTCGGCCGCCCAGATGCCGAACTCCTCCTCGGTGCCGCCGGGGAAGCCGGACTGCTCCGCACGGTAGTAGTTCGTGTTCGGCACGCGGAAGCCGCCGGGGGTGAGCGGCTCGAACTGCTGCTTGAGCCCGGGCAGGCCGGTGATCGCGAGGGCGCCCTGCGGGGTGCCGTGGTAGGCGATCGCCCGCGAGATCACCTTGTGCTTGAGCGGCCGGCCGACCAGCTTCCAGTAGTTCTTCGCGAGCTTGAACGCGGTCTCGACCGCCTCGCCGCCGCCGGTGGAGAAGAACACGCGGTTGAGGTCGCCCGGCGCATAGTCGGCGAGCCGGTCGGCGAGTTCGATCGCCGCCGGGTGCGCGTACGACCACAGCGGGAAGAACGCCAGCTGCTCGGCCTGCTTGGCCGCGACCTCCGCAAGCCGCCGCCGGCCGTGCCCGGCGTTCACGACGAACAGCCCGGCGAGGCCGTCGATGTAGGACTTGCCGCGGCTGTCCCAGATGGTGTGGCCCTCACCGCGCACGATGATGGGGGTCTCGCCGGCCTCAATGGGTCCCTGCGACGACATGTGCATCCACAGGTGGTCCTTCGCCTTCGCGCGCAGTGCGGCGTCAGCGGCCTCGGTGTAGACGGTCGGAGCGATGGTGTCGGTCATGTGCCGTACTTCCCTTCGGGGCGGCGCCGGTCTAGCGCGTGCCCCAGTTGTAGTGCTGCTTCTGCAAGCGGAGGTACACGAAGGTCTCGGTGGAGACCACGTTCTCGATGGCGCGGATCTCGGAGTTCAGCAGCGAGATCAGCTCGTCGTCGCTCTCGCACACGACCTCGACGATGATGTCGAAGTCGCCCGCGGTGAGCACGACGTAGTCGACGGATTCCAGCCGCGCGAGCTGCTCGGCGACCACGCGCGTGTCGCCGCTCGCGCGGATCCCGATCATGGCCTGGCGGTTGAAGCCGAGTTGCAGCGGGTCGGTCACGGCGACGATCTGCATGACGCCCGATTCCGTCAGCTTCTGCACGCGCTGCCGCACCGCGGCCTCCGAGAGGCCGACGGCCTTGCCGATCTCCGCGTACGACCTGCGGCCGTCGGCCTGCAGCTGCTCGATGATCGCTTTCGAGACCTCGTCGAGCGGCTGGGGGCGGGGCGCGATCGAGCGCGGCAGGGACGACATAGTGCGATTCTGTCAGTGCAACTAGGCATCAGCAAGTGAATCCGCATCAGTAAGCGCAGGTTGCAACGAAATCGGTAGAGTCGGTGCATGTCGTCAACGCGCGTGCTCAAGAATTTCATCGCCGGTGAATATGCGGATGCCGGGGGCGAGCGCACCCTGCCGCTGATCGACCCGGCGACCGAAGTCGAATACGCGCAGTCACCCGTGTCGACGGCCGCCGATGTCGATCGGGCGTTCGGCGCAGCATCCGACGCCTTCGAAGTCTGGCGCGACACGACGCCGGCCGAGCGCCAGCTCGCCCTCTTCCGCATCGCCGACGCGATGGAGCAGCGCGCCGACGAGTTCGCCGACCTCGAGTCGCAGGACACCGGCAAGCCGCGCGCCAACCTGGTGGCCGACGAGATCATGCTCTCGGTCGACCAGATCCGCTTCTTCGCCGGCGCCGCGCGCAACCTCGAGGGTCGCGCAGCGGGCGAGTACGTGAAGGATCACACGAGCTTCGTGCGCCGCGAGCCGATCGGGGTCGTGGGCCAGGTCACGCCGTGGAACTACCCGCTGAACATGGCGGTGTGGAAGTTCGCGCCCGCGCTCGCCGCGGGCAACACGACCGTGCTCAAGCCCTCGGACACGACGCCGCAGTCGACCCTGCTGCTCGCCGAGGTCGCCGCCGAGTTCCTGCCGAAGGGCGTGCTCAACGTCGTCGTCGGGGATCGCGGCACCGGCGCCGCGATGATCGACCACAAGACGCCCCAGCTGGTGTCGATCACCGGGTCCGTCCGCGCGGGAATGGAGGTCGCGCGCGCGGCATCCGCCGATCTCAAGCGCGTGCATCTCGAACTGGGCGGAAAGGCGCCGGTCATCGTCTTCGACGACGCCGATCTCGAGAAGGCGGTCGCCGGCATCGCGAGCGCCGGCTACTTCAATGCGGGGCAGGACTGCACCGCCGCGACCCGCGTGCTCGTGCACGAGCGGGTGCATGACGAGTTCGTGGCCGCGCTCGCCGAATACGCGCAGGCGAACACGCCGGTGGGCCTTCCCGGCGACGCCGACGCGTTCTTCGGCGCGGTGAACAACGCAGACCAGTTCGCGCGGGTGATGGGCTTCCTCGACAGGCTGCCCGACCACGCGCGCGTGGTGACCGGCGGTGCGCGCAAGGGCGAGAGCGGATTCCTCATCGAGCCGACCGTGCTCGACGGCCTCCGGCAGACCGACGAGCACATCCAGACGGAGATCTTCGGGCCGGTCATCACGGTGCAGACGTTCCGTGAGGAATCCGAAGCCCTGCGGCACGCGAACGGCGTGCAGTACGGGCTCGCCTCATCGGTGTGGACCCGCGACCACGCCCGCGCGATGCGGTTCGCGAAGGGCCTCGACTTCGGCTGCGTGTGGATCAACACGCACATCCCGATCGTCGCCGAGATGCCGCATGGCGGGTTCAAGCACTCGGGCTACGGCAAGGACCTCTCGCAGTACGGCTTCGAGGACTACACGCGCATCAAGCACGTGATGTCTTTCATCGGCGAGTGAGTTATTGAGATCAGGTCAACAGCAGGAGCATCTACTGACTAGGCTGTCTGCGACCACCGAACGACTCCATCCCGGGAGACCTCTGTGACTCAGATCGGTCGCAGCAGCAGGCGGCATGACGTCGCGCTGCCTGAGCACGACGGCGCACGCATCACGCTGTCGTGGTCGGCGGCGAGCGATCGAGGGCACCGCCGCGCCGTCAACGAGGACAGTGTGCTGGCCAGGGCCCCGATCTTCGCCGTCGCCGACGGCATGGGCGGCCACGAGGCGGGCGACTTCGCAAGTGCCGCGGTCATCACCCGCCTCGCCGAGCAGCTCGGCCGCCGCTTCATCGCCGCGCCCGAGATCAGCGACGCGCTGCGTGCAGCGGTCGACGACATGACGCGCGGGGTCGGCATGACCGACCTCGGCACGGGAACGACGGTGACAGGCCTCGCCCTGACTCTCAAAGACGGCGAGCCGTACTGGCTCGTGTTCAACATCGGCGACTCGCGCGTCTACCAGCTGCAGGACGGGGTGCTCGAGCAGCTCACGGTCGACCACAGCATCGTGCAGCAGCTGCTCGACAGGGGGCTCATCACCCCGTCCGAGGCCGAGGTGCACCCGCACGCGAACGTCATCACGCGTGCCGTCGGGTTCAATGAGGACCCCGTGCCGGACTTCTGGCTGATCCCGATCGTCGCCGGCTCTCGGCTGCTCGTCTGCTCCGACGGGCTGACGAAGGAGCTCACCGAGCACGGTATCCGACACTTCCTGTCGATCGGTGCCTCCGCCTCCGACGCTGCCACCCGTCTGATGGACGCGGCCCTCGGCAACGGCGGCCGCGACAACGTCAGTGTGGTCGTCGTCGATGTGCTCGGAACCCCCGAGCTCGCGGCCGCGAAGCCCCGAACTGGGGGCGCGGGAAGGCGCGCGCGAACCGGTCCTGTCACGGCGTGACCTCGGCCCCGGTCGCAGGCGGCCGGGTTATCGTGAGAGCGTGGAGGGGACCGGAGCACTGACATGCCGCGTGTGCGGAAGCGAGCTCTTCGATGGGGCGATCTTCTGCGGCGAATGCGGCAGCGCCGTCGAGGCGACGCCGTATCTCAAGCGTCCGGTCGATGACAGCCGTCCCACCGACACGCAGGTCGTGACCGCGTCGGTGCTGCGCACCATCAGCGAATCGGCCGCGCGTCGCACGGCGGCCGCGGCTCGGCCCGCGGTGGTCGAGCAGTCGGCTCTGCCCGACCAGGGCGACCTGTCGGCGCCCGTTCCGACGTGGGTGATCGCGGCCTCGACCGGCGAGCGCGTGATCATCGCCGGAAACGGGCTTGTGGGGCGCAAGCCGGTCGCGGGCGACGGTGAGGTCTTCGATCAGCTCGTACCGATCGCAGACCCGGGCCGGTCGGTGTCGAAGACGCATCTCGAGTTTGGTGTCGAGGCCGAGGAGCTCTGGGTGCTCGACCGCTTCTCGTCGAACGGAACTGCGATCGTCAGCGACGACGGCATGCGCCGCGAATGCGAGCCGGGGCGGCGCTACCGCGTGACCCGCGGATCGCGGGTCGAGATCGGCGATCAGTACCTGATCGTGGGCTGATCGCCGGGGATCTTCCCCAGCGCAACCGCGGGATCGCTCGCGTTCTCCACATTTGGGTGCATCCGAGCAGGGGCGGATGCCTCAGCCGTGCTCTTCTGAGCGGGTGACCACCCCGCTCGCACTCCCGCCGAGGCCCCCCGCACCGCGCCCCGCCCGCATGTCGTGGGCCGCCTTCATCACGCCGGTCGTGATGGCGGGAGCTCTCTGGCTCATGACCCGATCGCCGTATTCGCTGGCGTTCGCCGCGCTCGGCCCGGTCGGTGCGGTGCTCTCGCTGGTCGAGGGGCGCCGCGGCGGCGGGCGCGAGCGCCGTGCGGCGTTCGCCGAGCGCGCCGAAGAGCTGGACCGGTTGCGCGAGCGCATCGCCGGGGCGCACGACAGGCTGCGGCGCGAGCTGCTGCGGCGCGCACGTGGGGCGGCCGCGGCGATCGACGGGCTCGACGGCCCTGTGCTCTGGAAGGGCGAAGAGACAGTGGTGAGCCTGGGGCGCGGCTCGGTGGCGAGCGGACTCGTGATCTCGGGCGACGCGCGCGACACCGACGAACTCGAGCTGCAGCGCGCCGCGGCTCGGCTCGACGATGCGCCCGTGCTCGCCGACCCCGTCGAGGGGGTCGCCGTCTGCGGCCCAGGGGTGCTCGCCCGCGCCTATCTGCGCGGGCTTCTCGTGCAGCTGTACACGGCGCTGCCGCCCGGCCGGCTCGCGCCGCCTGACCTCGCGGACGCGGCAGGCAGGGCGCGCGGTGAGTGGGACTGGCTCGATCGGCTGCCGCATCAGGTCGGTGCCGCCGGCATCGGGCCGCGGCTCGGGGTGTTCGCCGAGGCACGTCTCGTGCCTCCCGGCTTCCGCACCGTCGTCACGCTGGCATCGCCTCTCGCGGCCATCGTCGAGCACTACCCGGGTCCGAAGGCAGGCGGCGCCGCTCGCGGTCGTGACCACGAGCCGCTCGAGGCATCCGTCGTGCCTGAGCTCGTCTCCCTGTCTGAGGCCGCGCGCATCGCCGCGGCGCTGGCGGTGCGCGCGGCGGGACTGGGGCTCGGCGCGGCGACCCGTTCGCTGCCGGGCGAGGTGGCGTTCGGCGACCTGCCGGCGGCCGGCGGCCCGCGGCTCGCCGCCTCCATCGGCCGCACCCTGCACGGCGTCGCCGAGATCGACCTGGTCTCCGACGGGCCGCACGCGGTCGTCGCCGGCGTCACGGGCAGCGGCAAGAGCGAGTTGCTGGTGACGTGGGTGGCCGGCATCGTCTCGGGCCGCACGAGCGACGAGGTCGTCGTTCTGCTGGTGGATTTCAAGGGCGGCACAGCCTTTCGGCCACTCGCAGCGCTGCCGCACGTCGTGGGAGTCGTCACCGATCTGGCGCATGGCGAGGCGGCGCGCGCCCTCAGCAGCCTGTCGGCCGAGCTGCGCCGCCGAGAGGCCGAGCTCGCACGGCTCGGCGTGCGCGACGTCGCCGACGCGCGTGGCGCGCTGCCCCGGCTCGTGATCGTGGTCGACGAGTTCGCCGCGATGATCGACGCCTTCCCCGACTTCGGGCCGCTGTTCGCCGACATCGCTGCGCGGGGGCGGGCGCTGGGCATCCACCTGATCCTCGCGACTCAGCGACCAGCCGGCGTGATGCGCGACGCGCTGGTCGCCAACTGCCCACTGCGGCTCAGCCTGCGCGTGCAGTCCGATGCCGACAGTCGATGGGTCGTCGGCACCGACGCCGCGTCACGGCTGTCGGCGGCGACGCCGGGCAGGTGCATCCTGTCGATCGACGGCGCGACCACCGAGGTGCAGGTCGCCCGCACGGCGGCGGCCGACCTCGCCGGGCTCGCCGCGGCGACACCGCCGGCCGCGCCGCCGAGGCGGCCGTGGCTCGACCCGTTGCCAGAGGTGCTCACCCGCGCCGACCTTTCCGCGCGGGCGACGCCGCAGGTGGTCGGCGTCGCCGACCTGCCCGAGCAGCAGCGCCGGGCCATGCTCGAATTCCAGCCGGAGCAGGCGCCGCTGGTCGTGCTCGGCGCCGCACGCAGCGGCAAGTCGAGCCTGCTGAGGCTCCTCGCGGATGCATCCACCGTCGAATCCGTCATCGTCGGGGCCGATCGCGAGCAGGCGTGGGACGCGGTCGAGGCAGCCGCCGAGCGCTGTGAGGACCCGGAGGCGCGCGCCGAGCCCGGGCTGTTGCTCGCCGTCGACGACGCCGACGCGCTCTGCGCTCGTCTGGGGGACGAGTACGCGGTGGTCTGGTGCGACCGGCTCGCGCGAGTACTGCGCGACGGGCCTGCGGCCGGTGTCTACCCGGTTGTCGCCGCTCAGCGGCAGACAGGCCCGTTGCGCGGCGCGCTCGGGCTCGCGCGTGAGACGGTGCTGCTGCGACAGCAGAGCAAGCAGGATCACGTGCTCGCCGGCGCGGCCGCGGAACTGTGGGACGAGGGCATGCCCGCGGGCGGCGGAGTCTGGCGCGGTCGGCGCGTGCAGTTCCTCGCTCCGCCGCCGCACCTCGAGACCTTCGCCGGGGTGCGCGCGTCGGCGGGCGGTGAGCCGCCGTCGCCGGTGCAGCTCGTTCCCCCGCAGGGCAGTGCCACCGTCGTGGTCAGCCGGTCGCCGGCACGGATCGTCGCGCGGGCCCGTGCCGCCGGCCTGCCTCCTGAATCCCTCGTCGACCTGACCCGGCCTGCGGAGCCCGGCGCGCTGACCCCCGAGGCTCTGCTCGCAGATGGACACCTGCCCGTCGGTGTGCTGCTCGTCGGCGATCCCGAGGCCTGGATGGGCAGGTGGTCGCTGTTCGCGACGCTCAAATCGCGGCATACGGTCGTCTTCTCGGGCTGTGATGCGGCGGACGTGCGGGCGCTGACGCGCAGCCGAGTACTCCCACCGCCACTGGCGCCGGGCACCGGCTCGGGCTGGCTCGTGCTCACCGACGGGCGGATGCGGCGGTGTGTGCTCACCGCCGCATAGGCTGCCCTCGCGAGCGCAGCTCGCTCGGCGTCGATCGCGCGGGGACTGCCCCTCGCGAGCGCAGCTCGCTCGGCGTCGATCGCGCGGGGACTGCCCCTCGCGAGCGCAGCTCGCTCGGCGTCGATCGCGCGGGAGCTACCCCTCGCGAGCGCAGCTCGCTCGGCGTCGATCGCGCAACGACCCACTGGGTCGTTGCTGCTATGCGATCGACGCCTGCAAGGAACCGAGAGGAAGCCCGTGAGCCGCGGCGACGCCGGGGTTCACCACGGCGCCGGCATGCACGTTCAAGCCGAGCGCGAGCGAGTTGTCGGCGGCGAGCGCCGCCTGCCACCCCCGCCCGGCGATGGCGCGCAGGTACGGCAGCGTCGCGTTGGTCAGCGCATACGTCGACGTCTGCGCGACGGCGCCCGGCATGTTCGCGACGCAGTAGAAGATCGAGTCGTGCACCGGGAACGTCGGTGCGCTGTGCGTGGTCGGGCGGCTGTCCTCGAAGCAGCCGCCCTGGTCGATCGCGATGTCGACCAGCACGCTTCCCGGCCGCATGCGCGCCACGAGCTCGTTCGTCACGAGCTTCGGCGCCTTCGCACCCGGGATCAGCACGGAGCCGACCACGAGGTCGGCGGCAGTGACGGCCTTCTCGATCTCGAACGGGTTCGACGCGATCGTCTTGATGCGGCCCTGGTACAGGTCGTCGAGCTGCCGCAGCCGCTCGATGTTCGTGTCGAGCACGGTGACCTGTGCGCCGAGCCCGACGGCGGTCGTGATCGCGTTGGAGCCGGCGACCCCGCCGCCGATGATGACGACATTGGCCGGCCGCGTGCCGGGCACGCCAGGGACGAGCAGCCCGACCCCGCCCGCCGGCTTCATCAGGGTGTTGGCGCCGACGATCGGCGCGAGCCGGCCGGCGACCTCGCTCATGGGCGCGAGCAGCGGAAGCTGACGGCTGGGAAGCTGCACCGTCTCGTAGGCGATCGCGGTGACCCCGGACGCGACGAGCGCATCGGTGAGCGGCCGGTCGGCTGCCAGGTGAAGATAGGTGAAGAGCACGAGGCCGGGGCGGAAGTAGCCGTACTCGCGTGCGATCGGCTCCTTCACCTTGAGCACGAGGTCGGCGTCGGCCCAGACCGTCGCGGCATGCGGCTCGATCTCGGCGCCCGCGTCGCGGTACTCGGCGTCGGTGATCGACGAGCCGAGACCGGCGCCGGCCTCGACGACGACGCGGTGGCCGCTGCTGCTCAGCGCGTGCACCCCGGCCGGCGTGATCGCCACGCGGTACTCGTTGTCCTTGATCTCACGGGGTACTGCGATGCGCATGTCGCTCCTGTCGTCGGCGTCCGGCCTCGTGGGCCGACACCCACGTTAGTCGGTGAAGGGTCGAGATCGACAGTGCTCAGCGCGATCGGCTGCGAAATCCGTCATTCAATCGAACTGACAGAGCGGAATCGGTTGCGAAGGTCAGACGACCGGACGGACTTCGCCGACGGGTCGGCCGCCCCCGAGCACGGGGCCCACGACATCGGGCAGCACGGCGGCGACGGATGCCGCAGGCAGCGCCCCCGCCTTCACGAGCAGCGTCAGCGCGACGACCGCCGCAGGCCGGTGCGCGCCGTCGAGCACCTTGAGGGCGACCGTGGTGCCGTCAGGTGCCGCCACGACGAGCAGCCCCTCGGCGCCGCGTTTCGCCAGCACGCCGAGTCGCTCGACGAGCACGCTGTCGCTGAGCCCCTGCCCGTGGATCGCCCACGGGAAGTCGCGGATCGCCTGCGCCACGGCCGCGGCCTTCTTGTAGAGCGGGAACGGCGACGAGGCCTGTGCCGTCGCGATGCGCTGGGTGCCGCGGGCGAGTCCCGTCAGCGACACGGCGAACGTCGGTGCGCCGCAGCCGTCCACCGCGAAGTTGGCGACCTTCTCGCCGGTGAGCCGCTCGAGCGTGTCGACGACGTGCTTCTGCACGGGGTGCTCTGTGTCCAGGTATTCGTCGACGTCCCAGCCGTTCGCGACGCACGCGAGCAGCATCGCGGCGTGCTTGCCCGAGCATTCCATGTAGATCGGAGCGGCGCTGCCGCCCGCTGCGTGCACGCGTGCGCGAGCGTCTGCGTCGGCCGGCATGGCAGCCGGGCACTTCAGCGCGGACTCGGGCAGCTGCGCCTTCGCGAGGATGCTGCGCACCGTCTCGACGTGAGCGGGGGTGCCCGAATGGCTCGCGGACGCGACGGCGAGCTCGACCCCCTCGAGCTCCGCACCCGCCGAGAGCGCGGCCAGCGCCTGCAAAGGCTTGAGGGACGACCGCCCGAACACCGGCGCGGCAGGGTCCCCGACCGTGCGCACCAGGGCGGCGTCCTGCCCGAGCACGACGGCGCTGCCCGCATGCCGCGACTCGACGAAGTCGCCGCGCACCACGACGGCCAGCTCGGCAGAGTCGGCGAGGGTGGCGGTCGCCTCTGGCCGGTTCGAGATGCCCGTCAGGTCCGAGAGTCCATGGCCGGGGGTCTGAGGGGCGGTCATTCTGGCAGTGTATCGGCGGAGCCCGCCCCTGCCCGGGTGACAGACTGGCCGCATGGGACTCGAGCACCACTACGCCGTGACCGTCAGCTGGAGCGGGAACCGGGGAACAGGCACCAGCGGCTACCGCGACTACGGCCGGGACCACGACATCAGCGCGGCAGGCAAGGCCGACATCGCCGGCAGCTCGGATCCGGCTTTCCGGGGCGACTCGGCGCGCTGGAACCCGGAGGAGCTGCTGCTCGCCGCCCTGTCGCAGTGCCACATGCTCAGCTACCTGCACGCGGCGGCGACGGCGGGCGTCACGGTGGTCTCCTACGACGACGAAGCGGTGGGCACGATGGCCCAGACGCCCGACGGCGGCGGCCGCTTCACGTCCGTCACGCTGCGCCCGCGCATCGAGATCACGGATGCCGCGCAGCTGGCGCTCGCCGAAGAGCTCCACCACGAGGCCCAGCGCATGTGCTTCATCGCCTCATCCGTGAACTTCCCCGTACAACACGAGCCGGCTATCGCCGTTCGTGGGGGATCAGGCGCCTGACGCGCTCGACGGTGCCGCTCGGCGGAGCCTCGTTGTAGCTGCCGGCGAGCTCCTGCCCGGACAGCGACTGGATCGCCGACATGATCTCGTCCGTAGCCTGCCTGCGCGCCTTGCCGGAGTCGGCAGAGCCGAGGTGGCGCAGGTCGAGCGGCTTGCCGAACTCGATCGTGATGCGCACGTTGCGGGGGATCTTCGCGCCGACCGGCAGGAAGTCGTTGGTGCGCTTGAGCCCGACGGGCACGACCGGCGCACCCGTCGTGAGCGCGAGCCAGGCGGCGCCGGTGCGGCCCTTGTAGAGCCGGCCGTCGAGTGAGCGCGTGCCCTCCGGGTAGAGGGCGAACGCCTCGCCCGACTCGATGATGCGCCGCGACTGGTCGAGCGCGGCCTGCGCGGCGCTGCCTGCGCCGCGCACGACGGGAATCGCGCCCACCGAGCTGAAGAAGAGCCTCTGGAAGCCGCCCCTCGCTCCCGTGCCGTCGAAGTACGAGGACTTCGCGAGGAAACGCACACGCCGAGGCGAGACCATGGGAATGGCGACGGAGTCGATGAACGACAGGTGGTTGCTGGCGATGATGACAGGGCCGCGCTTCGGCACATTGTGCCGCCCGATGACGCGCGGTCGGAACAGCAGGCGGGCGAGCGGCGACATCGTGAACCGCGCCAGCGTGTACAGACCGCGGTTCGTGTGCCGGATGTCCGCGCTGGTCTCGACATCGTCGTCGGGCTCGGACGCGGGGTCTGCCGCCGCCTCGGAGGTGTCAGCTTCGAGTGCCATTCCGCCAAGGGTAATCGCAGTTCAATTCCCGTCGCGGCATGCGATTCCGCCCACGTTGTCGAGGCACGGCCCCCACCACTCGGGGTATCTCACCGCTCGCGGGTCGCCGAACCACACGCTGTACAGGCGGAAGAAGTTGAGGTTGCCGTATGCCGAACAGCGCCCGGCCGGCCCGTCCGGGTGGGCCCGCGTGTAGGCATCCGGCTGATACGGCGTGTACAGGTACAGGTCGGCGGTCGCCTGGTTCGCGACAGTGATGGCGGATGCCCCGCAGGAGGCATCGGGCGAGTACTGCACCTTCGCCGTGCCCGGCGCGATCGCCCAGTGATCCTTGGCGTTGCCGTATTCGCGGAACTGCCACGCGGCGGAGTACAGCTGGTTGAAGAATCCGTAGTATTTCTCATCGCATTTGCCGGAGTCCGGGCAGGCGTAGCCGGTCGCCAGCTGGTAGCCGTAGGCGCTCGGCCGGGTGATGAGCGACTGCTCCTTCTGCACGAGCACGAGCAGGACGCGCGGGCTGATGCCACACGCCCGCGCGACCTTCGAGACGATCGCGGCGGCGCTCTCGTCGTGGGCGCCGGAATACCGGCCGCAGTTCGTGTTCGCCGGGCGTGTCGCCGTGTCCTGGCGGAAGAACGCGAGGCACGGAGAGGTGTCCTTCGGTTCGCACGGCATCTGCAGCAGCCACTGCTGGATGCCCGTGGTGGTCATCGCCTGCGCGTTGAAGAACGAGTCGTCGCTGATCAGCTCGCCGGCCTGGAAGGGCGGCAGCTTCGTCTTCCCGGTGATCTGGGTCGCATGCGGGGCGTTGTCGGCGCGGCTTGCGGCGGCGGTGTGCACCGTCAGCGTCGTGAGCGCGATGACCATGACGAGGAGCACCGCAGCGGCGACGGCGCGGGCCGACCAGCTGGCCCAGCCCGTTCGCGACACGAGGCGGCGGAGGTGCACGCGCCCACCCTACGTGCACGCGATCTTGAGAAACCGGAAAGGTCGATGGTGCACACTGAAACCCTCCACCCCTCGATCGAGAGTTTTTTCGTGCGCAGATCCGTCTCACTCGTCGTCCTCGCGGCGGCCTCCGCCCTGCTGCTGACAGCCTGCGCCGGCGGTGGGGGTGCGAAGGCCAAGAGCACTCCGAAGCCAACGTCGAGCGCTGCGGCGAGCATCGATCTCGGTTGCTCCATCAAGGAGGGCGACGCGACGAAGGCGGTGCAGGTCACCGGTGACGCGGGCACCGCGCCGACCGTGAACGTGCCGAAGGGCACCACGGCGAAGGCCGAGCAGCGCGCTGTCGTCACCGAAGGCACCGGCGAGAAGCCGAAGGCGGGCACCACCGTCATCATCGGCTTCGCGGCGTATGACGCGACGAGCGGCAATGCGATCTCGGCCCCCTACGGCTACGGCGACCAGAAGGGCCTGCTGCAGATCCAGCTCGGCGACGCCAGCAAGGTCCCGGGGCTCACGCACGCCTTCGGCTGCGAGCCCGTCGGCACCCGCACGGTCTACGCAGCGCCCGCCTCCGTCGCCTTCGGCAACGCCGACAATGTGAAGAACAACTTCAGCGACGGCAGCGTGAAGGCGACCGACACCGTGGTGTTCGTCGGCGACATCCTGGGGCAGCTCGCCGAGAAGGCCGACGGCGCCGACCAGACTCCGCAGGCCGGCTTCCCGACCGTGAAGCTCGCGAAGGACGGCACGCCCAGCATCAGCTACGACAAGAAGTCGACCCCGCCGACGACGACCCAGATCGAGGTGCTCAAGAAGGGCACCGGCGCCACCGTCACGGCCGGCGACACCGTGACCGTGCAGTACCAGGGCACCGAGTGGAAGAGCGGCAAGATCTTCGACGAGTCATGGGGCGACGCGCATGGCGGCACCTACCCGTCGACGCCGGCATCGTTCGCGACCACCGACGTCGTGAAGGGCTTCGGTGACGCGCTCGTCGGCCAGACGGTCGGCTCGCAGGTCGAGGTCGTCATCCCGCCCGCCGACGGCTACGGCGACAACCCGCCGCAGAACCAGACGACGATCACGAAGACGTCGACCCTGGTGTTCGTCATCGACATCCTCTACACGGCCGCCACACCCGCCCAGCAGTAGGCCGAACCGGTAGCGTCGTCATCGTGCGACGCGTCATCATCCTCGGCTCCACCGGCTCGATCGGCACACAGGCGCTCGACGTCATCAGGGCGAACCGCGAGCGGTTCGAGGTGGTCGGCTTGGCTGCGGGCACGGATGTCGCGGGGCTCGCGGCTCAGGCATCCGAATTCTCCGTCGTGCACACCGCCCTCGGGGCTGCGGAGGCCGAGGCGCTCGTGCGCGAGGTCGATGCCGAGGTGGTGCTGAACGGCATCACAGGCTCGGTGGGACTCGGCCCGACGATCGCCGCGCTCGAGACCGGCCGCACGCTGGCGCTCGCCAACAAGGAGAGCCTGATCGTCGGCGGCGAGCTCGTGACGGGGCTTGCGAAGCCGGGCCAGCTCGTGCCCGTCGACTCGGAGCACTCCGCCCTCGCGCAGGCGCTGCGCTCGGGCACGCACGACGAGGTGCGCCGGCTCGTCGTGACCGCATCGGGCGGGCCGTTCCGGGGGCGCAGCCGCGAATCGCTGGCATCCGTCACCCCGGCCGAGGCCCTGGCGCACCCCACGTGGGACATGGGGCTGATGGTCACGACCAACTCGGCCACGCTCGTCAACAAGGGGCTCGAGGTGATCGAAGCGCACCTGCTCTTCGACGTGCCGTTCGACCGTATCGAGGTCACCGTGCACGCGCAGTCGGTGGTGCACTCGCTCGTCGAATTCGTCGACGGCTCGACGCTCGCGCAGGCGAGCCCGCCCGACATGCGCCTGCCGATCTCGCTCGGCCTCGACTGGCCGCACCGCGTCGCCGGCGTCGGCGTGCCGCTCGACTGGACGAGATCGCACGCCTGGACCTTCGAGCCGCTCGACGACGCCGCGTTCCCCGCTGTGGCGCTCGCGAAGCATGTCGGCGAGGCCGGCGGCACCTACCCCGCCGTGTTCAACGCGGCGAACGAGCAGGCGGTCCACGCGTTCCACGCGGGAACGATCGGATTCCTCGACATCGTCGACACCGTGCAGCGCGTCGTCGACGCGCACACCCCAGAGGGTGCGCTGAGCCGCGAGTCGCTCGCTGCCGCCGAAGAGTGGGCGCGCGCCACGGCCGACGCGCTCATCGCTGCCGGCCGGTAGCTCGCCCCGTCATCCGCGCGATGCGAGCAGCGCCGCGCAATGCGTCTGTGCATAGCGCGCGGACGGGACCGTATCGCGCGGGCGAGCGAGAGGGCGCCCACCTTGCGGGAGCCCCGAGCGGCGTCGCGCAGAGGCTGGCCTGCGCCGACGGCGACGAACCAGCCTCCTGCGATTGCCTCAAGCGGGGCGATCAGCCCGCTGGGCTCGGCGACGGCGATGCCGTCGCGCCCGAGCCGTCGGGCGACCAGCCGGAAACCGTCGTCTTGACGAACGTCTCGAACGCGGCGGTGTCAGCCCAGCCCTGGCTGCCGGTCGGCGGCTGGTACTGGTGACCGTTCACGATGATCGTGGGCGTGCCCGTGATCTGCTTGAGGCTCGAGTTCGGGATCGAGGTTCCGCTCAGCGCGCGGTTGCTCGCCGCCTGCACCCACCCCTTGAACTTCTCTTCGTGCACGCAGTCGGTGATCGCGGCGCTGCTCGCGCCGCCCTTCTTGATCGTCGCGAGGATCTGGGCGTCGGTCTTGCCGTGTCCGTTCTCCTCGGGCTGGTTGGCGTAGAACGCCGTGTTGACGGCGAAGAAGTCACTCGGCGAGTACTGCGCGACGCATCCGATGGCGCTCGCCGCACGGCTCGAGTAGTGGTTGCCGTTCGAGGCCGCATCGAGGTTCGGCAGAGAGATCGGGTGGATCTCGTAGGTCGCGGTGCCGGCGTCGAGCCACTGCCCGATCTGGGCGCTGTTGGCCTGTTCGAACTGCTGGCAGATGGGGCATTGCAGGTCTTCGTAGATCGTGATGTGCGCCTTGCCGTCGTCCTGCTGAGTCGTCGGCGTCGGCTTGCCGTTGTGCGCGATGCCCGGCGTGGCGACATATGTTGTGGAGCTCGTCAGCACGATGCCGTCGCTGATCATGTTCCGCGGCCCGGCGTTCGAGGTGGGACGAGAGACATTCACGATCACGATGACGACCACCACGATCACGGCGATGATGACCACGCCGATGCTGCCCTGAAGGATGAACCGGTTGCGGCGCGCCTTCCGCTTCGCTTCCTCCCGCATGATGCGGGCCTTCTCACGTGCGGCGTTCTGGCGCTGGGCCTTCGTCTGGCGATCGGGATTCGTCACGAGGCAAAGCCTAAATGAGCGACGGATGCTTACCGCGTCCACCTGCGTCACACATAGCCGTCTTGCGGCAGGTTCAAAGCGGCCGCGGTTAGGTTGGCCGTGTGGAATCCGTCCTGCTGTTCCTCTTCGGCATCGTCTTCATCGTCGTCGGCATCGGCGTCTCGATCGGCCTGCACGAGCTCGGGCACCTGACGGCCGCGAAGATCTTCGGCGTCAAGGTCACGCAGTACATGATCGGCTTCGGCAACACACTGTGGAGCCGCACGAAGGGCGACACCGAGTACGGCGTGAAGTCGTTGCCGATCGGCGGCTACATCGCGATGATCGGCATGTTCCCGCCGGGGCCCGACGGGAAGCAGCCGCGGCGCGGGCGCCTCGCGCAGTTCATCGACAGCGCGCGTCAGTCGAGCGCCGAGACGGTGCCCGCGGGGGAGGAGCACCGCGCGTTCTACGCGGCGGCGCCGTGGAAGCGGATCATCATCATGTTCGCGGGACCCTTCGCCAACCTCGTCATCGCCGTCGTCGTCATCGGCATCATCGCGGTGGGCGTCGGAATCCCGTCGAGCATCCCCGTCGTCGATTCGGTGTCGCAATGCCTCAAGCCCGCGACGAGCACGTCGACGACCTGCACCGGCGCCGATCCGGTCGCGCCCGCGGCGCTCGCGGGAATGCAGCCGGGGGACCGAATCGTCAGCGTCGACGGCCACCGCATCGGGAACGACTTCCAGAAGGCATCCGACCTCATCGGTGACGCGCCGGGCCGTCAGATCTCGGTCGTCGTCGAGCGGGGCGGGCAGGATGTGACGCTGTCGATGACGCCCGTGCTGTCGAGCAAGACGGTCTACGACGCCCAGGGCAACGCGAAGGTCGTGAAGGCCGGCGTGGTCGGCTTCGCGTTCGGGCAGGGCAATGTGCGCCAGCCGATCTCTTCGGTTCCCGGCGCCGTCGGCAAGCAGCTGTCCGCGACGACGGGCGTGTTCCTCAACCTGCCGAACCGCATGGTGCAGGTGTGGAACGCCGCGTTCGGCTCGCAGCAGCGCGATGCGAACGGCCCCGTCGGTCTGATCGGAGTCGGTCGCCTCGCAGGCGACGTCGCGAGCAACACCCAGACGCCGTTCGTGGACCGCCTCGAGTGGCTGCTGTCGATCGTGGCCGCGCTCAACATCTCGCTGTTCGTCTTCAACCTCGTGCCGCTGCTGCCGCTCGACGGCGGGCACATCCTCGGGGCGCTGTGGGAGCAGGGGAAGCGCTGGTGGTTCGCCGCGTTCCGCCGGGGGAAGAAGCCCAAGCACGTCGACATGGCGCGCCTGCTGCCGCTCACCTTCGGCGTGGTCACGGTGCTCATCGCGATGGAGCTGCTGCTCGCCTATGCCGACCTCGTGAAGCCGATCAGCGCTGGTTAGTCACGCCGGTCCTGGCCAAGCGCAGCTTGGCCAGCGCCAGCCGCGCGACAGCCCACCGGGCTGTCGCTCTTCAGCGGCCAGCGCAGCGCGAGTCGCTCCGCGAATCGGCGAGCAAGTAGCCGATTCGCTGATGGCTGGCTGAGCGCGCATGTCACGTCCTTACCTAGACTTCTGAGGTGGCAGCAATCAATCTGGGCATGCCGACGGCGCCCGACGTTCTCGCCCCCCGACGCGTGTCCCGCCAGATCAAGGTGGGCAAGGTTCTGGTCGGCGGCGACGCGCCCGTCAGCGTGCAGTCGATGACCACGACGCCGACGACGAACATCAACGCGACGCTGCAGCAGATCGCCGAGCTCACGGCGGCAGGCTGCGACATCGTGCGCGTCGCCGTGCCGAGCCGCGACGACGCAGAGGCGCTGCCGATCATCGCGAAGAAGAGCCAGATCCCGGTCATCGCCGACATCCACTTCCAGCCGAACTACGTCTTCGCCGCGATCGACGCGGGGTGCGCCGCGGTGCGCGTGAATCCGGGGAACATCCGCAAGTTCGACGACCAGGTCGGCGAGATCGCGCGGCGCGCGAAGGCCGCGGGTGTCTCGCTGCGCATCGGCGTGAACGCGGGCTCGCTCGAGCCGAGCCTGCTGCAGAAGTACGGCAAGCCGACGCCGGAGGCGCTCGTCGAGTCCGCCGTGTGGGAGGCGTCTCTCTTCGAAGAGCACGACTTCCACGACTTCAAAATCTCGGTCAAGCACAACGACCCCGTCGTGATGGTGAAGGCCTACCGCCTGCTCGCCGAGCGGGGCGACTGGCCCCTGCACCTCGGCGTCACCGAGGCGGGGCCGGCGTTCCAGGGGACTATCAAGAGCGCGACAGCCTTCGGAATCCTGCTGTCAGAGGGCATCGGCGACACCATCCGCGTCTCGCTCTCCGCACCGCCGGTCGAAGAGGTGAAGGTGGGCCTGCAGATCCTGCGCTCGCTGAACCTGCGCGAGCGCAAGCTCGAGATCGTCTCGTGCCCCTCCTGCGGCCGCGCCCAGGTCGACGTCTACTCGCTGGCGAACAATGTGACGGAAGGCCTCAAGGATGTCACCGTCCCGCTGCGCGTCGCCGTCATGGGCTGCGTCGTGAACGGCCCGGGCGAGGCGCGCGAGGCCGACCTCGGCGTGGCCTCCGGCAACGGCAAGGGCCAGATCTTCGTGCGCGGCGAGGTCATCAAGACGGTGCCGGAGTCCGAGATCGTCGAGACGCTGATCGCCGAGTCTCGCCGCCTCGCGGCCGAGATGGGCGCCGACGCCCCGGTCGGCGAGCCGTCGGTGACCGTCGGCCACTGAACTCGCGCCGGACGCCCGCGGCTCGGGCTTCGTGAAACCGTGAACCCGAACCGCCGAAACGTGCAATACCTGACGTGAGCACAGACGGCGAGATCATCACGGCCTCCCGGTCGCAGCCGGCGCGCTTCGGCGAGCTGTACGACCGGCACGCCCGCACGGTGCACCGCTACGCGGCGCGGCGCGCGGGCGTTCAGGTGGCCGACGATGTGATGGCCGAGACCTTCCTGGTCGCCTTCGAGAAGCGCGGCGCGTTCGACACCGACCAGGTGGATGCCCGGCCGTGGCTGCTCGGCATCGCGACGACCCTGCTGCGGAAGCACGCGCGGCTCGAGGCGAAGGCCTGGCGGGCGCTCGTCGCGGCCGATGCGGCGACGATCCTCGCCGCGGACCCGATGGCCGCACTCGGCGACACCCTTGACGCTGCGGCCGCCGTGCGGCGCATCGCCGGAGCCGTCCGGCGCCTGCGCGACGGCGACCGCGACGCGCTGCTGCTGTACGCATGGGGCGACCTCGACTACGAGGGCGTCGCAGGCGCGCTGGGGATTCCGATCGGAACCGTCCGCTCACGACTGAACCGCGCCCGCACCAAGCTGCGGGCGGCTTTCGACGCGGGCGATGCCCGCCACGAGGAGGTGGATCGTGGACGAGTTGACGCTGTTGCGCCGGGTGCGCGCTGAGATCAAGGAGCCGAGCGAGGGGGCGCTCGTCGCAGGTCGCGCGCAGCTCGAGGAGCTGTGGACGACGGATGCTTCGCCGAAGCAGCGCCCACGAGCACGGGCGAGTCGCCCACGTCTCACCTGGCGCCGCGCCGGCTGGACGGCCGGAGGAGTCGCGGTCGCCTTCGGCGTCGCAGCTGCGCTCGCGCTGACGAACGTGATCGGGCTGCCGGGCGGGCACGGCGGGGCGAGCCCGGCTGCGGCATCCGCGCTGATCAACGCAGCTGATGTCGCTGCGAACGCGAGCGACCCCGTCGTGCCGCCCGGGCAGTACCTCAAGCTCACGACCGACGCGGTGTACAGTTCGACGGTCGGCGGCGAGTCGGGGACGACCGTGTCGTACCTTCGCGAGAACTCCGACGAGCAGTACATCCCGGCGGATCAGTCGCAGACATGGATCTGGATCCGGCCGGCGGCGACCCTGTATCGGACGTTCGGCCCCGCGTCAGAGGCCGCCGCCAAGCAGGACCTCGCAGGCGATTTCAACGTTCCCACTGAATGGGTCGTGGGGGCCGGCGGCTGCTACTACGGCTCGTGCTCGACGGACATGACGCCGGCCGCGATCGCCGCGCTGCCGAGCGGCCCGGGGAAGCTGCTCGACCAGGTCTACGCGCGCTCGAAGGGCCAGGGGGACTCGCAGGGCGCGGCCGCGATCGGGTGGATCGCCGACCTGCTGCGCACCGGCATCGTCCCGGCGGGCACCCGCGCCGCGCTGTTCCGCGCAGCCGCGCTGATCCCCGGTGTGCAGCTGACAGACAAGGCCGCGAACCTCGACGGCCGCACCGGCACCGCGGTCGGCTTCGCCTCGACCAGCGCCGGCTACCGCCAGGACATCATCATCGACCCCGCCACCGGCGCATTCATCGGCGAGCGCGAGGTGCTGTTAAGGGCGGACAGCGGAATGCCGGCCGGCACCAGCATCGAGTGGACCTCGGTCGCCACCAGCGTCGTGGATTCCGCGCCCCGCGGCACCGCCAATGGCGGATTCGATGCGACCGGATGCACGAAGGACCGCCTGAAGGGCTACCTGTGCCCGAGCAACTGAGCCCGGCCGCCGTCACCCTGCCCGCCACCGTGGCGGTCGATCTCACGCCCTACGTCGAGGCCGCGCTGCAGGCATCCGCTCGCTGAATCACCCGATCGCGACCGGTGCGAACTCCATCTCGCCGGTCGCGATGGCCGTCCCGACCAGCCGCACGCGCAGCGTGTCGCCCGGCGCGCCCACGATGCCGTCGACGGATGCCTCGACCGGCGGCTCCGCAAGCTGAATCCGTGTCTTCGTGTGATTCTGCGCGAGCACCACGGCATCGAACTCGTCGCCGACGCGGCCCGAGAGCACGGCGGCTTCGACGCGGTCGAGCGCGCCCGAGTCGAGACGACCCGACAGCGACGAGGTCGTCGCCATGATGCGCGGCAGTTCGGGCAGCGAGGCACGCGCCCAGTCGGGCACCGGCTTCCCCGTCGCGAGCGCCTCGCAGATCACAAGGCCCCAGCGGTCGACGAGCCGGCGCAGCGGCGCGGTCACGTGCGCGTAGGGTGCTGCGAGCGCTGCCTGCACCGGCTGTTTCGGGGGCGCGCCGTCGAACACCTCGTAGCCGGCGTTCCGGAACAGCGACGCGGCCGCCTGCAGCACGGCGAGCACCCGCGGCTGAGCCCTGTCGAGACCACGAAGGTACTCGCCGTACTCGGTGCCCTCGGCCCATGGCAAGCCGAGCAGTTCGGTGCGCGCGCGGAATGCGGCGACGGCGGACTCGTCGGCGGGTGGCATGGTGCGCAGAATCCCCACCCCGCCGCCGAGCATGATGTGGGCTGCGGCCATGCCGGTCAGCAGTGAGAGCTGCGCGTTCCAGTCCTCGATCGGCAGCGGCACGCGCCGCTCGACGCCGTAGCCGTCCGGTGTCAGCACGACCTCTTGGTCCGGAGTGTTGAGGGATGCCCCGCCCCGCGCCGCCTCCTGCGCGATCAGCGCCTTGCCGATCGCGGGCAGCGGCGCAAGCGCCGGGGGAGCGGTGCCGTCGTCGATCGCCTGCTGCGCCTCGTCGTAGCTCCACTGCCGACGTGACTTCACGAGCGCGCGGGTGAGCGAGGTGGCGGTCACCGTGCCGCCGGCCTCGAGCTCGAACCGCCACACGAACGCTCGCCTCAGCTGCCCGGGCAGCAGCGAGCCCGCACCCTCCGAGATCACGGCCGGGTGCAGCGGGATCCGTCCGTCGGGCGCGTAGAGCGTCTGCCCGCGCCGCCGCGTCTCGTCGTCGAGAGCGCCGTCGGGGGCGACGAAGAAGGGCACGTCGGCGATCGCGTAGTGCACCTCGAAACCGGCGTCCGTCGTCGCCAGATGCATCGCCTGGTCGAGATCGGTCGACCCTGCCGGGTCGATGGTCAAGAATTCGAGGTCGGTCAGGTCGGGCAGTTCGCCGAGCGGGGCGGCGGATGCCTGCTCCGCCTCGACCGCGGCATCGTCGGGCCACTCGCCAGGAACCCCGAGCTGAACCCGCAGCGCCGCGAGCGCCTCGGCAAGTTCGCTCTGCGCCGCCGACGCCGAGAGTCGAGAGCTGCGTCGCGCCATGGCCCGAGGCTACCCGGCTGCGTGTCCGCCAAGATCGAGGTACCGCTTGAGTACGTCGGATGCCCACCGACGGAACCGAACCCCTTCCGTGGACTTGACGCGGTAGCCGACGGAGATGATGGTGTCCAGGTTGTAATGCTCGACCTGATAGGTCTTGCCGTCATCGGCAGTATGTGCAAAAAGTGCACTAACTGGATTCCCTGAGAGCTCGTCTCTCTTGGCATTCGCGACATGCCTGGCAATTACGGTGCGATCGCGGCCGAACAATGCCGATAGCTGAGCTTGCGTCAGCCACACGGTGTCGTCGTCAGTCTTGACCTCCAGGGTCACCGAGCCGTCGGCGGACTGGTAGAGCTCGACTTCTGAAGACGGTGCAGAGACTTCCATGCCTGCGACCGTACGGCCCTCGAGCTTTCCGCTGTCAAGGCGCGCAAGCCGATGTGGAAAACTTGACCCGTGCCCACTCGCCTTTCCAACTACTTCCTGCGCACCCTGCGCGAAGACCCCGCCGACGCCGAGGTCGTGAGCCACAAGCTGCTCGTGCGCGCCGGCTACATCCGGCGCACGGCGGCCGGCGTCTTCTCGTGGCTCCCGCTGGGCCTCAGGGTGAAGGCGAAGATCGAGCAGATCATCCGCGAGGAGATGGCAGCGGCTGGCGCGCACGAGGTGCACTTCCCGGCGCTCGTGCCCCGCGAGCCCTATGAGGCGACGAATCGCTGGACCGAGTACGGCGACCTCATCTTCCGCCTCAAGGACAGGAAGGGCGCCGACTATCTGCTCGCGCCCACCCACGAGGAGATGTTCACCCTGCTCGTGAAGGACCTGTACTCCTCGTACAAGGACCTGCCGCTCACGATCTTCCAGATCCAGGACAAGTACCGCGACGAGGCGCGGCCCCGCGCTGGGCTCCTGCGTGGCCGCGAGTTCACGATGAAGGACGCGTACTCCTTCGACTACACGGATGCCGGGCTGGACGCCTCCTACCTCGCGCAGCGCGACGCATACGAGCGCATCTTCCAGCGCCTCGGCCTGAGCTACGTCATCGTGCAGGCGGATGCCGGCGCGATGGGCGGCTCGCGCAGCGAGGAGTTCCTGCACCCGACCCCCGTCGGCGAGGACACCTTCGTGCAGTCGGCCGGCGGCTACGCAGCCAATGTCGAAGCCTTCACCACGACCGCACCGCCCGCTCGCGGCTACGAGAAGCTGACCCCTCAGGAGGTCGTCGACACCCCGAACACCCCGACGATCGAGTCGCTCGTCGCGATCGCCAACGCGAACCACCCCCGCCCCGACGGCCGCGCGTGGACTGCGGCCGACACGCTCAAGAACGTCGTGCTCGCGCTCACCCACCTCGACGGCACGCGCGAGCTCGTCGTCGTCGGCATCCCCGGTGACCGCGAGCTCGACATCAAGCGTGCGGAGGTGGCGTTCCAGCCTGCCGAGGTCGAGCCCGCCACCGAGGCCGACTTCGCGAAGAACCCGGGCCTCGTGAAGGGCTACATCGGTCCCTGGTCGCCCGACGGCGCCGTGCTCGGCGAGGAGTCGCGCACCGGCATCCGCTATCTCGTCGACCCCCGCGTGGCCGACGGCTCGGGCTGGGTGACCGGCGCCAACGTCGAGGGCAAGCACGTGCTCGGCCTGGTCGCGGGCCGCGACTTCACCGCCGACGGCGTCGTCGAGGCGGCCGCGGTGCTGCCCGGCGACGAGGCGCCCGACGGCTCGGGGCCGGTCACGATCGAGCGAGGCATGGAGATCGGCCACGTCTTCCAGCTCGGCCGCAAGTACGCCGAGGTCCTCGGCCTCAAGGTGCTCGACGAGAACGGCAAGCTCGTCACGGTCACGATGGGGTCCTACGGGATCGGCGTCACGCGCATCCTCGCGATCATCGCCGAGGAGAACAACGACGAGAAGGGCCTGATCTGGCCGGCATCCGTCGCCCCCTTCGACGTGCACGTGGTCGCGACCGGCAAGGACGACGCGGTCTACGGCATCGCGGAAGACGTCATCGCGCAGCTCGAGGCGGCGGGCCTCGACGTGCTCTACGACGACCGCCCGAAGGTGAGTCCCGGCGTGAAGTTCGGCGACGCCGAGCTGATCGGCGTGCCGCGCGTTCTCGTCGTGGGCCGTGGCGCGGCCGACGGCCAGGTCGAGCTCTGGAACCGTGCGACGGGCGAGCGCGAGACGGTCGCGATCGCCGACGCGGTCGCGCAGCTCACCGCATAGCGCCCGGGCCGTGCGGCCACGGCCTCAGGCCGCTCGTGCCTCGAGGTAGGTGAGGATCGCGAGCACCCGCCGGTGGCCGTCGGCCGACTCCGGGATCGTGAGCTTGGCGAGGATGCTGCGGATGTGGGTCTCCACCGTCCGCTCCGACAGGAACAGGCGCTGCCCGATCGCCGCGTTCGAGCGGCCCTGCGCCATGAGCGCGAGCACATCCAGCTCGCGAGGCGTGAGCGGGTCGAGCACACTGGACGCCCGAGCGCTCGCCACCAGCCGCGAGACCACCTCAGGGTCGAGCGCCGTCCCGCCGCGCGCGACGCGCTCGAGCGCGGCGAGGAAGTCGTCGACGTCGAGCACACGGTCCTTCAGCAGATAGCCGAAACCCCCCGACGACACCAGCTCGACAGAGCGGCGCGTCTCGATGTGCTGCGACAGCAGCAGGACAGGGGTGGGGGGATCCCACGCGCGGATCTCGAGCGCCGCGGCGACCCCCTCCTCGCCCGACGGCATGCGGATGTCGAGAACGACGATGTCGGGCGCATGCGCGCGCACCTGAGCGACCGCCGCCGTGGCGGTCGCCGCGCGCGCGACGACCTCGTGCCCGGCCGACTGCAGCAACGCGGCGAGCCCTTCGCGGAACAGAGCGGAGTCCTCGCCGATCACGACCCGCAGCGGCGTCATGTCTGCCACGGCAGCATCGCCTCCACCGCCGTGCCGGTCCCGGCTTCCGAGGCGATCTCGAGCCGGCCGCCGAGCGCCGCGACGCGGTCGTGCAGTCCGGCGAGCCCTGCGGTGGGGCGCATCACGGCGCCACCGCGGCCGTCGTCGACGACCCTGACCCTCACCCAGTCGCCGCTCCCATGCACCGAGACGTGAATGCGCGAGGCATCCGCATGTTTGACCGCGTTCGTCACCGCCTCGCTGGCGACGAAATACGCAGTCGTGCCGACCGCGTCGGGCAGCTCGCCGGTCTGCACGTCGAGCTCGATCGCCTCGGGCGCGAGTGCGACCAGGCTCGCGAGTGCGGGCCCGATGCCGTCGTCGAGGGCGCTCGGGCGCATGCCGTGCGCGATCTGACGCAGCTCGGCGAGCGCCGTGCTGAGCTCGGCGACCGCGGTGTCGAGCGACCCGGCGAGCGTGTCGGCGGAGGGCGCCGTGCGCTGCAGCACGCGCAGTGACATGCCGAGCGCGACGAGTCGCTGCTGCGCCCCGTCGTGCAGGTCGCGCTCGAGCCGGCGGCGCTCCTCATAGCCGGCGCGCACGATCCGCTCACGCGAGGCCGCGAGCTCGGCGGAGGTGCGGGCGAGCTCGCCGCGCAGTCGGGCGGCTTCGACGAGTGGGGCCGCGGCATCGGCCACCGAGCGCGCGATGCGCCGGGCGCGGTCGGGCGAGACGGCGAGCGCCCCGATCTCTTCGCCGGCGAGCCGCACCGGCTCGAGCCGCTCGCCCGTCACCGGTGAGCCGTCGAGCCCGACCAGGGCGGCGTCGCCGACGCGGCGGTAGGCCACCCGCAACCCTGGGTCGCGCAAGGTCTCGCGCAGCATCGCCTCGACGGACTCGGGCTCGGCGCGGCCGGCGTCGACCTCCTGGCGCAGCAGCCGCAGTGCCGCCAGCACCCGGCCGCGCTCCGGGTAGACCACGCGCGCCAGAAGGCGGCGCGCCAGCGGGTAGACCGCCGCCGCGAACGCCGTCAGAACGACCGCGACGACGAGCGCGGCGACCGGCGTGATGCCGGCGAGACGGATGCCGAAGCTGAGGCTTGCCGCCGTGAGCAGCGCGAGCACCGCGACCCCCACGGCCACCGTGGTCGCGATCTCGAGCGCCACCCGGTCGATGTCGAACCACGCCGGCCGCACGACGGCGATCGCGGCCGCCGCCGGGATGGCGACGAACATCACCTCGAGCCCGATGCCGACGAGCGACGGGTCGCCGAACACGAGGTAGCCGGTCCAGCACAGCATCAGCGTGAGCGGCAGCGAGAACCCTGCGACGAACAGCCACCGCAGCTGCAGCCGCTCGCGCTCGTCGGCCGCGCGATAGCGCAGCACCGGAGCGAGAGCGGATGCCAGCAGCGACAGCATGATCAGCCCGAGCACGACCCCGCCGATCGCCTGGAGCGCCGGCGTGCCGGGGAACAGCGCGTCGAACACGCAGCCCACGACGAAGAATGCGCTGACACCCGTGAAGCCGTACGCCACGACACGCGCATAGCGTGACCGGGCGTGCCCGTCGGGCGCCGTGATCAGCAGCAGCGCGAGCGGCAGGTAGAGCAGCACCCAGACGCCCTGCAGCACACCCGATGTCGTGAGCTGCCCGGGGATCGGCAACGTCACGAGCGCGGCGGAGGCCCCGCTCGCCCCGAGCAGTGCGCCGACCGGATGCGCGGGGAAGCGCCGCACGACGACCACGGCGAGCACCAGCGGCACGGCCGCGAGCGCGAGGCCGCCGAGGAACGAGCCGACATCGTCGAGCGGTCCAGGGGCGAGCACCGCGAACGTCGCAACGCCTGCGGCCACGGCCAGCCAGCAGGCGATGACGACTGTGCGACCCCACGCCATGCGCCCACGATAGGGCAGCTGAGTTCTGCTCGAAATCAGTGCTGATGCGTAGGCGATCTCGGGGCGGGCGCCGATGCCGGGCGCGTGCCGCCGCACGAGGGTGGTCGAGTACGCACCATCCACCTCGAAAGGCTCCGCCATGACTCAGACCATCGCCGCGCCGCAGTTCACGGCGCAGCTCACCCCCGATCCGACGGCCGGCTTCCGGCGCTTCTGCACCGCGGTCGCGCTTCCGCTCGGCATCCTCGCCCAGGCCGTCGTCAACCTCGCGTACGCGCTCGCCACCCTGAACGGCGGCGACGACTCCACCGCCGCGAACGCGATGGAGCTGTACAGCAGCGAAGAGGGCCTGCTGCGCCTCGCGACCGTCGCGCTCATCGTCGGCGTCATGATCCTGATCGTCGGCCTGCCCACGGCGACCCGGGTGCTGCGCCCGACGCGCCCGCGGCTCGCGCTCATCGCGGTTGCGCTCATGGGCGCCGGATACATCTCGTACGCCGTCGTCAGCGGCACCAACTGGCTCGTGATGGCGCTCGGCGAGCACCATGTCGACGCGGCTGCGGCCATCGACGCATCCCAGAACGACCCGAGCGCTCAGCCGTGGTTCCTCGTGTTCGTCGCGGGCAACCTGGTCGGCACACTCCTGCTCGGGCTCGCGGCGCTGCTCAGCCGCGGGGTGCCGAAGCTCGCCGGCGTCCTGATCATCGCCTGGCCCGTGCTGCACGTGACCGGCCTCATCGCGGGCAGCGAATGGTTCGAGGTCGCCGGCGCGATCCTCGAGACCGTCGGCCTCGCCATGGTCGCCGCGATCGCGCTGCGCCTGCCGCTCGACGAGTGGCGCACCAGGGGCTGACACACCCCACCCCTGCTGAGCCGCGCCGATCGCCGCACACGATCGGCGCGGCCCCGGCATTTCCGCGGCGTTTGTGCTGTTGTGGCATCCGTGAAATCAATCGGATTCTTGAGCTTCGGCCACTGGACCCCGTCGCCGCACTCGCAGACCCGCTCGGCATCCGACGCGCTGCTGCAGTCGATCGACCTGGCGGTCGCAGCCGAAGAGCTGGGCGCTGATGGCGCGTACTTCCGCGTGCACCACTTCGCCCGCCAGCTCGCCTCCCCGTTCCCGCTGCTCGCCGCGGTCGGCGCGCGCACCTCGAAGATCGAGATCGGCACGGCCGTCATCGACTTCAGATACGAGAACCCGCTGTACATGGCTGAGGATGCTGGCGCAGCCGACCTCATCGCAGGCGGCAGACTGCAGCTCGGCGTCTCGCGGGGGTCGCCCGAGCAGGTCGTCGACGGCTTCCGGTACTTCGGCTACGACCCGGGCGAAGACGACGCGAGCGGCGCCGACATGGCGCGCAGCCGCGCCGAGGTGTTCCTGAAGGTCATCGAGGGCGAGGGGTTCGCTCAGCCGAGCCCGCGGCCGATGTTCCCGAACCCGCCGGGGCTCCTGCCGCTCGAGCCGTTCTCCGAAGGGCTGCGCGACCGCATCTGGTGGGGCGCCGGCTCGAATGCGACCGCCGAGTGGGCCGCGGAGCTCGGCATGAACCTGCAGAGCTCGACGCTCAAGAACGACGAGGACGGCAGGCCCTTCCACCAGCAGCAGGCGGCGCAGATCGAGCGCTACCGCGCCGCGTGGAAGGAGCAGGGCTGGGAGCGCGAGCCGCGCGTCTCGGTCAGCCGCAGCATCTTCGCGCTCGTCACGGATGAGGATCGCGCGTACTTCGGGCAGGGCCGCGACGAGCACGACCAGATCGGATTCATCGACGAGACCACGCGTGCGATCTTCGGCCGCAGCTACGCGGCAGAGCCGGACAAGCTCATCGAGCAGCTCGCCGAGGACGAGGCGATCGCCGCGGCCGACACCCTGCTGCTCACCGTGCCCAACCAGCTCGGCGTCGAGTACAACGCCCACGTGATCGAGTCGATCCTGACGGAGGTCGCCCCGGCCCTGGGCTGGCGCTGAGCTCGTCCCCGCCCTGCGCCGCCCCGTCGGCGGGTGCGAAAAGTGCGTTCGTTCGCCATCGGACGTACTTTCCACACCCGCCGAAGGGCGCGAGTTTCCCACAGTGCACAAGTAAGCACGCCACGCAAGTGCGCGCGCGGTGCGGATGCTTGCGCGCATGACGATTCGCAAGCCGATCGATCCCGGCTTTCACGGACAGGCATTCTCGACCGCGGCTGCGCAGCTCGGTGGGCTGACGCGTGCCCAGCTGAGGCAGCCCGTGGTGCGGCATCCGTATCACGGCGTCAACGTGATCGAAGGGCAGGCCGACCCATTGCGCGCGCACCTCTCTGCAACCCAGATCGCGTGCCGTGAGTACAGCGCGCGGATGCTTCCGGGCCAGTTCTTCGCCGGAAGCACGGCCGCGCTCGTGTGGCAGGCGCCCCTCACCGATCGATTCGAGGAACGGCCATTGGTGGTCGGGGTGATCGCACCGCGAACGCCTCCGCGAACGCATGGCGTGCAGGGCATCAAGGTTGTCGAGGGCCGGGCGCGATTGCGGACCGCGTTCGGATTCGCGCTCGTGTCGCCGCCTGACGCATGGTGCCAGCTCGCCGGTGAGTTGAGCCGCGAAGAGCTCGTGGCGGTTGGGGACTACCTGATCTCGGGCAACCCCGACGATGGTCGCTATCGAACCCCGTTGGCGACGAGGCTGGAGCTCGCCGATGCGGTCGATCGGCATGCCCGCGGCCGCGGTGCTCAGAAGCTGAGGTGGGCGCTCGCGCGGGTGAGGGAGGGCGTGGATTCCCGTCCAGAATCGCTGCTGCGGCTCATGGTCGTCGCGGCCGGGCTTCCGGAGCCTCTGGTGAATGACCCGACGCCGGTCCAAGGAGGCAGCCTCACGCTGCGCCCAGATCTGAAGTTCCCGCAGTGGCGGGTCGCTCTCGAGTATGAGGGCGAGAACCACTGGAGCGATCGGAGGCAGTGGGCGCGGGACCAGCGCCGGCGCGAGCTACTTGAGGAGGCTGGCTGGAAGGTCATCCGGGTGTTCGCGGCAGATGTCTTCGGAGACCCCGTGGACTTCATCGCCCGCCTCGTGACCATCTTGCGAGCGCGCGGCTATCGGGGCTGAGGGCAACGGGTGCGAAAAGTACGCTCGTTCGCGATGGAACGTACTTCTCGCACCCGTCGTCGTCCGCTCAGACCGCCCGGTCGTCGGAGTGACGGCCGAGGCGGGCGCCGTAGCGCTCCGTGAGCTGCACCATGAGGTCCGGAGTGTCGCGGTCGAGGCCGAACACGTACTCGGGGAAGTCGAGCTCGCGCTGCCGCGCCTCGATCTCGTCGTGCTGCTCAGGCGGGGCGATGAGCGGGGGCGACCCCACCGCGACCCAGCCGATCGGCACCGTGGTGCCCTCGGGCAGCTCGGTGCGCAGGTGCACGATCGCGTCGATGCGCACCTCGCTGCCGCGGCCGATGACCGCGCCGTTGAAGACGCGGCTGCCGGTGGCGAGGAAGACCTCGGGCTCGACGGTCGCCCCGGAGACGTATGCGTGGGGGCCGACCAGGCAGTGGTCGCCGATGCTGACGGCGTTGCCGGTGACCCCGCGGATCACGGCGTTCTCCATCACGATCGTGTACGCACCGATCCGCACCGGGCCGCCCTCTGAGGTGATCACAGCCCCGTGCAGCACCTGCACGCCCTCGTCGAGCTCGACGTCACCGCTCACCACCGCACTCGGTGCGACGACCGCGTCGCCGTGCACCCGCGGCGTGAGCCCCTGATGTTCGTACAGCATGCCTCACGCTAGCGCGCCGCGGCGCGCCGCGGCGCGGCCGTCGCGGCGCGCGTCAGCGCGATTCCACGGCGTTTGAGCTCGGCGCGAGGCCGGCGATGATGCGTGCGGCGGATTCCGCGGCATCCGTCGCCCTGATGCGCTCGCCGAGCGCGCGCGCCGCGACCGCGCGCGCCGGGTCGCCGAGGAGCCCGGCGATGGCCGCTGCGAACTCCGCCGGCCGAGCCTTGTGCGAGACCACGGCACCGACCGCGGCCTGCTCGACCGAGCGGCCGATGATCGGGTGATCGACCGGGAAGTACATGGGCACGACGAGAACAGGGATGCCGTGCGCGAGCGCCTTGAGCGTCGTCGAGTGGCCGCCATGGGTGATCACGAGCGCGGCGCCGGGCATGAGCTGCGAATGATCGGCGTAGCCGCGCACCTCGACATTGGGCGGTGTCTCACCGCCGATCGACTCGCCGGCGCCGATCGTCACGATCGCGCGCACCGGCAGCGTTCCGAGCGCGGCGATCACGTTCCGGTACGCGGCCGCCTGGCCCGGGTAGAAGATGCTGCTGAAGCTGACCAGCACGAGGGGCGGCTCGGCCGGCATCGCCGCGACCCCGCTCTCGGTCGTGCCGATCCAGCTCGTCTCGGGCAGTGAGCCGGAATCCAGCTCCCGCACGGTCGTGACGAGGCGGGCGTCGGCCTGCGACCAGGCCCGCACCGCGTCGGTGCCAGCGAGCCGTGCGAGTCCGCCGATGGGGCCGTGCGCCCACGGTCCCGTCCAGTACGACAGCAGCGTGTGGAAGAGGATCGCGGTGCGCTTCCCGCTCTCGTGAACGGCCTGGGCGGATGACGGCATCATGCAGTCCACGACGACGGCGTCGGCCGCCCAGTCGCGGGCCGCTGCGGCGGCATCTGCGGCGATGCGGCGCGAGGCGGCGAGGCGCAGATACTTCCGCACGGTGGCGACGGCCGAGCACGGCGCGGTCGGGTCCGGCCAGTCCGCGAGCGCCGGCAGTGAGCGGAAGGCGACGTCGCCGACGCGCGTGCTCTGGCGGGGGCTGCCGGCGATCGCGACCTCATGGCCGTGCGCGGCGAGGGTGCGGGCGAGGGCGAGCGCGGGCGGCAGATTTCCGCCTGCATCGGCCGACACGAACATGATGCGAGACACGGGCGTCTCCGTTTCAACTGGGGGAGGGGCCGGATGCTTCGGGCGCACCCGGCCCAGAGGGGAGCGACGCGAGCACCGCGTCGACGAGCGCGCGGATGCGCGCCGCCGTGGCGTCGCGGCCGAGCCCGCGATCGCGCCTGAAGAGCTTCCAGACGTAGAGGTCGGTCGCGGCGACGAGCAGGTCGGTCGCGGCCGCAGCGTCGGCTGCGGCGGCGATGGCAGGGGCGAACGCTCGCATCACCCAGCTCCGGTGCAGCGCGCGACCGGGCCCGGTGATCGCGGCGGCCGCGGGTTCCCACTCCTCTTGCCCGAGGATGCGGATCATGCCGTCGCCGAGGCGCTCGTACTCGACGAGCAGCGAGCGCAGCGACGCGGCCAGATCGTCGGGGTCGGCGACGCGATCGTCGCGCACCTGGCCCTGCTCGTGCTCGATCGCCGCCGCGATCAGCTCGTCGCGGGTGCCGAACTGGCGCAGCACCGTCTGCACCGACACGCCCGCGCGGTCAGCGACGGCCTGCAGCGTCAACTGCGCGAGCGGTCGGGAATAGCCGAGTGCGACGGTGGCCGTGAGGACGCGCTCGCGCGTCCGCTCGGCCCGCTCGGCGCGTTCGCGCATCACGTAGGTGCGAGTCGTTTTCATGTTAACGATGATTAACACTGAAATGAGATGCCGCGTCAAGAGCACGCCTGGCCTCGGCGCCGAATGCTCGGGTAGACTGGTTGTTTAGCCTGCGCGCGAGCGTGGGCTGCTGTGCGCGCTGGAATGACCCGGGCGCTGAACTGAATACCGGAAAGTCAATATTGAGGAGGCCGGCATATGGACATCGACCTCAGCGTCCTGCGATTGATGGAGCGCGAGAAGGAGATCCCCTTCGACGAGCTCGTCCACATCATCGAGCAGGCGATTCTGACCGCCTACCTGAAGCACACCGGGCAGGCCGAACCGCACCACCACGGCGCCCCCGGCGCCGCTCCCGCCCCGCACGCAGAGACTGCGACGAAGCAGCCCGCCGCGCGGGTGCACCTCGATCGCAAGTCGGGGCACGTCACCGTCTACGTCCCTGAGCTCGACGACGAGGGCAACGTCATCGGCGAGGCAGAGGACAGCCCCAGCGACTTCGGTCGCATCGCGGCGTTCGCGGCGAAGCAGGTCATCAACCAGCGCCTGCGCGACATCCAGGACGAGTCGGTGCTCGGCGAGTTCAAGGGCCGCGAGGGCGACATCGTCGCGGGCGTCATCCAGCAGGGCCCCAACCCCCGCATGGTGCACGTCGACCTCGGCTCGATCGAGGCGATTCTGCCCCCTGAGGAGCAGGTGCCCGGCGAGGAATACGCCCACGGCTCCCGCATCCGCGTCTACGTGACGAGTGTGGCGAAGGGTCTCAAAGGCCCGCAGATCACGGTGAGCCGCACCCACCCGGCGCTCGTGCGCAAGCTGTTCGCGCTGGAGGTTCCCGAGATCGCGGGCGGCCTGGTCGAGATCGTGTCGCTCGCGCGTGAGGCGGGGCACCGCACCAAGATCGCGGTGCGCGCCGTCGAGCCCGGCATCAACGCCAAGGGCGCGTGCATCGGCGAGATGGGGTCGCGCGTGCGCGCCGTCACGGCGGAGCTCAACAACGAGAAGATCGACATCGTCGACTACTCGCCGGATCTCGCCGCGTTCGTGGCATCCGCCCTCAGCCCGGCGAAGGTGACCAAGGCGTACGTCGTCGACGAGAACCTCAAGGCCGTGCGCGCACTCGTGCCGGATTATCAGCTCTCGCTCGCGATCGGCAAGGAAGGGCAGAACGCCCGCCTCGCCGCGAAGCTCACGGGCGCGAAGATCGACATCCAGCCCGACTCGGCTCAGTGAGTGACAGGGGATGCCGGGGGAACACCTCTCCCGGCATTTCTGCTGCTGCGCTGTCAGCGCTGCTAAAGGCAGGGGTCTAGAATGGAACCCGTCAGAACGTGCATCGGGTGCCGTTCTCGCGCTCCGAGATCCTCTCTTCTGAGGGTCGTCGTCCAAGAATCCGTCATCGTGGTGGACGAGTCCGCCACACTGCCGGGTCGGGGTGCGTGGCTCCACCCGAGCCCGGAATGCGTGAAGAAGGCGCTCCAGCGCAAAGCCTTCGGGCGAGCGCTGCGGGTGTCAGGCGCGATCGAAACGGTATCGATCGCGCACCAGCTAGAGAACAGGCTGAACGGCTAATGGACAACTAATGAGCGGCTCGAAATGAGACCCGTCCACCACTAGCGCCTGCCCTGAACCGAGGGCGGGCCTCGGAACAGGAGAAATGTGGCTGCCAAACCACGCGTGAGTGAGATCGCCAAGAACCTCGGAATCGAGAGCAAGGCTGCGGTCGAAATCCTCAACGGCGAGTTGAAGGAGTTCGTGAAGACTCCCTCGTCGACCATCGAACCCCCCGCCGTGCGCAAGCTCACGGCATACATCAAGGACCACCCAGAGCTGGTCTCCGGCGACGCCGGCGCGAAGGCGCCGGCAGCTTCCGCGAAGCCCGGCCCGGCCAAGCCGGCCGCACCGCGCCCGGCACCTGCTCCTGCCGCGAAGGCCGAAGCCGCCCCCGTGGCCGAGGCGCCCGCGCCCGCCGCGCAGGCACCGGCCGAACGCCCGGCGGCCGAGCAGACGGATGCCCCGCGTGGCGGTTCCGCGCCCAGTGCGGCCAAGCCGGCCGCGCCGCGCCCGCAGGGCACGCCGCGCCCCGGCAACAACCCGTTCGCGTCGTCGCAGGGCATGGGCCAGCGCCCAGCCGGCACGCCGCGCCCCGGCAACAACCCGTTCGCGTCGTCGCAGGGCATGGGCCAGCGCCCCTCGCCCGGCAACATCCCGCGGCCTCAGGCTCCGCGCCCCGGCGCACCCCGTCCGGGTGCTCCGCGCCCCGGCGCGCCCCGCCCCGGTCAGGGCTTCCAGCGCCAGGGCGCTGGTCAGGGCCGCCCTGGCGGTCCCGGTCGTCCGGGCGGCGCAGGCGGCTTCCAGCGTCCCGGCGGCGCCGGTGCAGGTGGTTTCCAGCGCCCAGGTGGCGGCGCTCCTGGCGGCGGCTTCGGCGGCCCGCGCCCCGGTGGCGGCGGCGGCCGCGGTCGTGGCCCCGGTGGCGGTACCGCCGGTGCGTTCGGCCGTGGCGGCGGCAAGAGCCGCGCCCGCAAGTCGAAGCGGACGAAGCGCCAAGAGTTCGAGATGCGGGAGGCACCGTCGCTCGGCGGCGTGAGCGTTCCCCGCGGCGACGGCTCGACGATCGTCCGGCTGCGTCGCGGCTCGTCGATCTCCGACTTCGCGGACAAGATCGACGCGAGCCCCGGCAACCTGGTCACCGTCCTCTTCCACCTCGGTGAGATGGCGACGGCGACCGAGTCGCTCGACGAGGCCACCTTCGAGGTGCTCGGCGCGGAGCTCGGCTACAAGATCCAGATCGTCTCCCCAGAGGACGAGGACAAGGAGCTCCTCGAGGGCTTCGACATCGACCTCGAGCAGGAGCTCGAGGACGAGTCCGACGAGGACCTGCTGCCCCGGCCGCCTGTGGTCACCGTCGTCGGCCACGTCGACCACGGCAAGACCCGCCTGCTCGACGCGATCCGCCAGACCAACGTGGTCGCAGGCGAGGCCGGCGGCATCACGCAGCACATCGGTGCGTACCAGGTGTGGACGGAGCACGAAGGCGCCGAGCGCGCCATCACCTTCATCGACACCCCCGGTCACGAGGCGTTCACCGCCATGCGTGCCCGCGGTGCGCAGGTCTCCGACATCGCGATCCTCGTAGTCGCGGCGGACGACGGCATCATGCCGCAGACCATCGAGGCGCTGAACCACATGCAGGCGGCCGACGTGCCGATCGTGGTCGCGGTCAACAAGATCGACAAGCCCGACGCCAACCCGGCCAAGGTGCGCCAGCAGCTCACCGAGTTCGGCCTCGTGGCCGAGGAGTACGGCGGCGAGACGATCTTCGTCGACGTGTCGGCGCGCGAGAACATCGGTCTCACCGAGCTTCTCGAGGCGGTGCTGCTCACGGCAGACGCGGGTCTCGATCTGCGCGCGAACCCCGACAAGGACGCGCGCGGTGTGGCGATCGAAGCCAAGCTCGACAAGGGCCGTGGCGCCGTGGCGACCGTCCTCATCCAGTCCGGAACGCTGCATGTCGGCGACTCGATCGTCGCAGGCACGGCCTACGGCCGCGTCCGCGCGATGCTCGACGAGAACGGCGAGAACGTCGCGGAGGCTCTGCCGAGCCGCCCCGTCCAGGTGCAGGGTCTGTCGTCGGTGCCGCGCGCCGGTGACACCTTCATCGTGACGGAGGACGACCGCACGGCCCGCCAGATCGCCGAGAAGCGCGAGGCGGCCGAGCGCAACGCCCAGCTGGCCAAGGCCCGCAAGCGCATCAGCCTCGAGGACTTCACCCGCGCTCTCGAAGAGGGCAAGGTCGAGTCGCTCAACCTCATCATCAAGGGTGACGTCTCCGGTGCCGTCGAGGCGCTCGAGGAGTCGCTGCTCAAGATCGAGGTCGACGACAGCGTCCAGCTGCGCATCCTCCACCGCGGCGTCGGCGCGATCACCGAGTCCGACGTGGACCTCGCGACGATCGACAACGCGATCATCGTCGGCTTCAACGTCCGCCCGGACGTCAAGGCCCGCGAGCGCGCCGCCCGCGAGGGTGTCGACATCCGGTTCTACTCGGTCATCTACAACGCGATCGACGACATCGAGCAGTCCCTCAAGGGCATGCTCAAGCCGGAGTTCGAAGAGGTGCAGTCGGGTCTCGCCGAGATCCGCGAGGTGTTCCGCTCGTCCAAGTGGGGCAACATCGCGGGTGTCTACGTCCGCAGCGGCACGATCACGCGCAACGCCAAGGCGCGCGTCATCCGCGACGGGGTGGTGCTGGCCGACGGCCTCGCCATCGAGTCGCTGCGTCGCTTCAAGGACGACGTCACCGAGGTGCGCACGGACTTCGAGGCCGGCATCGGCCTCGGCAAGTTCAACGACATCCAGGTCGGCGACGAGATCGAGACCATCGAAATGGTTGAGAAGCCGCGAGGTTAGGACATGGCGGATCCGGAACGCGCCAGGAAGCTGGCAGACCGCATCAAGGTCGTGATCGCGAAGCGCCTCGAGAAGGGGCTGCGCGACCCGCGCCTGGGCTTCGTGACGATCACGGACGTCCGGGTGACGGGCGACCTGCAGCATGCATCCGTCTTCTACACGGTCTACGGGACCGAGCAGGAGCGCACGGATTCGGCCGCGGCTCTCAAGGCCGCGACCGGCATGCTGCGCACCGAGGTGGGTCGCAACATCAGCGTGCGACTCACCCCCACGCTCGAGTTCATCGCCGACGCGATCCCCGAGAACGCCGCCCACATCGACGAGCTGCTGCGCTCAGCGGCAGCACGCGACTCCGAGGTGGCCGCGCTCGCTGAGACCGCGCACTACGCCGGCGACGAGGACCCGTACGTCAAGCCGCGCGAGTACGACGAGGACGAGATCGAAGAATAGATCGGATGCCTCACGAAAGGGCCCGGAGAGCGATCCTCCCCGGGCCCTTCCCTGTGCCCCCGAACGTCCAGAACCGTCGGGGGAGCCTGTGTCAGCCGGCGGCCTTCGCCGCCTTCGAGAGCGCCGCGACGTAGTCCTTGAGACCCCACGACAGCGACAGCGCAGTGGGCGGCGAGACGGCCGAGATGAACGCCGGGCCGGTCAGCTGCGCGACGGCCCCGGCCTTCACCTGGCTCATCCCCGAACCGTAGCTGGAAGTGAGGAATGCTTGCTGTGAGGCATCCGTGTCGCCGTAGGAGACGAGCACATCGCTCGTGAGCTGGTCGACCTTCTCGGTGCTGAGCGCGTAGTAGAACGTCTGGTCGCCGTTCGCGAGCTGGTCGACGCTCGGGGCGGAGGTGAAGCCGAGGTCGAGCGCGAACTGCACGCGCGGGTCCTCCTTCTTGTAGACGTCGAACTCCTGCGGCGACGCCCAGACCTCGGCGATCGACTTGCCCTTGAACTCGGGGTGGGCGGCGGCGGCATCCTTGATCTGCGTCTCGATCCCGTCGAGCACCTTCGTCGCCTTCGCGGGCTCGAACAGCGCCGTGCCCGAGATCGAGATGATGTCCTTCCACGGCGTCGCCCACGGCTGGTCCGGGTAGGCGACGGTGGGTGCGATCGCCTTGAGCAGCTGGTCCTGCTTCTGGGTGAGGCCCGAGTAGGGTGCGAGGATCAGGTCGGGCTTCGCCGCGGCGATCGCCTCGTAGGGCGGGTCGTCGGTCGTGTTCGGCAGCACCTTCGGCATCTCGAGCTTGTTCTTGGCGACGTAGTCCTTGATCCAGGGCAGCACGCCGTCCTTGTCGCCGGCGTACGCCTGGAACGGCATCGCGACGGGGTCGACGCCGATCGCGAGTGCCGCCTCGGTCGAGCCCCAGCCGAGCGTGACGACGCGTTTCGGCTTGGATGCGATGACGGTGTCGCCGAACGCGTCATGGATGGTGACGGCGGATGCCTTCGCCGAGCTCGTCGGCTGCGATGCGCCGCTGCCGTTGTCGGCCGACGAGCAACCGGCCAGGCCGAGTGCGGCGATGACGGCGACGGCCGCGCCGATGAGCGCCTTGCGTCGTGGGGTCATGAGTTTTCCCTACTGTTGTTCTCGAAGCCGGCCGCTTCGGCCGGCTTTGTGCGGTCTCCGCGCGTCTTGCGTGCGGTGGGGATGACAAGCGGCGAGCCGGTCTCCGGGTCGGCGATGACCCGGGCGGCGAGTCCGAACGCGGCGGAGAGCACCGGCTCGGTGATGACGTCGGCGGGGGAGCCTGCGGCGAGCACTCGGCCGTCGGCAACGACGACGAGCTCGTCCGCGTAGCGAGCAGCCAGATTGAGGTCGTGCAGCACCATGACGACGGTCGTGCCGAGGCGCGCGTTCAGCTCGGCCAGCAGGTCGAGGACCTCGAGCTGGTGCGCGATGTCGAGGAACGTGGTCGGCTCGTCGAGCAGCAGCACGTCCGGGTTCTGCGCGAGCGCGAGGGCGATCCAGACACGCTGGCGCTGGCCTCCGGAGAGCTCGCCGAGGCGACGGCCGGCGAGCTCCGCGGTGTCGGTGAGGTGCAGCGCCTCGGCGACGACGGCCTCATCGGCGGCGCTGCGGCCGCCGAACACGCCCTGATGCGGATGCCTGCCGCGCATGACCAGTTCGGCGACGGTGGCGCCCTCTGGCGCGATGGGCTCCTGCGGCAGGATGCCGAGCATGCGTGCGAGGCGCCGCCCGGGGATGCCGCGCAGGTCCTCGCCGTCGAGCGTGACGTCGCCCGCGCGTGGCGCGAGCAGCCGGGCGAGCCCGCGCAGCACGGTCGACTTGCCGCTGCCGTTCGCGCCGATGATCGCGGTGATGCGGCCGGGGGCGAGCTCGAGGTCGAGGCCTGGCACGATGACGTGGCCGTCGTAGGCGAGCTGCAGGCCGTGCGCGGCGAGCGTGCGCGGGGTCGCGGGGGTGAGGGCCGCGCTCATGCGCCGATACCGTCCTTCCTGGTCAGCAGCCAGAGCAGGTAGGGGGCGCCGACGACGCCGGTGACGAGCCCGACCGGCGCCTGGAAGTCGCCGAGTCTGGCCGCCACGAAGTCGGCCGCGGTCACGAGCGCGACGCCCGTGAGAGCGGATGCCACCGGCTGCAGCCCGCCCGCGCCGACGATGCGGCGCGCGATCGGAGCGGCGACGAACGCGACGAACGCGACCGGGCCGGCCACGGCCGTGGCGACGGACGCCAGCGCGACACCCGTCGCCGTCGCGAGCACCGTCATGGCGACGGGCCGCACGCCGAGGCCGTGCGCGGCATCCGACCCCATGGCGAGCACGCGCAGCGGAACGGCGAGCCAGAGCGCGAGCGGCACGAGCACCACGAGAGCGGCGGCGAGCAGGCCGGTCTCGGGCCAGCTCGGATCGCTGACGCTGCCGACCGTCCAGGCGAGCGCCTGCTGCGCCGCGCGCACGTCGGCGCGGGTGATCAGGTACGACAGGCCGCCGCTCGCGAGGAACGCGACGGCGATGCCGATCAGCACGAAGCGCTGCCCGGCGAAACCCTCGCGCCACGACAGCAGGCCGATGATGGCGGCCACGACGGCACCGCCGATGAGCGCGGCGAGCGGCACGCCGACGCCGGTCGCGTGGAAGACGAGCATCGCGGTGACGGCGGCGACGCTCGCGCCGCCGGAGATGCCGAGGATGTCGGGGCTCGCGAGCGGGTTGCGCAGCGTCGTCTGGAACAGCGCGCCGGCGAGGCCGAGGGCGACGCCGACGAGTGCGCCGGTCGTCCAGCGCGGCAGTCGCAGGGTCAGCACGGCGAGGTTCTCGAGCGGGTCGCCGTGGCCGGCGAGCACGGCGGGCAGGCGCGTCGCAGGAACCGGGATCGTCCCGAGGCTGAGGCTCAGCACCCCGACGAGCAGGACTGCCGCGGCAAGACCGCTCACCGCGAGAGCACGCCGACGCCGGCCCAGACGAAGCGCCTGGCGCACGGCGAGGGCGGGTACGGCGGAGGCATCCGCTGCCCCGAGCTGAATCGTCACGCGGTCATCACCGCCCGCCGCCTGCGCACCAGCGCGATCATCACGGGCGCGCCGATCAGCGCGATGACGACGCCGGCCTCGAGCTCGCCAGGTGGGGCGATGAACCGGCCGATGAGATCGGATGCCACGAGCAGCCCCGCTCCGACGAGGCCGGCGAGCGCGATCAGCGTGCGGTGGTCCTGGCCGGCGAGGGGCCGGGCCGCGTGCGTGGCGACCAGTCCGACGAAGACCACGGGGCCCGCGATCGACGTCGCGCCGCCGGCGAGCAGCACGACCGCGACGGCGCAGATCGCGCGGGCGAGAGGCACGTTGAGGCCGAGCCCGCGGGCGGCGTCGTCGCCGAGGGCGAGCACGTCCAGCATCCGGCCACCGACGAGCGCCAGCACTGCGCCGACCGCCGCGAACGGGGCGATGACGCCGACGTCGTGCAGTGAGCGGCCCGCGACCGACCCAACCTGCCAGAACCGGAACTGCTGGAACACGTCCTGGTGCGAGAGCAGCACGAGCGTGGTGATCGACGTGAGGGTCGCAGTCAGCGCTGCGCCCGCCAGCGCGAGCTTGACGGGGGTCGCGCCACCCGAGCCGAGCACGCCGATCGCGTAGACGACCGCCGCGGCGACGGCCGCGCCGCCGAACGCGAACCACACGTAGCCCGATGCGGTCGAGACGCCGAAGGCCCCGATGGCCGTCACGACGGCGAGCGAGGCGCCCGCATTCACGCCGAGCAGACCGGGGTCGGCGAGCGGGTTGCGGGTGACGCCCTGCATGACGGCGCCCGCGAGGCCGAGAGCGGCACCTGCGACCAGCGCGACGGCGGTGCGCGGCAGCCGCAGCCCGATGACGATCCGCTCGGGCTGGCCGCCGCCCAACGGGTGTGCCAGAGCGTGCAGCAGCTGGGCGAGCGAGAGCGACTCGGCGCCGAGCCCCAGGCTCAGCAGCGTGAGCAGGGCGAGCGCGACGAAGGACGCCACAAAGATCGTGGCTCTGTGGGTGGAGGACATGTCAGGCGAGCTCCGCCCGCCCCTGGCGCCAGTAGCCCATGAAGGCGACCCTGCCGCGGTCGGCCCCGAGCTCTCTGACGAGGAAGCGGCGCAGGGTGACGACGGTCTGCGTCTCGCCGGCGATCCAGGCGTAGAAGCCGGTGTCGGCTGCCTCGGCGGGTGAGTCCCACACGAGTCCGGGGTCTGTGTCGGATTCGGCGCTCGCCAGCGACGTCGTGTCTGTGCTCGACGACGCTGCGGCGCGACCGCCGACGGATGCCGGAGCGACGAGGTGCCGCCGGGCGAGCGCCCAGTCGCGCACCTCGGCGATGAGGCGCTCGCCGCGGGCGCCGCCGTTCCGGGGCAACCAGGTCACCGCGTGATCGGGGCAGCCGAGCGCGACGTCGAGCGCGTCCGCCGCCTCGGGGATCTCGAGGAATGCCCGCGCCCGCACGCCCGGCTCGAGCGACTCGAGGATCGAGCACACGGCAGGCACCGCGGTCTCGTCGCCGACGAGCAGCAGCTCGTCGCGCGTGCCGGGATGCCAGTCGAGCCCGATGCGCCAGCCCGTCGACCGGTCGTCGGGGCCCACGATGACGACCTCATCGCCCGCGCGGGCGCTGCGCACCCAGCGGCTGGCGGGGCCGCCGTCGCCGTGCACGGCGAAGTCGACGTCGAGCTCCCGCTCCTGCTGGCGGATCGCCCGGACCGTGTAGGTGCGGAACGGGTTGCGCAGATGCTCAGGGGCCGCTCGCCAGAGCTCGTACCAGCTGCCGTCGGCGACGGCGTCGGGCGAGCAGATGCCGAGGTGCTCGAAACCGCGGGGCGCGTCGGCGCCCTCGAGCGGAAGCAGCAGCTTGACGCGCTGGTCGAGGCCCGCCCGGCCGAAGTCGGCCAGCTCGTCACCCGCGAAGGTCACCCGGAGGAACGACGGCGAGAGCCGGGCGACCGAGCGCACGGCCACGCGGAACGGGCGGTAGGCGGGACGGTCGTCGCGGACGCGGTCGAGCTCAGTGGGTAAGGTAAGCATTACCTAAATAGCTAAGGCGAAGGCATCCGTTTTCGCAAGTCGGTTGCGGATTCCTGCGGCAACTAAATGAAGCGAACGCCGCGCTGGAGGCGGCTGCGCACCTCGAACAGGTCGAGCCCGAGCGCGCGGGGCACGCCGGGCACACCCTCGCGCAGCAGGTGGCCGAGCACCGAGCTCTGCACCGCGAGGAGCGCGATGCCCCGGTACTTTCCGATCTCCACCCCCGGCGCCTCGAGCGCGTCGTCGGGCAGCACGACGATCGCGCCGGCGAACTTCACGCCGAGCGCGCGACCGAGGTGGCGCGCCCGCTCGGCCAGGTCGTGCGCGGGACGGCCGTCGAGCTGCACCCCCGGCTCCGCCGGGATCAGCTCGCCGCGTTTCACGGTGACAGCGCCGCCGTAGTCCTCGGACTGGAGCGCGAACAGACCCGTCGGACCGAGCACGAGATGATCGATCTTGCCGCCGTCGTGGGCGAACACGTCGTGCCAGACCGTGTAGCCGATGCCGAGGTCTGCAGTGGCCCGCGCGGTCGCCTCTTCGGCGAGCGCGTCGGCGAGCGTGTGTCGGATCTCGTACGGCGCGGTTCGCACCAACGCGGGGTCGTAGGGGTCATCGAGCGCTGTGCCGCGGCCGGCCCATTCGCGCATCATCGCGAGGTAGCGCTCGCGGCGCCAGCCGCCGGGGTGGCCGTATGAGCGGGCGCGGGGCCGCGTGTCACGGCGCACCCCCTCGGTGCGCGAGGTCGCCCAGACGTGCTCGTCGTCACTCGCGCCCCCGCCGCCCGACTCGGCGCCGCCCGCGGCGCTGAACGGAGACCTGGACCTGTTGAAGATCGCCCGCGCCTCCGGCGTCCCGATGCGCTCCCACGCCTCCTGCACGGCGCGGAATTCTGCGGCCGAGCCGCCCGTGTCGGGGTGGGTCTCGCGCAAGCGCCTGCGGTACGCCCGCTTCAGCTCGTCCTCGCTGGCGCGCGCGTCGACGCCGAGCACCTCGTACGGCGAGGCGGAGAGCGGCGATTCGGGCATCACCTCAGGCTACTTGCGGCGCCCATGAAGCACCTTGAAGCCGCCTTCACGGAAGCACGTAGCCCGTGCCGTCGCGCACGGCGAGGCCGTCGGCGACGAGGCCCGCGAGAGACCTCGCGAGCTGGACCTCGTCGGGCCAGAGCGCCGCTACCTCGGCATCCGTCACGGGCACGTGAGCCGCGCGCAGCTCGCGCATGATGAGTCCGCGCACGTGACGGTCGCTGCCCTCGTACTTCTTCTGCACCGCGCGCCGCGGCCCGTCGTAAGACGGGTACCCCGCGATGCGCCAGGCGCAGGCGGATGCCAGCGGGCAGTCGCCGCACAGCGGTGCGCGGGCCGTGCAGACCAGCGCGCCGAGCTCCATCGCGCCGGCGTTGAAGACGCGCGCCTCGGCGTCGTCGACGGGCAGCACGGCAGACATCGCGGCGAGATCGCGCACGGCAGACGGCGGGCCCGGCTCGGCCTGCCCGTCAACGGCTCGCGCCAGCACGCGCCGCACGTTCGTGTCGACTACGGGAGCCCGCACACCGTACGCGAAGACGGCGACGGCGCGCGCCGTGTACGGGCCGATGCCGGGAAGAGCGAGCAGTGCGTCCACGTCGCGCGGCACCTTGCCGCCATGCTGCTCGGTGATCGCGACGGCGCATGCGTGCAGCCAGAGCGCACGGCGTGGGTAGCCGAGCCGGTTCCAGGCGCGCACGGCCTCGCCCGGCGGCACCGCGGCGAGGGCGCCCGGCGTCGGCCAGCGCTCGAGCCAAGCCTGCCACTGCGGCAGCACGCGGGCGACCGGAGTCTGCTGCAGCATGAATTCCGAGACGAGGATGCCCCAGGCCGAGCATCCGCTCTCACGCCATGGCAGCTCGCGGGCGTTGGCCAGGAACCAGCCGTTGACCGCTTCGCTCAGGGTCGTGGTCGTGGTCGTGGTCTCGGGCACCGGAAAAGCCTATTCCGCGGCGTACGCTCGAGGCATGCAGCTCGTGTCTACACCCCGCGTCGAGTTCCTCCGCGGTCTGCGCGACGAGATCCTGTCCAACTACCCGCGCGGCCGGCGCATCATCGGCGTCGACGGATTCCCCGGCTCGGGAGCTCACGCGCTCGCCGACGACCTCGCCGCGGTGTTCGACGACGGCGGCGTGCCCGCGTTCCGTGCCTCGATGGGCGACTTCCTGAAGCCGCGAGCGATCCGTGGCTCCGGCGACCAGGCCTACGACGAGACGACCTTCCGTCGCGTGCTGCTCGACCCGTGGCGGCTCGCGGGCAGCACAGGGTTCCAGACCTCGGCCTTCGACGCGGCCCGTGATGTGCCTGCCCTGTCGGAGTGGAAGACCGCGCCGGCGGATGCCGTGCTGATCGTCGACGGCGCCTACCTGCTCGGCGCGTTCAAGGGCATCTGGCACTTCCTGGTCTACGTCGACGCGCAGCAGGCCGAGCCCGACGATGAGTACCTCGTCGCCGCGACGCCGTTCTTCTCGGCATCCGCCGTCGTCGACACGTCGTCGCCTGACGTGCCGAAGCGGATCCTCAGCGACTCCTGCTGATCGCCCCGTCGGTCAGCCGGGTAAGGAGAAAACCATGCATTACCGCACCCTGGGCGCAAGCGGCACCGTCGTCTCTGCGCACACCCTCGGCACGATGACGTTCGGCGCGGAGGCCGATGAGCCCACGTCGCACGCGATCCTCGACGCGTTCGTCGCCGCGGGCGGCAATTTCGTGGACACCGCCGACGTCTACAGCCGTGGCGGCTCGGAGACGATCATCGGTCATTGGCTCGCGGCGCATCCGACCGAGGCGAAGGACATCGTCATCGCGACGAAGGGCCGTTTCCCCATGGGCGACGGCGTGAACGATCTGGGGCTCAGCCGCCGTCACCTCGGTCGCGCGCTGGACGCCTCGCTCACGCGCCTCGGCGTCGAGCAGATCGACGTCTACCAGATGCATGCGTGGGACGCGCACACACCGGTCGAGGAGACGCTCGGATTCCTCGCCGAGGCCGTCGCAGCCGGGAAGATCGCCTACTACGGCTTCTCGAACTACCTCGGCTGGCAGCTGACGAAGGCTGTGCACGTGGCGAAGGCGCACGGCTGGCCGGCCCCGGTCACCCTGCAGCCGCAGTACAACCTGCTCGTGCGCGGCATCGAGCACGAGGTCGTCCCCGCCGCGCTCGACGCCGGCATCGGCCTGCTGCCGTGGTCGCCGCTCGCGGGCGGCTGGCTGAGCGGCAAGTACCGGCGCGACGTGGACCCGACCGGCGCGACGCGCCTCGGCGAGAACCCGAAGCGGGGCATGGAGGCCTGGCAGGCGCGGAACGCCGACGACCGCACGTGGTCGGTCCTCGATGCGGTGGGGCGCGTCGCCGAGGCGCGCGGGGTCTCGATGTCGCAGGTCGCCCTCGCCTGGCTCGGCGCGCAGCCTGCGGTGACGAGCGTGATCCTCGGGGCACGGAACCTCGAGCAGCTCGCCGACAATCTCGGCGCCGTCGAGCTCGAGCTCTCGCCGGACGAGCTCGCCGAGCTGTCGGGCGCGAGCTCGCCCCGCGTCGACGCATACCCGTATGGTGCGGCCGGCGCGGCACAACGCAGCCGTTCCCTCACGGGCGGCCGCTGAGGCGCCGTCAGCGCACGGCGGCGATCGCCTCGATCTCGACGAGCTGATCGGGCCAGCCGAGCACGGTGACACCGAACAGCGTGCCGGGTGCGTCGTGGTCGCCGAACGCCGTGCGCACCGTCGCCCAGGCCGCGGAGAGGTCCTGCTGTCGGTTCGAGGCGACGAGAACGCGCAGGAACACGACATCCGTGAGCTCGGCACCGGCGTCGCCGAGCGCGATGCGCAGGTTCTCGAGACACGTCAGGGTCTGGCCCTCGTAGTCCCCGACCGCCGCCGTCGAGCCGTCGGCGTTCAGAGGGCACGCGCCGGCGAGGTGGACCAGCCGGGCATCCGCCGGCGCGGTCGCGGCGTAGGCATACGGCACCCCGCCGTACAACTCGCGCGAGCGGATGAGCTGTGCATTGTCGGCCACGTGGCGAGCCTAGTCAGTCGCTGAGCGCCATGGTCAGGCGTAGACATCGGTAGACATTCGCGTACCATCGAGTCATGAAGTCGATCACGGTCGGCCAGCTCAGGCAGAACCCGACGGCGATGCTCGCCGACGTCGAGGCCGGTGAGACGTACCGGGTCACGCGGCATGACCGTGAGATCGCGCGAATCGTGCCGTTGGCGGCCGTCCCTCTGCTCGTCGAGCCGAAGCGATCGGGCGGCTCTCGTCTCGCCGACCTTCCGCGGCACGAGTTGACGAGCGCTGCGACCATCGACGAGCTGCTCGCCGACGAGCGCGACCGTTGACGACCTACTATGTCGACGCCTCCGTCGCGCTGCGCGCGCTGTTGGGGCATTCGCCATCCGCAGCCGTCTGGATCGACGCTGTCAGCGCCGGGCAAAGCGATGCCCTGGTCTCGTCGCGTCTGCTGCGCACCGAGCTCACCAGGGTGCTGCGGCGCGAGGAACTCCCGGTTCGGCTGCGCGATGAGGTGCTGGATGTGTTCTCGCTCGTTCCCGTGACAGAGGGTGTGCTCGCCGCGGCCGAGTCGATCGAGCCTCCCCTCAAGACCCTCGATGCGATCCACCTCGGCTCGGTCATCGCCAGCGGGCTCGACGCGACGGTCGTCACGCACGACCTCACCATGCAGACCGTCGCAGAACGGCTCGGGTACCCGACATTCGACCCGGTGACCGAGTGAAGCTGAGTGAGGCGGATGCGCGGGCACGCGTCGCCTCCGCCCGCGTGGCGCGGCTCGCAACCGTCGGCCGCGACGGTGCGCCGCACCTCGTCCCGGTCGTCTTCGCGCCTGAGGGCGAGCTCATCTACATCGCCGTCGACTTCAAGCCGAAGTCGTCGCCGAATCTTCGACGGCTGCGCAACATCGCCGAGAATCCCCAGGTCGCATTGCTGGTCGACGCGTACGGCGACGATTGGGACGAGCTGTGGTGGGCGCGAGTCGACGGCGAGGCGACGGTGCTGACGGATGCCGGTGAGCTCAGGCATCCGATCGATGTCCTCGTCGCTCGCTACCCGCAGTACCGAGCTCGCCGGCCCGACGGCCCGGTCATCGCGATCCGCGCCCAGCGCTGGACGGGCTGGTCGGCCGCCTAGCGGCACCCCTGGTGAGGATATCGACAGGCATAACGAAAATCGATATGTTCAGCGGATGGCTCTCACCGACGAGATCGCCCGCCCTCTGGCGAAGTCCGGGGCGCTGCGGTTCGTGTTCTGGATCTCGCTGCTCTACCTCGTCCTCTCAGCGATCCAGCTGTTCGATGCCGTCAATCAGCTGCTCAGGGATCTCGGAAGCCGAGCGAGTGGCATCACGTGGACCTGGAGCACGGACTACCCGGTGCCTCAGCCGACCGGGAACACCTTCTCCGGAGCGGCGTTCATCGTTCCGGGCAGCACGGCGCACTTCACCGAGATGACGGCGACCGTCGCGGGCATCCCCGTCGGCACGATCGTGATGCACGGCCTGGCGGACATCGTCGCCATCCTCACCGGAGCGGGGATCGCCGTGTGCCTGGTGGTGCTCACGAATCGCATGGCCGCCGGCGTCCCGTTCGCGCGGGCGTCGTACGTCGCGCTGCTGTGGCTCGCGGGTGTCGTCTTCGCCGGCTTCGAGGCGGCGGACGCGCTGCGCGGAATCGCCGACTTCGCTTTCACGACCGTGCTCGCCGGCGCGCCAGCCGATCAGGACGGCCTGTGGAACACCAACGAGGGCGTCACCGTCTTCATCGGCTGGCCGCTCTACGTGGCGGCAGCGTTGCTCGCGCTCGCCGCGGTGTTCCGCGTCGGCGCGGCGTACCGGCAGGACAGCGAGGGCCTCGTCTAGTGGCGGCTGTCCGCTGCCACCTCGACGAGCTGCTCGCCGAGCGCGGCATGACCCTGGTCGAGCTGTCGGCCAGGGCCGGCGTGAGCGTGGTCAACCTCTCGGTGCTGAAGAACGACCGCGCGAAGGCCGTGCGGTTCAGCACCCTCGAGGCGATCTGCGCCGCCCTCGACTGCGAAGTCGGCGAGCTGTTCACCGTCGATGTCGCGTGAACTCGATCGGCACGATCGCGGAAGTACCGGTGTGAGCACTGATCGAGACATCGTCGTCGGTTCCCAGACGGACCCGGCGATGTTCGGCCTGCTGTTCCCGCGGCACTCCGATCGCATCTTCCGCTATGCGGCGAAGCGCGTCGGCGCTGAGGCGGCGCAGGACATCATGTCGGAGACCTTCGTGGTCGCCTTCCGCCGACGCGCCCGGTTCGACACCGAGTACGAGGATGCCGGGCCCTGGCTGTTCGGCATCGCGACGGTGCTCATCCGGCGGCACCGCGCGGGGGAGGCGCGGGTCCTGCGTGCCCTCGAAGCAGCCACCGCGGCGTTCCGCGAGGGCGGCGACGGCGGGCAGGCGATCATCGAGCGGCTGGATGCCGAGCGGGACGTCGCCGGACTGGCGCCTGCCATCGCCGCTCTGCCGCGCCGCGACCGCGAGACGCTGCTGCTGTATGCCTGGGCCGACCTCGACTACGCGGGCGTCGCCGCGGCGCTCGGAGTGCCGATCGGCACGGTGCGCTCCCGGCTGAACCGGGTGAGACGCAAACTCGCCGCGGCCGCCGATGCGGCCGGAATCCGAGATCTGACCAGTGCCGATGCGAATACGAGAGGAGAGGGCGATGGATGCCTTGGACCAGGTGCGCCGTCTGCGATCTGACGTCGACGGGCCGACCGCAGAGCAGACCGACGCGGCGCTCGCGCGGCTCGAGCAGGCGATCGCCGCCGAGGCGCCGCCGCGCGCGGTGAGCCGCCGCCATCGACGCGGCTTCGCCTGGGCGGGTGTCGCCACCGCGGCGGCGGCAGTCGTCGCGGTCGCGCTGGTCGTGGCATCCGTCGGCGGTCTCGGCCCGGTCGCGAAGCCGGGCCGCCATCACGGCGGCACCGGCATTGTCGCCGTTCCGCCGGCGAGCGCGGAGGAGGTGCTGAACCGTGCGGCCCGACTCGCCCCCCGATCGGCCCCGGCGCAGCCCGCACCCGGGCAGTACCTGCGCGTCGAGACCGACTACGCCCGGCTGAACACCGCAGGCCCCGGGACCTACGGGCAGCGCCGGCAGGGCTCGACGGCATCGTGGATCACGCATTCCTCGAACGTGATCTTTGTGCCCGCCGACCGTTCGGGCATGTGGGTCGAGGACGACAACGCGACCGCCGTGATGATCTCGGACAAGACGGGCGACGACGTGGATGCCGCGATCGCGCAACAGCAGGCGGAGAACCCCGGCATGTATGCGAACGCGGTGCAGTATTTCCGCGGCGGCATGGTGCCGGCCGGTGCGTCCGACGCCGGCGGGCGCCCCTCCCGTCTCGACTCGCCGGCCGGCAGCGACGTCGACGCCTCGGCGGTCCCGACGGACCCGGCCGCGCTGCTCGCCTTCTACCGCCAGCAGCTGTCGCCTGCCGGGTACGGCAACTCGACGGATCCCACGCTGATCGCGGCCGACAACGAGTTCGTTTTCGACGCCATCGTCGCGGACCTGCAGTCGAATCTGCTGCCGGCAGGACTGCGGGCGGCCTCGTTCAAGGCGCTCGCGCTCATTCCTGGGGTGAGTCTGCTCGGCACGAGCGGCACCCTGTCGACCCTTCGGCTCCTCGGCATCCACAGCGACGATCGGCTGACGATCGACACGTCGACAGGCCTCGTCACCGGCAGGACGTCGTTCCTCAACGAGCCTGAAGGTGCGACCGAGGCGATCGGCGCGGTGCCGGCCGGCACCCCCACCGTCGCGACGACCGTGACGACGACCGTGGTCGGCGCGCTTCCCGCCGATCTGAAGGCGGGCCTTGAGCGCTCGGTCGGGTGACCGCGGTCGGTGGCGGGGTCTACGACTGGCTGGACGAGGCGCTGGCCGCGCGCACGAGCTCTGCCAGCTCGTCGGGCGAGAAGAACCTGCCGGAGTCCTCGACCGCGTGGACCGCGGCCGTCACCGTCTGATTGACCGGCGCGCGCAGGCCGACCTGCTCGGCCTGCGCGACGACGGCGCCGTTCAGGTAGTCGATCTCGGTGCGCTGCCCTCGCCTGATGCTCTGCAGCGTCGACCCGAGATTGGGAACGGCGCCCATGCGCCGCGCCATCAGCCGCGGCAGCAGCTGGCCGGCCCAGAGCGGGGCAGTGGCCGCGAACCGCACGCCGGCATGCGACAGCCCCTGCATCGCATCGAAACGCACCCCGTGCGCGAGCCCGACCCGCGACGCCTCTCGGATCAGCCCGGTCACGATCGGCCGCAGCCGCGCGTCGGCGACCGTCTGCTGCACCGGCAGCCCAGTGGCCGCGGGCGTTCCGTTCACCATGTTGATCACGAGCTTGGTCCACTGCGCGCCGCGGAAGTTGTCGGTGACCTGGGCAGGCATGACGGATGCCAGCAGCGCGGCCGCCTCGCGTGACCGGTCGACCACGGTGGTGCCGGTCGCGGTGATCGTCACCCGGCCGGGCTCCACGTTCTGCGCGGCGTAGAGCGCGAGCGCGCCGAAGGCGGGGGAGCGGGGGCTCACCCGCCGCACGGTCTCGAGCCCCTCGAGGCCGTTCTGCACGACGACGAGCGGCACGCCCGCGAGGCGGTCGCGATTCAGTTCGAGAGCGGATGCCGCGTCCTGCGCCTTCGTCGCGAGGAACGCCAGCTCCGGGGTGCGGGTGAGCGCCCCGGCGGCGGTGACGCGAGCGGTGTGCTCGCCCCACTTGCCGTCGAGGCGCAGCCCCGCGGAATCGATCGCGGCGAGGGTCGCGCCGCGCGCCGTCACCTCGACCTCGTGCCCCGCACGGTCGAGCAGTGCCGCGATGGCGCCCCCGATGGCCCCCGCCCCGATGACCCCGATGCGCATGGGCTCAAGGCTAGCGAGCGGCGAGAATCGACTTCCGCCCGGGCAGCCAGAGCGCCACGATCGCGGCGAGCGCCAGCACGGCGGCGCCGACGAAGACGGCCTTCTGTGCGGCATCCACATAGCCCGTCGGGGTCAGCTGCCCGCCGGCGCCGGTGAAGACCGCGGTCAGCACCGCGATGCCGAGCGCCGTGCCGATCTCGCGCAGCGTCGAGTTCGTGCCAGACGCCTTGGCGTGATCGGTCTCTGGCATGTCCATCAGGACCGCGGTCGACGACGGCGCGAAGATCAGCCCCATGCCGAGCCCGGCGAGCAGGAACGGCGCGACCATGGCCGAGTACGTGAGGTCGGGCGACATGATCCACGCGATCCAGCCGATGGCGATGGCGGAGATCGCGAGACCGACCGCGATCGGCATCCGCGGCCCGAATCTCGGCAGGATCAGGAAGCCGGTGAGCGGTGAGACGATGAGCGGAAGCATCGTCCATGGGATCGTCATGACGCCCGCCTCGAGCGGGTTCTTCCCCTGCACGACCTGCAGGAACTGGATCAGGATGAAGATCGCGCCGAAGATGCCGAAGCTGAAGATCACGCCGACCGCGTTCGCGATCGTGAAGCTCGGGAAGCGGAACAGGCGCAGGGGCAGCATGGGTGCGGGCGCGCGGGTCTCCCACGCGATGAACGCCGCGATCAGCACGCCGCCGCCGATGAGGGCGGTGAGCACCTCGCCGCTCGACCAGCCGGCCGAGTTGCCGCGGACGATGCCGTAGACGATGCCGAAGACGCCGACACCGGCGAGCACGAGGCCGAGCAGATCGGCCCGCAGCCTCGCCCCGAAGCTGTTGGGCAGCGCCCACAGCACGAGCGGCACGGCGATGATGCCCACCGGAACGTTCAGCCAGAAGATGCCCTGCCAGGCCCAGCCCTGCGTGACGGCGCCGCCGATGAGCGGCCCGAGCGCGACGCCGAGGCCGGCGACGCCGCCCCACACGCCGATCGCGGCAGGCCGCGCCTTCTCGCTCACCGAGCCGGCGAGCATCGTCAGCGAGAGCGGCATGAGCGCCGCCGCGCCGACGCCCTGCAATGCACGCGCGGCGATCAGCTGCCACGGCTCGGCACTGAGCGCCGACAGGGCGGAGGCGAGCGTGAACAGGCCGATGCCGATCACGAAGACGGTGCGGCGGCCGAAGCGGTCGCCGAGGGCGGCCGCGGTCAGGATGAAGCTCGCGAACGCGAGCGCATAGGCGTTGATGACCCACTCGAGCTCGTCGATGCCCGCGTGCAGATCGCGGCCGATGACGGGCAGGGCGTTGGTCACGACGAGGTTGTCGAGGGTGCCCATGAACATGGGCAGGGACGCTGCGGCGATGACGACCCACAGCGGGCGGCGTAGGAAGCGCGGTGCCACGGCGTCAGTCTGCGCGGCTTCCGTCGCGAGGGGAACAGACACGTTGTCCTCCAATGGTGGTAATTGAATGATTACAAACGCAGACTCTAAGTAATCGACTGATAACCTGTCAAGCGTGAGTGAGACGAAGAGCGAGCGGATTCCTGCGGCGCAGCGTCGCGAGCAGATTCTGGATGCCGCGGCGAAGGTGTTCGGCGAACGTGGCTACGCCGCGACGACCACCGACCAGGTCGCCCAGGCGGCCGGCATCAGCCAGCCCTACGTGGTGCGCATGTTCGGCAGCAAGGAGAAGCTGTTCTGCGAGCTGCTGCTGCGCGCGCGGGAGCGACTCGAGGAGCGCATGCGCGCGGCGCTCGCACGTCCGGAGGTGCAGGCACTCGACGTCACGGAGCGCAAGAAGTTCCTCGGCCGCGCCTACGTCGACCTCGTCGACGAGGGCGACATCGTGCTGCCGTTGATGCAGGGCTTCCTGCTCGGCCATGACCCCGTGATCGGGAAGTACGCCCGTGAGGGCTTCCTGGTCATCTATCGGATCCTGCGCGACGAGGCCGGGTTCGCCCCGGAGGACGTGCGTGACTTCCTGGCGGGCGGCATGCTGCTCAACACGCTGCTGACGCTGCAGATGACCCAGCTCTACGACAGCGACGACACCGCGCACGAGCTGCTCGGGTGCGCATTCGGCGACAAGCTCGGCCCTGTTCTGGCCGCGAGGAACGCGTCGTGAGCGAGGCCGCGCCGAGCGGCATCCTGCTCGTCGACAAGCCCCAGGGGCTCACGAGCCACGACGTCGTCGCTCGCATCCGTCGCGCGGCGAACACCCGCAAGGTCGGCCATGCGGGCACCCTCGACCCTATGGCGACCGGGCTGCTCATCGTCGGAATCGGCACGGCGACCCGGCTGCTGACCCACGTCGTCGGCACCGACAAGGTGTACGAGGCGACGATCCGGCTGGGGGAGTCGACCGTCACCGACGATGCGGAAGGCGACGTGGTCGAGCGCGCGGAGGCCGGGGTCGTCGACGCCGTGGGCGACGTGGCGATCGCAGCAGGCATCCGAACCCTCACCGGCCCTATCGAGCAGGTGCCGAGCACCGTGAGCGCCATCAAGGTCGACGGCAAGCGCGCTTATGCGCGTGCCCGCGCGGGCGAAGAGGTCGAGCTGGCCGCGAGGCCCGTCACGATCCACGAATTCGAATTGCGGGCGACGAGGCGGATGCCTGGGCTGATCGACCTCGACGTGCGCGTCGCCTGCTCGTCAGGCACCTACATCCGCGCTCTCGCCCGTGACCTCGGCCGCGCGCTCGGGGTCGGCGGGCACCTCACGATGCTGCGGCGCACGTCGGTCGGGCCGTTCTCCGTGGTTGATGCGACCGCACTCGAGTCCCTCGCGGACGGTAGCGTGCCCGTCGCGAGTGTGCTGCAGGGCCCGGCGGATGCTGCTGGCAGACTGTTCCCCGTGCTCGAACTCGACCCTCAGCAGGCCGTCGACCTCGGGCACGGCAAGAAGCTTCAGGTCGAGGCGACCGAGCAGCCCGGAATCCGGGCTGCCATCGGTCCATCCGGCCGCCTGGTCGCCCTCGCCACCGTGTCGGCGACCGGTGTCGTGCGCGTCGAGACCGGCTTCCCGAACGAGGAGTCCTGAGTGGTCGAGTGGTTCACCTTCGCGCAGATCTTCATCGCGCTCGCCGCGGGCGTGCTGTGCCTGGTGCTCGGCTTCGCCGGGCGGCCCCCCAGCGACGTGAGCATGGGGCCGATCGCGCTCGTCGCCGTGCTGCTGATCGCGCAGCTCGTGACCTCGGCCATTGCGCCGGCCGTCGGCAACCATCCGACGGGCAGCCTGCTCGAGTTCTGGATGTACCAGGTCGCGATCGTGCTCGTCCCGCTGCTCGCCATGATCTGGGCGCTCGTCGAGCGCGGGCGGTGGAGCGTGGTCGTGCTGGGGGTGTCTGGGCTGGCGGTCAGCGTGATGCTCTACAGGATGTGGATCATTTGGACGGTGCAAGGAGCGTAGGTGCGTACGAGCTCACAGCCCGGCCAACCTAGAATCGTCTAGCGATGTCCGAGTCCAGATCCGTCACCGAGAGGCTCTCGGCCGTCATGCCGCGCCTGGTCGGCACCGGCACGCTCACCGTGCTCATCGCGGTGTACGCGGTGCTCGTGATGGCGGCCGTCGGCCGCAGCGCGTTCCAGATCATCGACCACTTCTCGAAGGCGCCGATCGCGATCTCGATCTCCGGCATCTCCGCCCTCGTGTACGTGCTCGCGATGGTCGCACTGATCCTCCACAAGGGCGTGTGGTACCGCATCGCCTGGGCCACCGTCTCGGTCGAGTTCGCCGGCGTCGTCGTCGTCGGCGCCATCACCACGTTCTTCCCGGACGCGGTCGGCCCGGACTCCGGGAACGCGTTCGGCGACACCGCGACCGTCTGGACGGTGTTCGGCCAGGGCTACTGGTTCGTGCCGCTGGTGCTGCCGCTGGCCGGCATGTGGTGGCTGCGCACGCACCCCGCCGGGGTTCGGGGAAAGGCGGCGGCGTGAGGGTCTTCCGATCCGAGTCAGAGATCTCGCCGGATTTCGGGCCGAGCGCCGTGACCATCGGCAAGTTCGACGGCGTGCACTCCGGCCACCGCGCGGTCATCGAGCAGCTCGTCACTGCGGCGCAGGCGCACGGACTCGTCTCGGCTGTCGTCACCTTCGACAGGAATCCGCTCGAGATCATCGCGCCAGAGCGCTGCCCCGACGCGCTCGCGAGCCTAGACCAGAAGCTCGAGCTGCTCGCGGCGACGGGCGTCGACGCGACCCTCGTGGTGCGCTTCGACGAGGACTTCGCCGGCGTCTCGGCCGAGCGGTTCGTCACGGAGTACCTGGTCAGGTCGCTGCGCGCCAAGCGCGTGTTCGTCGGCAGCGACTTCCGCTTCGGCGCAGGCAACGCCGGCGACGTCTCAGAGCTGCGCGCGCTCGGCGACGAACTCGGATTCACCGTCGAGCTGATCGACGACGTGGTCGGCACGGCGGGCGAGCGGGTGTCGTCGACGCGCATCCGCCAGCTGCTCGCCGCGGGCGACGTCGAGCGGGCCGAACGGCTGCTCGGCCGGCCGGCGACGCTGCGCGGGCTCGTCGTGCACGGTGCGAAGCGCGGCCGCGAGCTCGGCTTCCCGACGGCGAACCTCTCCGCGCACTCCGAGGGGCTGATTCCGGCCGACGGCATCTACGCCGGCTGGCTCGTCGACAATGGAGTGCGCCACCCCGCGGCGATCTCGGTCGGCAACAACCCGACCTTCGAGGGGGTGCCGCAGAAGCAGGTCGAGGCGCACGTGATCGGCGAGACGATCGACCTCTACGACCATGAGGTCGAGGTGGTCTTCGTCGCGCGCATCCGCGGAATGACCGCGTTCCAGGGCATCCCCGCCCTTGTGGAGCAGATCGCCGACGACGTGAAGGTCGCCAGCCGCGTGCTCGGCGTCTGAGCTAGGCGGGAATCATCTCCGCGCGGTAGATGAGCGCCGCGGCGCCGATGAGCGGCCCCTCGCCCGACAGGCCCGAGGGGACGACGCGAACCTGACGCACGAACTCGAAGTGGTGTGTCGCGATCTGCGCGCGGATCACACCGAACAGGTCGGGCGTCGCCTGCGAGAAGCCGCCGCCGATGGCGACGACCTCGAGGTCGAGCAGCGCGGTGGCGCTGGCGATGGCCTGGCCGATCGCCCGCCCGGTGCGCTCGATCGCGCCGCGCGCGACCGGGTCGCCCGCCGCATAGGCGGTCGCCAGTTCCTCGCCCGACGTGCCTGCGAAGCCGCCTCGGCGGGCGAACGCGACCGTGTGCGGCCCGCTCGCGATCGCCTCGAGCACGTGCGGGTTCCCGAAGGTGTTCTCGCCCTCGAAGCCGGCGACGTCGACGTGGCCGATGTGCCCTGCGTTGCCGGTCTTCCCGACGACGACGCGGCCGTGCGTGATGATGCCGCCGCCGACACCGGTGGAGACGACCATTCCCATGACGTTCTGCGCCCCCTGCGCGGCGCCGACCCAGTGCTCGGCGAGCACGATCGCCACGCCGTCCATCTCCAGCACGACCGGGACATCGTGCCCGGCATCCGCCAGCACCTGCTCGACCAGCGCGCGCATGGGGTAGCCGCGCCACGACGGCACGTTCAGGGGCGAGATGGCGCCGGCCGCGCGGTCGATCGGCCCGGCGCACGCGACCCCGGCGCCGATCAGCTCGGACTCGGCGTCGAGCGATTCGAGGGCGTGGCTCACGACCTGGGCGACGGATGCCTCGAGCTCGGCCACCTCGGCGCTGCGGCCGGTCGCGGCGCGGCTCCGGGAGCCGGCGACGAGGGTCCCGTCAGGCCGCACGAGGGCGGCCTCGACCTTGGTTCCGCCGAAGTCGACGGCGAGGACGAGCGGTTCAGCCATGCCTTTCAGCCTATTGGCGAAACCGGGCTCGCCTTCGCGAGCGCAGCTCGCTCAGCGTCCGGCGCGTGGTGACCCGCTGCGCCGCCACAGCCGCGCGCCGAACGCGGTTCTCACGGACTGTCCGCGCCGCTTGAGAAGCACGAGGCCGGCGACGCTCGCCGTCAGAAGCGGCATGACGCCGGAGACGGTCATGCCGACGTGCGGGCCGAAGCTGTCGACGATCCATCCCATCAGGGGCCCGCCGATCGACTGGCCGCCGAGCTGGATCAGCACGAACACGCCCATGACGCGGCCCCTGATCGCGATGTTGGTCGACATCTGGACGAGCGAGTTCGAGGCGATGAAGTACAGCAGCTGCGACATGCCCGCGCCGACGAGCAGCACGCCGAAGATCGCGATCTGCGGCGCGAGGCCGGCGAGCGACTGCACGACGCCGAGCACCATGGCGCCGACGACGACGGTGCGCAGGGTGACGGTGGCGCGGAGGTTCGAGAGCAGCGCGCCGCTCAGCGCGCCGAGGGCGACGAGGGCGTTGAAGATGCCGTAGCCGGAGGAGCCGACGTCGTAGACATGATCGGCGAACGCCGTCAGCAGCACGGGCAGGGTGTACACGAACAGCGCCACCGAGCTGAGGACGATCAGCGTGAAGAGGATCTCGTCCTTTCGGGCGGCGTATTCGAGCCCCTCGCGCAACTGGCCCTTGCGGCGTGGCGCCTTCGGGGCGGGCCGCAGCTTCGACGGGTCCATGCGGCTCAGCGCGAACACCGTGCCGAGGCACGCGAGCGCGTTGACGCCGAACGACCACCCGCCGCCGATCGCCGACAGCAGGATGCCGCCGATCGCCGGCCCGATCAGCGCGCCGAGCTGGAACGTCGACGAGTTCAGGCTGAGGGCGTTGCGCAGCAGCGACGGGCCGACCACCTCGGAGACGAACGACTGCCTGGCCGGGTTGTCGACGAGGGTGCCGAACCCGCCGATGAGGGCGACGCACCAGATCATCCAAACCTGCAGGCTGCCGGTGAAGATGAGCACGGCCATCGTGCCGGCGAGCAGCGCGGAGAGCGTCTGCGTGACCTGCAGGATGCGGCGCTTCGGGTACCGGTCGGCGATGACGCCGCCATAGAGGCCGAAGACGAGCATGGGCGCGAACTGCAGTGCGACGGTGATGCCGACGTCGGCCACGTTGCCGGAGAGCTGCAGCACGATCCAGTCCTGAGCGATGCGCTGCATGCCCTGGGCGGTCGTCGAGACGATCTGGCCGGTCGCGTAGAGCCGGTAGTTCGGCACTTTCAGCGAGGCGAACATGTCGCGCCAGCGTGGCCTGGCGGCCAGTACCGGCATCGGCTCGGTCGGGGGATTCGCAGGCATTGCAGTCACGGCGCGATCAACGCTAGTCGCATCGATTCGATAGATCCGTAGAATGAAGGCAATAACTCCCATTGGGAAACGCAATAGTGAGAGTCGAGGAACGCGATGTTCGACCCCGTCCTGCTGCGCACCTTCCTGGCCGTCGCAGAGACCGGCAGCTTCACCCGGGCCGGGCAGCGGCTGCAGCTCAGCCAGCCCACGGTGAGCCAGCACGTGCGGCGGCTCGAGACGCAAGCCGGGCGCATCCTCATCGACCGAGACACCCGCCAGGTGCGCCTCACCGACAACGGCGACGCGATGGCCGGGTTCGCGCGCAGCATCCTCGCGGCGCACGCATCGGCCGAGAGCTACTTCAGTGGCAAGGCGATGCGCGGCCGACTGCGGTTCGGCGCTGCCGACGACTTCACGATGACGCAGCTGCCGCGCATCCTCAGGGACTTCCGCGCGCTGCATCCCCAGCTCAACCTCGAGCTCACGGTCGGCCAGTCGGGCGCTCTGCATCGGCGGCTCGGCTCGGGTCAGCTCGATCTGATCTTCATCAAGCAGACCCCGGGCAGCGACGAGGGGACCCGCGTCAGCACCGACCAGATGGTGTGGATGGCGCTCGACGGCATCCAGCTCGGGCCTGACGAGCCGGTGCCGCTCGTGTCGTACCAGGACCCGTCGATGAGCAGGCAGATGGCGATCGACGCGCTCGAGAGCGCGGGCCGCACCTGGCGCATCACCTGCAACACCCGCGAGGTGAACGGCGTGCTCTCCGCCGTTCGCGCCGGGCTCGGCGTCGCGGTGTTCCCGCGCACGCTGATCCCGGGCGACCTCGTCAAGGTCAGCAACCGGCTCGGGCTCCCCGAGATCGGCGATGTGGATTTCACGCTGATCGCCAACCCGCATTCGGCCGCGGACCCCGTAGACGCGCTCAGCTCGGCGATCATGGGGCGCACTCTCGTGCACTGACGTGGCGCAACGGCCCCAGGCGGGCCGAGTAGTTCGCTAACTTATGTACTCAAGGAGGCCATGAACATGACCGAAGCGACCGTGACCGCGTTCGTCGGCGACAGTCTGACCGAGCACGGCGATTGGCAGGCGCTGCTGCCTGACCAGCACGTCATCAACTTCGGCGTCGAGGGGAACACGACGCACGATCTGCTCGATCGGCTCGACGAGGTGGTCGCGGCAGCGCCGTCCGTCGTCGTCGTCGAGATCGGCACCAACGACTTCGCGTGGCGCCTTCCGCCAGAAGAGGTCGCGCAGAACATCGAGGAGATCCTCGGCGTGCTGCGCGAGAAGCTGCCGGCCGCGAACATCGTGATGCAGAGCATCCCGCCGCGCCAGCCGGAATACGCGCACATCGTCCGCAGCGTGAACGAGCACCTCGAGAGCTTCGTGCCCACCGTCTCGTGCCGCTATGTCGACCTGTGGCCTGCTCTCGCGGACGAGAACGGCGGTCTCAAGGGCGAGTTCACGACCGACGGCCTGCATCTCACCGACGCGGGCTACGCCGCGTGGTTCGAGGCCCTGCGCCCTGCGCTCGAGGCGTAGTCCGCTACCACTTCGTGTGAGGGCGGATGCCGTGCGGTCCGCGCGACACGCCGTGATGGCCCCCCGGTTGGGGTGTTCTGCTCCATGTGTCTCTGCGGTTATCGTCGATCTCGGGTTGAGGGAGAGTCAGTTTTTACGACTGCTGAGATGAGGCGTTTCGTGCTCAAGAACCTCGACCCGATCCTTTCGGGCACCCTGCTCACCGTTCTCGACGGCATGCGGCCCGGCCAGTGGCTCACGCTCACCGCGGGGTCGATCGCTACGCCGGTCAGTGGACCCGACCACACCGTCATCGAGTTGAGCGAGGTCTCGACGGAGGCCGCGGTCGCGGCGATCCTCAGCGTGCTTCCGCTCGATCGCACCGGGGCGCCCATCGTGTACCTCGACAAGGCGGACACGGCCGACGAGCTTCCCGACGTCGTCTTCGCGGTGTGCGGCATCGCGGCGGACGCCGAGCTGCGCCGCGTGCCGATGTCCCGGCTCGACGAGGACGACTTCGCTCTGCTCGCGCGCCAGTCGGAGTTCACCGTGCACTCGAGCTGCGGCGGCGACCCCGCCGCGTTCCTGCTGCGCAAGGGCGAGCCCGCGCTGCTCGGCTGAGCACAGGGGCCCGTTCAGCGGGGTGAGAGGCAGCGCCCGATAGGCTTCCCCCGCCATGCCACGCCCCACGAACGCGCCCCAGCCCGCCCGCCTCGCGCTTGCCCCAGGCTTCCTCGGTGCGATCGTGGTGATGGCCGGTCTCGCGCTCGTCGGCTCGCCGAACTACACCTGGATCGAGTACCCGACCGCGATCCTCGCCGCGATCACCGGCTGGTTCGCGATCCAGGCCAAGCAGTGGTGGTTCGTCGTCGGCCTCGCAGCGATCGTCGTCGTATGGAATCCGGTCTTCCCGCTGCCCTTTCCGGCCATCGCGTTCCAGGGCCTCAGCATCGCAGCGGCGGCGACCTTCATCGCCGCCGGCGTGCTGATCAAGGTCACTCCGAACTCCTGAGGTAGACTGATACCGCGCCGGATTCCCGTTCCGCCGCGGCCCGAGAGGCTTTCGCTGCTCGTTCGTGCCACGGCCCCGGCATCCGTGCGCTGTGTTCGTAAAAGACACAGCCGGTCCGCACCCGGGGGCTTCCCGGGCGGACCCACATATCGTTCGTGGAGGCACATGTCCCAGACCGGAGAGCGCGTCGCACAGCAGCGACGCTCCGGGCGCCGTCATCAGAACAACGACGGCCTCATCCCCGTCCTCGCCCGTCGCGTTCGCGAGGTCGAGGCGAAAGCCCAGGGCGGCAAGAAGCTCGGGCCCACCAACCGCACGAAGTTCCAGGTCATCGCACTGCTCATGCGTGAAGAGCGCGCCCGCGCCAAGTCCGACCCGGAACTCACCGAGGCGCAGCGTGCCGAGCAGCTGAAGCGGCTCGACGGCATCGCGCAGATCCTCGCGAAGACCGCGGCGCGCGACACGAGCCTGATCCAGCTGCTCGAGACGGATGCCGCGCCGTCGGCCGCCGCGCAGACGATGCGCCGCGACTGGCTGCTCGAATCGGGCACGGCGCTCAGCCCCGATGACCTCATCATCACCGTTGACGAGCCGAAGGTCATCGACAACAAGCCCGTGCTCTCGGCCGAGCTCGCCGAGAAGCAGGTCGTGCCGCAGTCGGTGAAGGCGCGTCAGCTCTCGAACCCGTTCCTCGCCCCCGACTTCAGCCGGTACGCCGATCAAGCGGCGCCCGCTCCGCGCCGGCGCCTCGATTCATGGGAGCTGCTCGGGCCGCTGTTCAAGTCCTTCGAGCAGGGCGCAGGCGGCCAGATCGCCAGCATGGAGCTGCCGCCCGCCCCGAAGATCGACCGCTACGCGCCCCACGGCATGGAGCTCATGCATCACCAGGCCCAGTTCGTCGAGTCCGCGCGCCTCGGCCACCGCAGCTTCCTGCTCGCCGACGAGCCGGGTCTCGGCAAGACGGCGCAGTCGCTGCTCGCGGCATCCGTCGCCGACGCCTACCCGTTGCTCGTCGTCGTGCCCAACGTCGTCAAGATGAACTGGCAGCGCGAGGTCGAGCGGTGGACGCCGCAGCGCCGGGCCACCGTGATCCACGGCGACGGCGCCGGCCTCGACGCGTTCGCCGACATCGTGATCGTGAACTACGAGGTGCTCGATCGCCACCTCTCCTGGATCGCCCAGATGGGCTTCAAGGGCATGGTCGTCGACGAGGCGCACTTCATCAAGAACCTCCACTCGCAGCGCTCGCAGTACGTGCTGGCGCTCGCCGACACGATCCGCAAGACGGCGCCCGGCGGGCATCCGCTGCTCATCGCCCTTACCGGTACGCCGCTGATCAACGACATCGACGACTTCCGCGCGATCTGGCAGTTCCTCGGCTGGATCGACGGGGCCAAGCCGACCCGCGAGCTCATGAACCGCCTCGAGGAGACCGGGCTCACCCCGGCCGACCACGAGTTCTATCCGGAGGCGCGGGAGACCGTCATCGACCTCGGCATCGTGCGTCGCCGCAAGATCGACGTCGCAGCCGATCTGCCCTCTCGGCGCGTCGTCGACCTTCCCGTCGAGCTCGACGACGAGCTGGGCCGGTCGATCAAGGCGGCAGAGCGCGAGCTCGCGGCCCGCCTCGTGGCGCGCTATCAGCGCGCGCTCGCGGCCGGTGTAGGCGAGAGCCTCGAGGGCGATTCGGATGCCAGGCGCGAGCACCTCATCAGGATGGTCGCGCACGCCGAGCTCGAGGAGTCGAAGAACGCCAAGACCGGCGAGAACGTGTTCACGATGGTCAGGCGCATCGGCCAGGCGAAGGCCGGCCTCGCGGCCGACTACGCTGCACAGCTCGCCCGCTCTACGGGCAAGGTCGTGTTCTTCGCCAAGCACATCGACGTCATGGACCAGGCGGAGGCGCTGTTCGCGGCGCGCGAGCTGAAGTCGGTGTCGATCCGCGGCGATCAGAACGCGATCGAGCGGCAGAAGGCGATCGACGCGTTCCAGAACGACCCGGAGGTCTCTGTCGTCGTCTGCTCGCTGACCGCGGCCGGCGTCGGCATCAACCTCCAGGTGTCGTCGAACGTCGTGCTCGCCGAGCTGTCGTGGACGTCAGCCGAGCAGACGCAGGCCATCGACCGCGTGCACCGCATCGGGCAGGAGGAGCCGGTCACCGCATGGCGCATCATCGCGGCGCAGACCATCGACTCGAAGATCGCCGAACTCATCGACGCGAAGCAGGGCCTCTCGCTGCGCGCGCTCGACGGCATCGACGTCGAGCCGGGCTCTGAGGCATCCGTTCAGCTCGACGCGCTCATCGGGCTGCTTCGGGACGCGCTCTCGTAGTCATTCGTCGAAGTCGTCGAATTCCTCGTCGTCTTCGTCGAGCTCGTCGTCGTAGCCGGTGGGGCGCTCCTCGTCGGGGAACGCCTCATCGTCCGACTCGAAGTCGTCGTCGAGGTCGAGATCGTCCTCGTCGTAGCTCTCGGTCTCGGGCTCGTAGTCCTCGACGTCCTCGGGGGCCTCATCCTCGAGATCGACGTCGTCGTCGTCGAATTCGGTGGGTCGGCTGTCGCTCATGGCATGCAGGCTACGCCGGGGCCTCGCTGCGGGCCAATACCCGATTCGGGTTCCTTTCCGACCATGGACCAAACTGTTCACATGGGCGGTGGCGAGGTCGAGATCGAGCGGAAGTACGACGTCGACGCGGCAGCACGGGTGCCGTCGCTGATCGGAGCGGGGCGTGTGGCCTCAGCCGACGAGGCGGATGCCTTCGATCTCGACGCCACGTACTACGACACCGCCGAGATGAGGCTCTCGAGCCTCCGCATCGCCGTGCGCCGGCGCCTCGGCGGCCACGACGCGGGGTGGCACATCAAGTGGCCTCCGCTCGACGAGGGTCGACGCGAGCAGCAGTTCGAGCTCGGCGACGATGAGGGCGTGCCCGACGACGTGCGCGCGGAGCTGGTTGGGCTCGTCGGCGACGTTCCACTGGTTCCCGTCGCGCGGATCCGCAATCACCGCGTCGCGACCGTGCTGCGCGACGCCGCGGGCGAGCCCGTCGCCGAGCTCGCCGACGATCACGTCGTCGCGACGGACCTGCGCGAGGGAGCAACCAGCGGCACGGAGCGTCGCTGGCAGGAATGGGAGGTCGAGCTGCTGCCTGGAGGCAGCGTGGGCGAGGCATCCGATCGCGCAGCCCTGCTCGACGCGATCGAGGAACGACTCGTCGCCTCAGGGGCGCAACCGCCGTCGGCCGGCTCGAAGCTTGCACGCGCGCTCGGAGTGTGATCCACCGGTAGTGGGCGAGCCGATAGTCTCGCCCCAGAAGGAGTTGCCATGCGAATCGGAATTCTGACCTCCGGTGGGGACTGCCCCGGACTCAACGCCGTCATCAGGGGCGCCGTCCTCAAGGGCGATCGTGTCTATGGCCACGACTTCGTAGGTTTCAGGTGGGGCTGGAAGGGCGTCGTCGAGGGCGACCTCATGGAGCTTCCGCGGCACCGCGTCCGGGGTCTCTCGAAAGAGGGCGGCACGATCCTCGGCTCGAGCCGCACGAACCCGTATGAGGCGGGCGGCGGCCCGGAGAACATCCAGAAGGTGCTCGACAGGAACGGCATCGACGCGATCATCGCGATCGGCGGCGAGGGCACACTGAGCGCGGCGCGCCGTCTGTCGGCCGACGGGCTGAAGATCGTCGGCGTTCCGAAGACCATCGACAACGACCTGCAGGCCACCGACTACACCTTCGGATTCGACACGGCCGTGGGCATCGCGACCGAGGCGATCGACCGCCTGCGCACGACCGCCGAGTCGCACGCGCGCTGCATGGTGGTCGAGGTGATGGGCCGCTACGTGGGCTGGATCGCGCTGCACTCGGGCATGGCAGCCGGGGCGCACGCGATTCTGATCCCCGAGGTCACGGCGACGATCGAGCAGATCTGCGAGTGGGTCGAGTCGGTGCGCGACCGCGGTCGCGCACCGGTGATCGTGGTCAGCGAGGGCTTCCACCTGCCGACGATGGACGGAGCGCACTCGCACAAGGGCCTCGACCCGTTCGGGCGCCCGCTGCTGGGCGGTATCGCCGACATCATCGCGCCGATGATCGAGGAGCGCACGGGCATCGAATCGCGTGCTACCGTCATCGGCCACATCCAGCGTGGTGGCGCGCCGAGCGCCTTCGACCGCGTGCTGGCGACCCGGTTCGGCATGGCGGCGGTCGACGCGGTGCACGACGGCAAGTGGGGCACCATGGTGGCATTGCGCGGCACGGACGTGGTCGATGTGAGCATCACCGAGGCCACGCGCAGCCTCAACTCGGTGCCGCGCTACCGCTGGGACGAGGCGGCTCTGCTCTTCGGCTAGATCTGTGTGCCCTTCGCGGCGACGGGCTCTAGTGTGCCGCGAGGCCGAGCCGGTCGAGGAGCCAGGCGAGCTCCCACGCGCGCTCGCGCCACGCGTTGTAGCGACCCGAGACGCCGCCGTGGCCAGCGACCATCTCGATCTTGAGCAGCGCGTCGGCGCCGACCGCGCGCAGCCGAGCCACCCACTTGGCCGGCTCGACGTACAGCACGCGCGTGTCGTTGAGGCTGGTCACGGCCAGGATCGGCGGGTATGCAGCATCCGGCCTCACGTTCTCGTACGGCGTGTAGGAGCGCATGTACTCGTAGACGGACGCGTCGTGCAGCGGGTCGCCCCACTCGTCCCACTCGATCACCGTGAGCGGCAGCGACGGGTCGAGGATCGAGGTCAACGCATCGACGAACGGCACCTCGGCAAGGACACCGCTGAACAGCTCGGGGGCCAGGTTCGCGACCGCACCCATGAGCAGGCCGCCGGCGCTCCCGCCCTCCGCGACGAGACGCGCGGGCGAGGCCCAGCCAGTCTCGACCAGGTGGCGCGCGCTCGCGACGAAGTCGGTGAAGGTGTTCCGCTTCGCAAGCTTCTTGCCGTCTTCGTACCACGAGCGACCGAGCTCGCCGCCGCCGCGCACGTGCGCGATCGCGAACACGACGCCGCGGTCGAGCAGCGACAGCCGGGCGATCGAGAACGACGGGTCGATGCTGTGCTCGTACGAGCCGTATCCGTACAGCTCCAGCGGCGCCGGTGCGGCAGGCGCGCCATCGGCGCCGAACGACACGAGCTCGCGCCGGTACACGAGCGAGATCGGAACGCGCGTACCGTCGGACGCGACCGCCCACTCGCGGCGCTGCTCATAGTGCGACGGGTCGTAGCCGCCGAGCACGGGCTGCTGCTTGAGCAGCCTCAGCTCCCCGGTCGCCGGCACGAGGTCGTAGACGGTCGACGGCGTCACGAGCGACCCGTAGCCGAGTCGGATCGTGGGCTGCTCCCACTCCGGGTTGCCCGAGGCGTGCACGGTGTAGAGCGGCTCATCGAACGGCACCTCGACCAGCTCGCCGTACCCGGCGTCCGTGAGCGGCAGCAGCCCGAGTCGCGTCAGCCCCTCGCGCCGGTACTCGACGACCACACGCTCGGCGAACGCGTCGATGTCGTCGAGCCGCACGGCCGGGTCGTGCGCGATCAGCACGCGCGGCGCGGCGGCGGGGTCGGATGCCGGCACGTCCACCAGTTCGAAATCGAGGGCCCCGTCGTTGTGCAGGATCAGCAGCCTGTCTTCGCCTGCGACGACCGCGTGGTCGACCGAGTACTCGACGCCCTCGCGCCGCGGCCAGACGACGCGGGGCGCGTCAGTCGGGGCATCCGCATCGATCAGCCATGACTCGCTCGTGACCGATGACGATGCGCCCACCTCGATGAAGCGGCGGCTGCGTGTGAGCCCCGCACCCACCCAGTAGCGCTCGTCGGGCTCGTGGAACACCTGCACGTCGGCAGAGGCGACGGTGCCGACCTCGTGCCTCCAGACGGTGTCCGGCCGCCAGGCGTCGTCGACGGTCGTGTAGAAGACGAAGCCGCCGCCGGGCGCGAAGAACGCCCCGGCCGCGGTGCCGGGCACCTCGTCGTCGAGATCGGCTCCGGTCTCGAGGTCGCGCACGCGCAGCGTGTACCGCTCGTCACCCTCGACGTCGACGGCGTAGGCCAGCAGGCGCCCGTCGGCCGACACGTCGAACGACCCGAGCGAGAAGAAGTCGTGCCCGGCGGCCTCGACGTTCGAGTCGAACAGCACCTGCTCGCCGGGCAGCGCCGGCGTCGCGGCGTCGACCTCGGCGGGCCGCGGCGGCGCCCAGTCGTCGGGCCCGGCGATCGGCGCGCGGCACTGCACGCCGTACTGCTTCCCCTCGAACGAGCGCGAATAGTACCACCAAGCGCCCTCGCGCACGGGCACGCTCAGGTCGGTCTCGAGGGTACGCGACCTGATCTCTTCGAAGATCGCCTCACGCAGGGGTGCGAGGTGCGCGTTGCGGGCCTCCGCGTAGGCGTTCTCGGCGGTGAGGTGTGCGATCACCTCGGGATCGTCCTTCGTGCGCAGCCACTCGTACTCGTCGACGACCGTGTCGCCGTGGAAGGTGCGCTCTGTGGGGATCTTCTTGGGGCTGGGGGCGATGCCGGTCACCCTGTCCACGTTAGCGTTGCGAGCATGGCCCGCTTCGCGAGATTTCACCGGTTCGGCCCGACGGCCGAGGTGCTGGGCGTCGTCCATGAGGAGCCGCCGCATCCGGGTCCCGGCGAGGTACGGGTGCAGGTCCGGGCGAACGGCCTCAACCCGGTCGACTTCAAGGTCATGAACTCGCCCGGGCATGCGGCGCACTACGGCATCGCCGACCCGCGTGGCGACGGTCGCGGAACCGGCGTCGGCTTCGACTTCGCGGGCGACGTCGACGAGCTCGGCCCCGGAGTCACCCGCTTCACCCTGGGCGATGCGGTGCTCGGCGGGCGGCGGCACCATGCGCTGGGTGATTTCGTCATCATCCAGGCTGATGGGGCGGATGCCGAGCGCGACGGCGTCCTCATCGAGAAGCCCGCCGCGCTCGACTACGACACGGCCGGTGCGCTCGTGGTGACGGCGCGCACGGCGATCGCGGCCGTCGACCGCGTCGGCGTCGGCCCGGGCGACACGGTGCTCGTGAGCGCGGCCGCCGGGGGAGTGGGCGTCATCGCGGCCCAGCTCGCGCGGCTGCGCGGCGCGACCGTGTTCGGCACCGCGAGCGAGGCGAACCACGAGTTCCTGCGTGATCTCGGCGTCACGCCCGTCGCCTACGGCGACGGCCTGATCGAGCGGCTGACGGATGCCGCGCCCGATGGCTTCACCGCCGCGCTCGACTGCCACGGCCCCGACTCGGTCGACGCGGCGCTCGCCCTCGGCGTGCCGATCGAGCGCATCAACACGATCGCCGCGCGCGGGCACCGCGGCGCCCAGGGCGTCGGCAACCCGCAGGCGACGATGGAGCAGTTCGCCGAGATCGTGCGACTCGTCGCAGACGGCTCGATCACGGTGCCGATCGAGGCCGTCTACCCGATCGAGCGCGTCGCCGAGGCGTACGCCCGCCTCGAGGCGGGCCACGTGCGCGGCAAGATCGTCGTCGTCACCCGCTGACACCGCATGCAGAAAGGCCCCGGCGAGCCGGGGCCTTTCTGCATGCGGTGCTTATGCCTCTGCGGCCTCGCTGTGCGAGTCCTCGACGGCCGGGTGCACGGTCTCGGGCCGCGAAGCCACGGCGATCTTGCGCGGCTTGGCCTTCTCGCTCATCGGGATCGTGATCGACAGCACGCCGTTCGAGTAATCGGCGGCGATGCGCTCGGTGTCGACGCCCTGGCCCAGGCTCAGCTGGCGCAGGAACGTGCCGCCCTGGCGCTCGCGGGTGAGCCACTTGACGCCGTCGCCGGTCGCAAGGGTGCGCTGCGCGCGGATGGTCAGCAGCTGCCCGTCGATGTCGATGTCGACCGAGCCGGGGTCGATGCCGGGCAGGTCGGCCGAGAGCACGTACGTCTCGCCGTCCTTGTAGAGGTCCATCGGCATCAGCCGCGGGCCCGCGGGGCGGTCGACGAACGAGCCCGCGAGGCGGTCGAACTCGCGGAACGGGTCGAAGTTCATGGCCATATGAATCAGCTCCTTCTCTGTGGTCCCTAACTTGAGTCACATCGACTCAACTTGAAGTCACATTAGCACTCGAACGCCGAGAGTGCCAGATCCATTCCGCTCCCGGCCGTTGCCAAGGGCGCACCCGGACGATCACCGGTTTCGTGGGGCCATAATGAGCGTGTGATCGCGAGTTCACTCGCCCGGCAGCTGCGGGACGCCGGGTTGGAATGGCATCCCGCTCCGGGCGATTTCTTCCGAATCGACGGCCCGGAATTCGCCTCAGACGAGACCTTCACCGTGTCCGATATGACGGTCGAGGCGCACGAGTTCGACACGGGCACGATCCTCGGATTCAACGGGACGACCGAGTGGGCCCTGGACTCGGTCTCGCTCGAGCAGTCGCTGTGGCTGCCGCGCGAAGACCAGCTGCGCGAACTGCTCGGCGGCACGTTCCGCAGCCTCGCCGCCCTTCCGGGCGGCGGTTGGCGCGTGACGACCGAGAGGGCCGGCGAGCCGCGCGAATTCGACGCATCCGACCCGGAATCCGCCTATGCACTCGCCCTTCTGGCGTTGATCGATGTCACGGCGCTCCGGTAGCCGCTCGGCGCCGTTCCCCGTCGGCCCCTGGCTGTGGACGGCGATGATGCTGCCCTTCGCGCCCCTGCAGTCCCGTCGGCTGAACCAGGAACCGGTGCGCACCGTGGACTACCTGCTCGACGTCGACTATGTCGGCGACCACCACCCCGGCCACCGTCTCGACGTGCTCACGCCGCGCCGCGACACCGGCGGTTCACGCCCTGTTGAAGAAGAGGACAGGCTTCCCGTCTACGTCTACTTCCACGGCGGCGGCTGGACGAGCGGCGACAAGTCGGCGCTCACCAAGTACTGCGCGGTGCAGGCCGACACGGGCATCGTCGTCGTCAACGTGAACTATCGCCGGGCCGGTCTGCGCGGCGGCGGCTTCGGCATGCGCCACATGCTGAACGACGCCAACGAGGCGCTGCGTTGGGTGGTCGCGCACGTCGGCGAGCACGGCGGCGACGCGAGCGCGATCGTCCTCGGCGGCGACTCCGCCGGCGCGCAGATCGCGGCGCTGCTCGCCGCGACGACGACCCGGCCTGAGCTCGCGAACCACTTCCGCCTGCGCCCGGCGGTCACCCGCGGCGAGCTCGGCGGCCTCGTGCTGCACTGCGGCGCCGTCGACTTCTCGGTCGTGTTCGAGCCCGGCTTCATCATGAGTCACGATTTCGTGCGGATGCTTCTGCCGGGCTATCGACGCCATCGCATGAAGCCGGCGTCGCTGCAGCGGGCGTCCCGCTGGCTCAGCCCCATCGAATGGGTCGACGAGAACTTCCCGCCCGTGCTCGTCACCACGAGCGAGCGCGACATCTTCTATCACGCGAACGTCAACTTCGCGAAGAAGGCCGAGGCCGCAGGCATCCCCGTCGAATTCGTCAGCTACGGCTGGGACTCGCGCAACACCGAGCACACCTGGCAGCAGGACACCGCGCACCCGGAGTCGGCCGAGGTCTACGAGCGCCTGCAGGACTTCATCGCCCAGGTCAGCTCACGTGTACGATCGGCCGACGCTTAGGGTTCTTCTCCGCCTCGCGCAGCACCTCGCGCGTCACCGGCGCGATCTCGCCGGTGCCGTCGAGCAGGAAGCGGGCCATGTTGGAGATCGGGTTCCCCTCGTTCCACTGGAAGTACACGCTCGGCACGATGCCGGTCTGGTCGCGGATCTCGAGCAGCACCGCCGCGATCGCGTTCGGGACCGAGATGCTCTCGAGCTGCAGCACGCGGTAGCCGTGCTTCTCGACGCCGCGAACGAGCAGCGTCTCGACGAAATCGGACGAGTCCTCTTTGGTGCGCGGCTTGGGCATGACCTCTATGAACATCAGGCGGGCGCCCTGCGGGATGTGGCTGAAGTAGCGCTCCGACTTGCTCTTGTCGCTGTACTCGTCCTTGGTGTCCGGGCCCGGCTCGTGCGCCACGATGCGGATGACGCCGGATTCGTCGTCCGCGTCCTCCTGCAGCCACGCGTCCGCGACCGGGTCGAAGCTCACCGACGACGCGCGCAGCTCGAAGGAGCGCTTCGCGCGCGAGACGAGTGAGATCACGAGGATCGCGAGGATGAACAGGGCGGCGATGCGCACGCCGTCGGGCCGCTCGATGACGTTGACCACGGTGGAATAGAGGAACGCGACCGTGACGAAGCCGAACGCCCAGATGCGCTTGTGCTGGCGGTGCCGGTATGCAGAGATCGTGACGGCGAGCGCGGCCGAGCTCATGAGCACCAGCACGCCGGTGGCGTAGGCGCCGCCCTGCGCGTCGACGCTCGCGCGGAAGACGATCGTGATCAGGAACGCGATGAGCCCGAACACGACGACGAGCGGCCGCACCGCGCTCGCCCACTGCGGGGCCATGCCGTAGCGCGGCAGGTAGCGCGGCACGAGGTTGAGCAGGCCCGCCATCGCCGAGGCGCCGGCGAACCACAGGATGGCGATCGTGGAGACGTCGTACACCGAGCCGAAGGCGGGGCCGAGGTATTCGTGCGCGAGGAACGCGAGCGCGCGCCCGTTCGCCTGCCCGCCGGCTTGGAACTCCTTCTGCGGGATCAGCAGGGTCGTCGTGATGCTCGAGGTGATGAGGAACACGCTCATGATCGCGGCCGCGGTGCCGAGCAGGCGCTTGGTGCCGCGAATGCGGCCCATCGGGAGCGTCGGGGTGTCCTGCGGGCCGCCCTTGATCTGCGGCATGACGGCGACGCCCGTCTCGAAGCCCGACATGCCGAGGGCGAGCTTCGGGAAGACGAGCAGCGAGATCCCGATGATCTGGGCCCAGTTGCCGTTCTGCCGGAACATCGCCGACCACCAGTCGTCGACGACCACGGGGTGGTCGGCGATGTGCAGGAACGCGACGATCACGACGACGGCGTTCAGCAGCAGATAGGCGGCGACGAGCACGACTGCGATGCCGATCGCCTCGCGGAATCCGCGCAGGAAGACCGCGGAGAGGATGGCGAGCAGGAACAGCGTGATGCCGATCTGCCAGCCGGCGCCCGACATCCAGCTCGGGGTGAGCGGGTTCTCGATCGCGTGCGCCGTGGCGTCCGCGGCGGACAGCGTCATGGTGATCATGAAGTCGGTCGCCGCGAAGCCGAGCAGCGCGAGAACGAGCAGCTTGCCCCACCAGTACGGCAGCGTGCGCTCGAGCATCGCGATCGAGCCGGAGCCTTTGAAGCTCTCGCGGGCGACCCTGCGGTAGACCGGCAGCGCGCAGCAGAGCGTCAGCAGCACCAGCACGATGGTGGCGAACGGCGCGATCAGGCCGGCCGCGAGAGCGGCGATCGCCGGCTGGTAGCCGAGGGTCGAGAAGTAGTCGAGGCCGGTGAGGCACATGACGCGCCACCATGACGCCGGCTTCTCGGACTCGGCCGCGTGCGGCCCGACCTGAGTGCCGCGGATGTCCGTCATCCCGGTCAGGAACCACTCCCGCAGCGTGGGGCGTGCGGCCGTGTCGTTCGTCACGCGCTCGATCGTACGGGAGGGGCCGTGGCGTCGGTGATCCTCATTCCGATCACGCAGTTCCGCGCCGCGTCCCGATCCAGGTCATCACGTGGTAGACCACGACGGCGGCGATCGCGCCGAGCGCGATGCCGGCGATCTGCACCTGCCCGAAGGTGAGTGAGATGTTCGCGATGCCGATCACCAGTGCGATCGCAGCGGTGAACTGGTTGCGTGGGCGCGAGAAATCGACCTTGTTGTCGATCCAGATCTTGATGCCGATGACGCCGATGAGGCCGTAGAGCGCGACCGTGGCCCCGCCGAGCACGCCAGCGGGGATCGAGTAGATCACCGCGCCGACCTTGGGGCACAGGCCGAGGATGATCGCGATGGCGCCGGCCACCCAGTACGCAGCCGTCGAGTACACGCGCGTCGCTGCCATGGTGCCGATGTTCTCGCCGTAGGTCGTCGTTCCCGAGCCGCCGAACATGCCGGCGATCACCGTCGACAGGCCGTCGGCGAACAGCGCGCGACCGGTCTGCCTGTTGAGCTCGGGATGCCCGGACATCGCCGCGACGCCACGGATGTGCCCGACGTTCTCGGCGATCAGGGCGAGCACGATCGGCAGGAACGCGGGCAGGAGGCCCCAGGTGGGAAGCGCGTCGCTGAACGGATTCGCAGGCAGATGGAACTGCGGCAGCCCGAACCACGCCGCCTTGCCCACGGCAGAGAAGTCGACCTGACCCTGCAGCGCCGCCGCGATCCAGCCGACGACGACGCCGAGGAAGATCGACAGCCGCCCGATGAGCCCGCGGAAGATCACCGCGATCAGCACGATCGCCGCGAGGGTGATGCCGGCGGTGAGCGGCGCCTGCCCGAAGTTCGAGCCGGCGGTGGGTGCGAGGTTGAACCCGATCAGCGCCACGATCGCGCCGGCGACCACCGGCGGCATGAGCGCGTCGATCCAGGCCGTGCCCGTGACGATCACGAGCAGGCCGACGAGTGCGAGCAGCACGCCGACGGCGACGATGCCGAACAGCGCCGCCGGCAGATGGTCGACCTTCTCGTACTTCGGGCCCATGGCCGCCGCGATCGGAGCGAGGAACGCGAATGAGGAGCCGAGGTAGCTGGGCAGCCGGTTGCGGGTGATGAACAGGAACAGCAGCGTGCCGATGCCGGAGAACAGCAGCGTCGTCGCCGGTGGGAATCCGGTGATCAGGGGGACGAGGAACGTCGCGCCGAACATCGCGACGACGTGCTGAGCCCCGATGCCGATCGTGCGCGGCCAGCTGAGCCGCTCACCCGGCCCGACGATCGCGGTGGGTGCGATGGTCTTCCCATCGCCGTGCAGGGTCCAGATGGCTGTGCGCGCTGACATGGGCCAATAATGGTGGGCCGGCGCGGGTAATGCCATCTGCGCGCCGGTCCTCGCCCGGCGCGCAGTGCCGTCCGAGCGCCGGTCCTCGCCCGGCGCTACTGTCGATCACATGGCAATGGAGCACTCGAGCCCGGCATCCCTTGGCATCGATGAGGCCGCGATCACGGCGTTCGCCGACGCGGTCGACAAGAAGGGGCTCGGTGTGCACGGCCTGGTGATCGCCCGGCACGGGCGGGTCGCGACCGAGGGCTGGTGGCACCCGTATCAGCCGGATGAGCCGCACATGATGTTCTCGGTCAGCAAGGCGTTCACGTCGATGGCGGTGGGCCTCGCGATCAGCGAGGGACTTCTTGCGCTCGACGAGCCGACGCATGCGATCTTCCCCGAGTTCCGCGAGATCCCGGGGCAGACGGTGCGCCACCTGCTCACGATGACGACGGGGCACGACAGCGATCTCTGGGACGTTCTGCAGTCGCTGCCCGAGCGAGACGGCGTCGAGCTGTTCTTCGAGTCGCCGGCCGAGTACCCGCCCGGCACGCACTTCGTCTACAGCACGGCGAGCACCTACGTGCTCGCGGCGGCCGTGGTGCGCCGCTCCGGTCAGAGTCTCACCGAGTTCCTCGACGAGCGGCTGTTCGGCCCCCTCGGCTGGCCGACGCCCCACTGGGAGCGCGACCGGCGCGGTCTCGAGCACGGCGGCACGGGGCTCAAACTGACGACGAGGCAGCTCGCCCAGTTCGGCCAGCTGCTGCTGCAGCGCGGCGAATGGGAGGGCAGGCAGCTCGTGCCGGCCGAGTGGATCGATCAGGCGAGCGCGCACCAGGTCCGCAACCCCTGGTTCGGCAGCCACGAGTCCGAGATCGGCTACGGATTCCAGCTCTGGCGCTCCAGCCACGGATTCCGCGCCGACGGCATGTGCGGCCAGTTCGCCGTCGTGATCCCCGAGCTCGACCTCGTCGTCGCGACCACCTCCGGGTCGCCCGACGCGAATCGCATCCTCGAGCTCATCTGGCGCGAGCTGCTGCCGGGGGTGGAGGCGGGTCATGAGGTTCTCGGCGACGTCGACGGCGAGCTGTTCGCGCTGAGCGGACGCCGGGTTCCGGAGCCGCGACTCGAGGCGGCTGATGCCGCGGCCGAAGACTCTCTCGACGGCACGCGGTTCGGCCTTCCCGGCACTCCGATCGGGGTCGACGGCCTCGCGGTGACGTTCGCGGACGACGCTGTGACGCTGGAGCTCTCCGGGCCGGGCGTGAGTCAGGGCGGCGGCTCGGCCCAGCTCATCGCGGGCCGCACCGAGTGGGTCTACGGAACGTTCCCGTCGAGCCCGCTCGAGTCGCTGCGCGACGTTCCGGTGGCGGCCCGCGCGGGCTGGCTGAACGGCGCGCTCGAACTGCACCTGCAGTTCGTCGGCACGCCGTTCCGGTGGCTGTGGCGCCTGATCCCCGACGGACCGGAGGGCCCGCAGCTCACGACGCGGTTCCACCCGGACCTCGGGCTGCCCTCGCACCTGGACACGCTATTGACGGTCGGTCAGTAAGACTAGGCTGACGCGCATGAGCACTGCAGCGATGGGGGAGACCTTGGGCCAGGCATCCGCCTCTGACACCGTCGCGCGCCTGCGCGACGCGTATGAATCCGGCCGCACCAAGCCGCTCACCTGGCGCCTCGCGCAGCTCAAGGCGCTCGGCGCCCTGCTGCGCGAGAACGGCCCGGCGCTCGAGAAGGCGCTCTGGGACGACCTGCACAAGGCGCCGGCCGAGGCGCAGTACGCCGAGATCGGCTTCACGCTCGCCGAGCTCGGCTCGGTGCAGAAGCACCTGCGCGGCTGGCTGCGGCCGGCCCGCGTCGCCGCGCCGGCCGCGCTGCTGCCCGCGACGGCCAAGACCGTGCTCGAGCCGCTCGGCGTCGTCGCGATCATCGCGCCGTGGAACTACCCGGTGCAGCTCACCCTCGCCCCGGCGATCGGCGCGTTCGCCGCGGGCAACGCCGTCGTGCTGAAGCCGAGCGAGCTGTCGCCGGCCACCTCGCGCGTGCTCGCGGAACTGGTGCCGCGGTACCTCGATCCCGCAGCGGTCGCGGTCATCGAGGGCGGGGTGCCGGAGACCACGGAGCTGCTGGCGCAGAAGCTCGACCACATCTTCTACACCGGCAACGGCACGGTCGGCCGCATCGTGCTCGAGGCCGCCGCGAAGAACCTCACGCCCGTCACGCTCGAGCTGGGCGGCAAGTCGCCGACGTACGTCGACGACTCGGTCGACCTCGACGCGGCTGCCGCGCGCATCGTGTGGGGCCGGTTCCTGAACGCCGGCCAGACGTGCATCGCGCCCGACTACGTGCTCGCGACGAGCACCGTGCAGGCGAAGCTCGGACCCCTGATCGCCAAGTGGATCGAGCGATACTTCGGTGCGGATCCCAAGAAGAGCGGCGACTACGGCCGCATCATCAACGACCGCCAGTTCGAGCGGCTGGCCGGCCTGCTGGGCGCGGGACGGCTGGTCACCGGCGGTGAGAGGGATGCCGGTGAGCGCTACCTCGCGCCGACAGTGCTCGCCGAGGTGCCCCGTGACGCGCCCGTCATGCAGCAGGAGATCTTCGGGCCGATCCTGCCGTTCGTGACCGTCGACGGGCTGGACGACGCGATCCGCTACATCACCGCGGGCGAGAAGCCGCTTGCGCTGTACGTGTTCAGCGACGACGCGCGCACCCGGCGCCGCTTCCTCACCGAGACCTCGTCAGGGGCGCTCGGCTTCGGCATTCCGCTCGGCCACATCGGCGTGCACGGGCTGCCGTTCGGCGGCGTCGGCGCGAGCGGCGCGGGCGCATACCACGGGCGCCGGTCGCTCGTGACGTTCAGCCACGAGAAGGCGGTGCTGAGCAAGCCGCTCAAGCCCGACACGATCCAGCTGATCGCGCCCCCGTACACTCCGGCGCGCGAGAATCTCATTCGCAAGGTGCTCGGCAGGATCAGCTGAGCCCGGAGGGGCGGGTGTCGTGCGCACGGAGACGGATTCATTAGGCGAACGTCAGATTCCCGACGAGGCATATTGGGGCATCCACACGGCCCGCGCCATCGACAACTTCCCGATCAGCAAGCGGCAGATCTCGGTGTATCCCGAGCTCGTCGTCGCTCTCGCCTCCGTGAAGCAGGCCGCCGCGCGGGCGAACGTCGAGCTCGGCGTGCTCTCACCGGACAAGGCGGCTCTCATCGACGCCGCCTGCGCCGAGGTGATCGGCGGGCGCCTGCATGACCAGTTCGTCGTCGGCGTGATCCAGGGCGGGGCGGGCACGTCGACCAACATGAACGCCAACGAGGTGATCGCGAACCGCGCGCTGGAGCTCGGCGGCCACGAGAAGGGCGAGTACGGCTTCCTCAGCCCGCTCGACGACGTCAACCGCAGCCAGTCGACCAACGACGTCTACCCCACCGCCATCAAGATCGCGATGATGTATTCCCTTTCAAGCATGCTCGGTGAGATGCGGATGCTTCGCGACGCGTTCGCCGCGAAGGGGGTCGAGTTCGCGCACATCCTCAAGATCGGCCGCACCCAGCTGCAGGACGCGGTGCCGCTGACGCTCGGGCAGGAGTTCCACGGCTGGGCCACCACGATGTCCGAGGACGTCGACCGCATCACCGACACGCTGCCGCTCCTGTCGGAGATCAACCTCGGTGCGACCGCGATCGGCACGGGCATCAACGCCGACCCGCGCTACGCGGCCGGAGTGCGCAGGCACCTCTCCGAGATCACCGGCCTCGACCTGGTCACGGCGGGCGATCTCATCGAGGCGACGAGCGACACCGGCGTGTTCATGACGTTCTCGTCGGCGCTCAAGCGGGCGGCCGTGAAGCTGTCGAAGATCTGCAACGACCTGCGGCTGCTGTCCTCAGGCCCACAGGCGGGGTTCGGCGAGATCAGCCTGCCGCCGAAGCAGGCGGGCTCGAGCATCATGCCGGGGAAGGTGAACCCCGTCATCCCCGAGGCGGTCAACCAGGTCGCGTTCTCGGTCGCCGGCGCCGACGTGACGGTGACCATGGCGGTCGAGGCCGGCCAGCTGCAGCTGAACGCCTTCGAGCCGGTGATCGCGCACTCCCTGCTGCAGTCGATCACCTGGATGCGGCAGGCATTCCTCACCCTGCGGGTGAACTGTGTGGAGGGCATCACGGCGAACGAGCAGCGGCTGGCCGGCATGGTCGGCTCTAGCGTCAGCGTCGTGACGGCCCTGACGCCGTTCATCGGCTATCAGGCCTCAGCCGCGCTCGCGAAGACCGCGCTGCTGACGGGCCGCAGCATCGCCGACCTCGTGGTCGAGTCGGGTCTGATGACGCGCGAGCAGGTGGCCATCGAGCTGTCGCCCGAGCGACTCTCCGGTGCGCCGGCCGGCGACTGAACGCACGGGGAAACGCGCGGGGAAGAGCACAATGGACCGTATGGAGACGGCGGTCGACACGCGGGCCCAGGCGGCCGAGCTCGATGCGCGGCTGCACCCGATCGACTGGTCGGCGCCTGACCCCGGCTCGACGGCGTTCCGGTTCGACGCGCCCAGCGGCAGCCTCGCGGCGTGGTCGATCGGCGACCCCGCGAACCCACGCGTGGTGCTGGTGCCCGGCGCGACCGGCTCGAAAGAGGACTTCGTGCTGCTCGCCCCGCCGCTCGTCGAGGCGGGGTACTTCGTCGAGTCCTACGACCTCGCCGGCCAGTACGAGTCGGCCGCGGCCGGCCCGTCGCGGGTATCGGGCCACTGGGACTACGACCTCTACCTGGCCGACTTCATCACGTTTCTCGAGGCGGGCGAGCCCGCGCACGTGCTCGGTTACTCGTTCGCGGGCATCCTCGCCCAGCTCGCCCTCGCCGGCCGTCCGGAGCTGTTCCGCAGCCTGACCCTGCTCACCACGCCCCCGCTCACCGGCAACGTCTTCCGCGGCATCAAGATCATCGGGCCGATCGCACGCTTCGCGTCGCCGCATGCGGGCGCCGGGCTGATGATCTGGGGCATCCAGACCAACAAGAACGGCGTCGACGAGCGCCGGCTCGACTTCGTGCGCGCCCGCCTCGGCATCACCCGGCGCGAGAGCGTCGACGACATCATCGCGCTCATGATGGACACGCCGGATGTCACGGCGGCCGTCGCCTCCGCTGGCGTGCCGTTGCTCGTCGCGACGGGCCAGCACGACCTGTGGCCCGTGCGGGCACACGCCGAGTACGCGGATATGATCGGCGCAGAACTCGCCGTCTACCGCACGGGGCACAGCCCGTGCGAGACCACTCCGAACCAACTCGCACTGGACATGATCACGACCTTTCGACGTGCGGAGCAGCCCGCATGAGCCTGCCCATGACCGCGGAAGCCGCCTATGGGCTCGACGAGGTGCTTCCGCCGATCGACTGGGCGCTGGCGCCGGAGGGCACCAGGGCCTACCGCTTCGCGGCCCCGAGCGGGTCGCTCGCCGCGTGGGACCTCGGCGACCCTGAGGGCGAGCGCGTCGTTATGGTCCCCGGCATCACCGGCTCGAAGGAGGACTTCGCGCTGCTCGCGCCGATCCTCGCGGGGCAGGGCTATTTCGTGCAGAGCTACGACCTGCCCGGCCAGTACGAATCGGCCGACGCGGGCCCCGAGGGCGCCGAGGGCTGGAGCTACGAGCTCTTCGTCGACGACATGATCGCCTTCCTCGAGGCGGGCAGCACGCCTGCGCACCTGCTCGGCTTCTCGTTCGCGGGCATCGTCGCGCAGCTGGTCACCGTGCAGCGGCCGGAGCTCGTGCGCTCGCTGACGCTGCTCGCGACGCCCCCGTTGACCGGGCAGGTCTTCCGCGGGGTGCGCACGCTCGGGTGGCTCGCCCGCGTGCCGTTCCTCGTCCGCAAGCACTTCGTCGGGGGCGTGATGATCTGGAACGTCCGCACGAACTTCAGCAAGGTGACGCCCGAGCGGCTCGCCTTCGCGAACGCGCGGCTCGACCACACCCGGCGCGAGAGTGTGGACGGCATCGTCGGCCTCATGATGACGACCCCGAACCTGTACCAGCCGCTGCGCGACTCAGCCGTGCCGAAGCTCGTCGTGGCGGGCGAACACGACCTGTGGCGTGCGAAGCTCTATCGCCGCTTCGCGAAGCGCATCGGCGCGGCCGTCGCGGTCTACGCGACCGGTCACAGTCCGTGTGAGACCACGCCGCACCAGCTCGCGCTCGACCTTGTGCAGCTGTACCGCACGAGCGAGAAGCTCAGCGCGCGCTGACATCGGCGCGTTCGGCGCCGACGGGCCGCACGAAATCGCGCCGCAGGGCGCGGCGACCCCATGGGGATGCTTCGGGCCAGTGCTCCGCGAAGGTGTGGTACGCCCAGGCGAGCCGGCGTCCGATGCCGTGCCAGCTCTCGAGCGGCCTGGCCGAGACCCCGACCCGCAGGGCCTCGTCATAGCGCACCACGACATCCAGCGGCAGGTGGAGCGTGATGTCGAGGTCGTCGTGGATGCGGGGGTCGTCTCGGTGCACCAGCTGGCGCACCTCGTTCCACACGGATGCCCGCATGATGAAGTTCGAGCCGAAGATCGGCGGCCCGCCGAGCCACGGGCCGACGATGTGGAAGTACGCGGGGATATAGAGGTGCTCGCCGATCCAGTTCGCCCACGCGTGCGGGCCGTAGAACGATCCGGGCCCGGTCAGCACGCCGATGGCCGGCGACGCGTCGAACTCGGCGACCACGCGCTCCGCCCAGTCGGCCGGCGGCCTCGAGTCGGCGTCGATGCGTGCGATGAGGTCGGTGTGCGCGGCGTCGTAGCCGGTTGCCGAGGCCGACATGATGCCGCGCTGCGGCTGGAACAGCACCCGCGCGCCGCCCGCACGGGCGACATCGGCCGTGGCATCCGTGCTGCCGTTGTCGACCACGATGATCTCGTCGACCGGCCGTGTCTGCGCCGCCAGGGCGGCGAGCGACTGCCGCAGCATGTCGGCGTCGTCGAGCGCGGGTATCACGACGGAGAGGGTGGTCATGCGCCAGTCTCCTCTCCCGCCTTCGAGCGCCGCCGCTTCCGCGGCGCGGGCTGCTCGCCCCAGGGCCGCAGTCAATCGTAAGACGGCAATAGCATCGGGGGATGGATCTCGTCGCCCGTCTCACCGCCGAGCTGGGTGACGTGGTCACCATCGACCCCGTCCGCCTCGAGGCGGTGCGCACCGACAAATCCGGATTCCTGTCGGCGTCCGCCCCGCTCGCGCTGGTCGAGGCGAGCAGTGTCGACCACGTGCAGACGACGCTGCGGCTCGCGAACGAGGCCGGCGTCGGCGTCGTGCCGCGCGGCACCGGCACGGGGCTCGCGGCCGGTGCCGTCGGGGACGCGGGCGTGATCGTGCTCTCGGTCGCCAAGATGAACCAGATCATCGAGATCGATCCGGCGAACGAGCTCGCCGTCGTCGAGCCGGGCGTCATCAACGCCGACCTCGACGCGGCCCTCGAGCCGTACGGGCTCTGGTATGCCCCCGACCCGGCCAGCAAGGCGATCTCGTCGATCGGCGGCAACATCGCGACGAACGCCGGCGGCCTGCTGTGCGCGAAATACGGCGTCACGCGCGAGGCGGTGCTCGGCCTCAAGGTGGTGCTCGCCGACGGGCGGCTGCTCACGACGGGCCACCGCACCGTCAAGGGCGTCACGGGCTATGACCTGACGGCGCTCTTCGTCGGATCCGAGGGCACGCTCGGGGTCGTCGTCGAGGCGACCGTGCGCGTGCTGCCGCGGCCGGCCGGCGACGTCGTGACGGTCGGCGCGTTCTTCCCGCAGATCCGCCAGGCGGCCGCCGCGTCGAGTGCGGTGGTCGCCGCGCGGTTGCGCCCGGCCGTGATGGAGCTGCTCGACGGGCAGGCGCTCGAGGCGATCCGCGCCTACCTCGGCGACGAGGTGATCCACAGCGCCATGGGGCACGCGAGCGGCGACGGATTCCTGCTCGTTCAGTTCGATGAGTCGCCTGCGCCTGAGACGGTGCTGCACGCCGTCGAACTCATCGAGCAGGCGGGCGGGCAGACCAGGGTGTCGACGGATGCCGCGACGGGGGAACAGCTGCTCAGCATCCGCCGCGCGTTCCACCCCGCCCTCGCAGCCCGCGGCGAGGTGCTCATCGAAGACGTCTCGGTGCCGCGCTCGCGCCTCGCCGACGCGTTCGACGCGATCGCCGAGATCTCGGCGCGGTACGGCGTGCGCATTCCGACGGTGGCGCACGCCGGCGACGGCAATCTGCACCCGAACTTCGTGGTCGACGGCGGGGCGGTGACACCGGTCGTGCAGCAGGCGGCCGATGCGCTGTTCCGGGTCGCGCTCGCGCTGGGCGGCACCCTCACGGGCGAGCACGGCGTCGGCATCCTGAAGCGCCACCATCTCATCGACGAGCTGGGCCCCGACTCGTATGCTCTTCAACGCCAGGTGAAGACTGTGTTCGACCCGCGGGGCATCCTCAACCCCGGCAAGGTGTTCGAGATCATCGAGTGAGGTTCCGATGAGCGCCACCGATCCGTACGCGCCGCCGACGTCGGCGGCGGGGCCGATCGCATCCCTGCTGCCCACGGTCTCGGGCCGCCCGCGCAACGTGCGGATGGCGGCCCTGATCGTGGTCGGCATCGCGATCTGCGCGATCGCGGTGCTCTGGGTCGTCGCCTATCTCGTGAGTGTGCTCGGCGTCGACGGCGTCGTGCTGAACGGCCTAATCGCCCTCGTGCCGCTCGTGGCGGTGCTCGCGGTGGTGCGCTGGGTCGACCGCTGGGAACCGGAGCCGTTCGTCGCGCGCGCCTTCGCCTTCCTCTGGGGTGCGGGCGTGTCGATCCTCACGGCGCTCGTCGTCGACGAGACGCTCAACGTCTACAGCCATCACCTCGGCGTGAGCCGCAGCCAGTTCTTCATGATCACGGTGCAGTCGCCGATCGTCGAGGAGGTCGCCAAGGGCGTCGGCGTGCTGATCATCTTCCTGATCGCCCAGCGCACCTTCGACGGGCCGGTCGACGGGGTCGTCTACGCGGCGACGATCGCCGCGGGCTTCGCCTTCGTCGAGAACATCCAGTACTTCGGGCTCGCCCTGCGCGACGGCGGCGACACCGATCTCGCGTACACCTTCTATGTGCGCGGCATCCTCTCGCCGTTCGCGCACCTGACCTTCACCTCGTGCACGGGCATCGCGCTCGGCTACGCGGCGCGCGGTCAGCGCAGCGTCGGCCGCACGGTCGGTCTGTTCCTCGGCGGCCTCGCGCTCGCGATCGTGCTGCACGCCGGCTTCAACCTGGGCTCGGCCTTCAACGAGAACGGCGCGTTCTTCTTCTACCTGATCGTCGAGCTGCCGATCTTCGCCCTCGTCGCCGTCTTCGTTCTGCTCGCCCGCCGCCGCGACGCCCAGCTCACCTATCAGGCGCTCACGATGTATGCGCGCGCAGGCTGGTTCACGCCGGCGGAGGTCGACCTGCTCGGCACGAGCAGCGGGCGCAGACAGGCCCGGCTGTGGGCGCGCGGCCGTGGGCCGCGCGCGAGACGCGCCATGCGTCGCTTCATCCGGGATGCGACGGCGCTCGCGTACACGCGGCAGCGCATCCAGAGCAACCACGGGCGGGTGCGGGCGCAGCGTGACGAGCTGCGCCTGCTGCGCGTCGTGACAGACGACCGGCGGCACGTGCTGGCGGGCTGAGACCAGCGGAGTGCCGCCCGCACCGCCTACACATGCAAACTCGCCGACCCTGGTGCGGCTGTGCCTGCAACGCGAGCGGTCGGCGAGTTCTTGCCTCTAGTGTCCCGCGAGGCCGCCGAACAGGCAAGAGCGGCTGGGCATCCGCTGATCGCTTTGCGCGCGGCTGGCCTGAGCCGCTTTGATTGACGGCATGGCAGATACCGAAAAGACCAAGCCCGAGATCGAGGCGCCCGAGGGCGCCGCTCCCACCGAGCTCGAGATCGTCGACCTCGAGGTCGGCAGCGGCGCGGAGGCCGTCCCCGGTGCCACCGTCGACGTGCATTACGTCGGCGTGGGCTTCGACAGCGGCGAGGAGTTCGACTCGTCGTGGGGCCGCGGCCAGTCGATCCAATTCCCGCTGCGCGGGCTGATCGCCGGCTGGCAGGAAGGCATCCCCGGCATGAAGGTCGGCGGCCGCCGCAAGCTGACCATCCCGCCGCACCTCGCCTACGGCCCGGCCGGCAGCGGCCACCCGCTCGGCGGTCAGACGCTGATCTTCGTCATCGACCTTCTGGGCGTGAAGTAACACGCGAAAGGCCCCGGTTCGCCGGGGCCTTCTCCGTTCACGCGACCGGATGTAGGGCGTCGTACTCGCGGAACGAGCGCTGTGTGCGCATCAGCACGAAGATCAGCACGACGATCAGGACGCCGCCGGCGACCGGCCCAGGCCACAGTGCGACCCAGATCGCACTCACGGCGCCGATGTAGAGGTCGCCGACGCGCGGCCCGGCGGTCACGACGACGATGAAGACGCTCTGAATGCGCCCGCGCATGGCATCAGGGGCGGATGCCTGCAGGATCGTCCCGCGGAAGATGGCGCTCACGTTGTCGGCGCCACCGGCGACGAGCAGCGCCGCGGCTGCGGCGATGAGCGATGGCCAGTGCACATCGCCCCAGTGCTGCGAGACGCGCCCGTGCCCGTCGAGGCTCTGGACGAGCAGCACCACGCCGAAGGCGAGGATCGCGGCGCCGTACACGGTGATCGCCCTCCCGACGGCGCGGCCCTGCGCCCGCACGTGCCCGAGCGGGCCGGAGAACACGCTGGAGATCAGGCCGCCGATCGCGTAGCCGGCGGTCAGCACGCCGACGGTGACGGCCCCGCCGCCGATCAGCAGGGCGCCGACCGCGGGCAGCAGCACGCGCGGCTGCCCGAAGGTCATCGCGATGATGTCGGCGATGAACGAGGTGCGGATATTGGCAGCGCGCCGCAGGAAGCGCGCGCCTTCGATGAGCGAGCGCAGCCCCGGCCGTTCGGCGCCGGGCTCCGGCACGACGGGCGGCAGCAGCAGCACGGCGAGGAAGGCGCAGGTGAAGGTCACCACGTCGATGGAGAAGGTCGGGGCGAAGCCGACGGCGGCGACGAGCACCCCGGCGACCGCGGGGCCGACGGTGATCGAGATCGCGGCCGAGATGCCGTTCAGCGCGGCCGCCGCGGGCAGCAGCTCCTTGCGCAGCAGCCGCGGGGTGATGGCGGTGTCGGCTGAGGCGAACACGGTCGCCCCGACCGTGTTCAGCATGGTCAGCACGTAGAGCGGCCACACGGTCTCGTTGTGCAGCCACGCGAGCGCGCAGATCCCCGCGGTCGCCGCCCACGCGACGAGCGCCGAGATGAGCGCCACCTTCCGCCGATCGAAGACATCGGCGAGCATCCCGCCGTAGATGCCGAAGACGACCATCGGCCCGAGTGCGAACAGCGCCACGAACGACACCGCGAGCGTCGAGTGGGTGATGTCGTAGATCTGCAGCCCGACGGCGACGACCGTGATCTGACTGCCGATGCCGGCGATCGCGTTGCCGCCCCAGAGGCGCGCGAACGGCGGGCTCTCCCGAAGGGGAGTCGTGTCGACGAACAGCGAGCGACGTGCGGGCGCGGCGGAGGCGGGATGGTCCGGGTCGCTCACCGGTCAAGGCTACGGCAGGTAGGGCGCCAGCTTCGTCGCGAGCGGCGCGGCCAGCTCGCTCGAATAGCTCGCGGTCAGATGGTGCGAGTCGCGGTACACGAGCGTGTCGCCGACGATCGCGGGGCAGGTGTCCGCGCAGAAGTACGGCGTCAGGTCGATGAGGTCCGCACGGGTGTCACCCGCGGCGCGGAAGGTCGCGACGCGGCCGGGGGAGCGCAGCGCGACGGCCGCAGGCCGGGCGCACGCGTCCGCGTCTTCGACATGCCGCGACAGGCACTCGATCGGGCTCGTCCCGAAGTCGGGACTGTCCGCGAGCAGCAGCACCTTCGACTGCGCGGGCAGCCGAGAGATCGTGTCGGCGATTCCGTCGGCCCAGGTCTTCTCCGGGTCTGCCCCCTTCGGCAACTCCTCATTGGCGTAGTCGGCGAGCACGATCACGGCGGGCGGGTCGGCCGCCAGCTGCGCGAGCACGTTCTTCCGCCACGCGTCGCACGACGGGTACGCCTCGCCGTCCTTCACGTGGGTCACGAGCGTCGATGCGCAGCCGCTCTTCGTCTGGGTGACGAGCCGGCTGCCCGAGGACTCGATCGCCTGCTGCAGCCCGGGCGCCCACTGGGCGGCCGCCGAGTCGCCCCAGAGCACGACGGTCGGCGCGCCGTCCGGGCCGAAGCCGCACGGCTTCGGCTCGGACGCCGAGAAGTCGAGCTCGCAGCCGTCGCTGTACAGCGACGGGTTGTCGCTCGACGCCTTGGAGAGCGGCGGCTTCAGGTTCCCCGGCACGAAGGCGGTCGACTTCACCGGCGCGGTCGGCGCCTGGTCGGCGACGTCGCGCCCGGCATGCAGGGTCGGGTTGGCGGTCAGCACGATGGCGACGGCGGATGCCGCGGCCAGCACCCCGCTGCCGCCGAGCGCCGCCAGCAGGCTGCGCCGAGGGCCCGCGGCGGCGAGCGCCGAGGCGTGCCGCACCGGGTTCTCGAGGAACCGGTACATGGCCCACGCGATCGGCACGGCGACGCCGGCGAGGGCCAGCTTGAGAGCGAGCGGCAACGGATTCTCGTACCCGACCGCCGCCTGCGGCAGCTGCTCGATCGGCCAGTGCATGAGGTAGAGCGAATACGAGATCGCACCGAGGAACTGGAAGGGGCGCAGCCCGAGCAGGCCGCCGACCGAGCCGCGCGCGGGCACTTCGCCGGCGGCGATCACCGCGACGGTCGCGAGAACGGGCAGCAGTGCCGCCGTGCCGGGGAACACGGTGTCGGCGGTGAACAGCGTGCATGCTGCGACGATTCCGGCGAGCCCTGCCCAGCCGAGGAAGCGGGCGGCCCACGACGGCAGCAGCCGTGCCACCCGCGGCGCGGCGAGGGCGAGCAGACCGCCCGCAGCGAGCTCCCACGCGCGCGGCCACAGCGCGAAGAACGCCCACGGCTGGTTCGTCTGGGTCAGCACCAGTCCCGCGATGAAGGACGCGGCGGCCAGAAGCCCCAGCACCCCGCCGATCGCCGCGCGGCGGCGGCGCAGCAGCAGCCACGCGAGGCCGATCAGGGCGGGCCACAGCAGATAGAACTGCTCCTCGACGCCGAGCGACCAGTAGTGCTGGAACACCGACGGCGTCGGGTTGGCGAGGTAGTCGGTGCCGCGTGCCGCGAAGACGTAGTTCGGTGCGTAGAGCGCGACCGCCGCGGCATCCGCCATCGCCTGTGATCTGAGCGTTGGCGGCACGAACAGCAGCACCCCGCCGGCTGTGAGCGCGAGCACCGTGAGCGATGCGGGCAGGATGCGGCGGGCGCGGCGCGCGTAGAAGTCGGCGAAGCCGATGCGCCCGGTCGCCCCGAGCCGCCGGGCCAGCTGGCCGGTGATGAGGAAGCCGGAGACGACGAAGAAGACGTCGACGCCGACGTAGCCGCCGCCGACCCCCGGCAGGCCAGCGTGGTCGAGTACGACTGCTGCGACCGCCAGGGCGCGCAGGCCCTGGATGTCCGATCGTGTGCCCCGCATACGTGTCAGGTTCCCCATTCGGCCTGGGAGCAACGTTGAGGCAGGCGACGAAGTCGGCCGCATTCTGAGCCGGGGCCGCCCTCTGCTAGACTTTCAAGGTTGCCGTCCGACGGCCGCGGAACAAGAGAGCTCAGGCATCCTGCCCCGGGCACCGCGCAGCGAGAGAAAGGGGATCCCATCCATGGCACTTGATTCAGAGGCCAAGAAGGCGATCATCGACGAGTACGCTACCCACCCCGGTGACACCGGATCCCCTGAGGTCCAGGTCGCGATCCTCACCAAGCGGATCAAAGACCTGACCGAGCACCTCAAGGAGCACAAGCACGACCACCACTCGCGTCGTGGTCTGCTGATCCTGGTCGGTCACCGTCGCCGCCTGCTGGGCTACCTGCAGGAGATCGACATCGAGCGCTACCGCGCTCTGATCGAGCGTCTGGGTTTGCGTCGATAGAGCGCTGATCGCGCGCCGGTCCCAGCCCGACGCGGCAGCCTCTCAAGGCTTCAAGGGCCGTCACCCGTTCTCGGTTGACGGCCCTTTTTCAATGAGCGGATGCCTGGGCTATAGCATCTGCTCACCATGCGAACAAAGACGTTCCTGCCCTACCTCCCCTACGCCGCAGCGGCCGTCGTCAACCTGATTGCCGACCTCGCCCACCTCGATGCCCTCGCGCGGTACTCGCAGTGGGCGCTGATGCCTCTGCTGATCCTCGCGGTGCTGCTCACGATCACGCCGCTGCGCAGCCCCGTGACCGCGTGGCTCGTGCTCGCGCTGCTGTTCTCGTGGGGCGGCGACGTGCTGCTCGGCGTCTCGTTCGTCTTCGGGCTCGGCTCGTTCCTGCTCGCGCACGTCAGCTTCATCGTCGCGTTCACGCGGCGGGCGATCCGCCACCGGAATCCGAGCTGGACCTGGCGGCACGCGATGCCGTTCGTCGCTCTGTACCTCGCGCTGCTCAGCCTGCTGGTCACACACGTCGGGGCGATGCTGCCCGCCGTCATGCTCTATGGGCTCGCCCTGTGCACGATGGCTGCGGTGGCCGCCTACACCTCGCGTCTGCTCGGCGTTGGCGGGCTCGTCTTCATCGTCTCCGACGGGCTGCTCGCGATCCACCTCTTCCGGCCCGATCTCGCGCTGCCGCAGTCCGGCTTCTGGGTGATGCTCACTTACACGGCGGCCGAGGCGCTGATTGCCATCGGGCTCACACGTACCGTGCGGCGCACGCCCAGCGCTGTACCAGTAGCGTTGCAGGATGCCCAGGCCACGTCGTAAGCCCTTCTGGCGCTGGGCGCCGCTGCCGTGGCTCGTGCTGTTCCTGCTCATGGCGGCGACCAGCCCGCTGTACGATCTGCACGCGATCGGCGCCTATGTCACGGGCATCGTCGTCACGGTCGTCTACGGCGCCGCACTCGTCGTGGCGCTCGTGATCGGGGCCCGCCGCCGTGGCCCGAACTTCACGGCGGAAGGGCAGCTGAAGCGTCTCGACGGGCTTGAGCTCGCCGAGTCCGCCACCGCGGGCGGCCCGAGTGCGGTCGCCGACGTGCACAGGCACCAGTACGCCATCAGCGCCGCCGCCGCGCGGGGAGCCGATGGGTTGCGCGCGCTGCTCGTGCCCGACGCGGGCAGCTGGCTCGGTCTGCGCTCAGACGTCGCCGTGTACCTGCTCACCGCCGGCCGGTTCTACCATGTCGGCCGGCTCAGCGACCACGCCCAGGTCGGCTGGCAGGGTGTGCTCGACGAGCTGCGAGCGGCCGGTCGCTACGCGGTCGTGCCGGCCGAGGTGACCGGCGTCGAGCGCGCGTTCAAGGTCGATGTGCGCCTCGAGGGCCTGCGCGTCGGCGAGGCGGGGGTCGTCGCCTGATGTTCCGCCGCCACCCGGTCCTCGCGCCGCTGACGCTCGCCTACCTGGCGCTCGTCGCGTGGGTCACGCTCGGGCCGCAGCCGCTCGACCATCAGCGCCAGGACTGGCTCGTCGAGGCGCTGCGCGAAGGCCGTGAGCTCGCGGCGTCACGGTGGCCGGGTCTCGCCGCCCAGCTGACGTACGACCACGTCGAGTTCGCTGCCAACATCGCGATGTTCGCGCCGATCGGCCTGTTCCTCGTCCTGCTGCTCGGCCGCCGGTTCTGGTGGGCGGCGGTGCTGCTGTGCGTGGCGATGACGGGCTTCATCGAGACGGCGCAACGGTTCATCCCCGGGCGCGTCTCCGATGTGCGCGACATCGTCTCCAACAGCGTGGGCGGCGCGATCGGCGTGATCGTGGCGCTCATCGTCACGATCCCCGCCTACCGGCGCGAGCGCGACCGGCACCGCATCCGCGAGCTCGAGGCCGAGCTGACGCGCTACCGCAACGTGGCCTGAGGGGTGCCGCCCCGCCGGGCCTGCAGCAGCTCGAGCATGGCGTCGGCGGCCGCACTGTGCCGCAGCGGCGCGATGGCCGACAGGGTCCATAGCGGACCGTCCCGCAGCGGCACGGCGACCACGTCGACGCCGCTCATGGAGGTGATCATCGGCACGACCGCCACGCCGAGACCCTGAGCGACGAACCGGGGAACACTCGGGAGCTCAGGCACTTCCGCGACCACCGTTCGCGGGCTCCCGAGCGCCTCGAACGCGCGATCGACCGCCAGCCGGTTTCCGAAGCCGGGCGGCGAGTCCACGAACGGCTCGCTGGCGAGATCGGCGAGCGTCAGCGACCGGCGAGAGGCGAGCGGATGCCCGGCCGGAAGCACCGCCGTGAACTCGGCCTCGCCGAGCGGAGTCGCGTCGAGGCCGGCGAGATCCTGCGCGGGCAGCCCGACCAGTGCGACGTCGAGGCGCCCGTGCCTGATGTCGTCGAGCAGCCCGCTCGACCCCGCGCTCGAGACGACGAGGCGCAGGTTCACGAGCGGATGCTCCCGATGGAAGCGCCCGAGCAGCTCGGGAAGGTCGAGGAACTCGAGATTCGAGAAGATCCCGAGACGCACCCGCCCGCGCAGACCGGCAGTCTCCGGCGAGGCGAGGGTGCGGATGCGCTCCATCGCCTCGAGCGCGACGCGGGCGTCGCTGAGCGCGGTCTCGCCGAACGCGGTCAACTCGACCGAGCGTGTCGAGCGCTCGAACAGCTTCGCGCCGAGCTCCTGCTCAAGGGAGCGCACGGCCGCCGAGACGGTCGACTGCGCCGCGAAGAGCCGCCGGGCGGCGCGGCTGAAGCTGCTCTCCTCGGCGACGGCGGCGAAGATCTCGAGCTGGCGTCCGTCCACGACCCCGATTATCGAGGAATCCGATTTGTGTCTGCAAGAACATTCGTCGGCGATGATGAATGAACGGATGCCTGCCCCGGTTCTCCCTACCATGACAACAATGACCGCCGAGAGCCGCACCGCAGGCCGCGCGGCGCACCACGCAGGGTTCTGGATCATCGCCGTCGCGTTCCTGTTCGCGATGGCGTTCTCGACCGTGCCGACCCCGCTCTATCCGATCTACGAGCAGCGTGACGGGTTCCCCGGCTACGTCGTCACCATCGTCTTCGCCGCCTACGCGGTGGGCGTGATGGTGGCGCTGTATCTCGCAGGCCACGTCAGTGACTGGCTCGGCCGGCGGCGCATCGTCCTCGCGGCGGTCGGGGTGGAGGCGCTCGCCGCCGTGATGTTCCTGTTCTGGAACGATCTGTCCGGCCTGCTCGTGGCGCGCTTCGTCTCGGGCGTCGGCATCGGAATGCTGACCGCGACGGCCACCGCGTACCTCGCCGAGTTGCGCGCGGTGTCGCACCCCGACGAGGACGGCGCCACCGCCGGCACGGTCGCGACCGTGATCAACACGGGCGGTCTCGCGCTCGGCCCGCTGCTCGGCGGCCTGATCGCTCAGTTCCTGCCCGCGCCCGTGTTCACGCCGTTCGCGATCTTCCTCGGACTGCTCGCGGTGACGATCGTGTTCGCGCTCTTCGTGCCGGAGACCGTCGACGTCCGGGCATCCCGCCGTCCGTACGCACCGCAGAAGGTCAGCATCCCCGACGACGCGCGGGCGACCTTCGGGGCGGCCGCGATCGGCGCGGCGGCCGCGTTCAGCGTCTTCGGCTTCTTCACGGCGCTCACCGCGAGCATCGTGATCGGGCTGCTGCACATCCAGAGCCATCTGGTCGCGGGCGTCGTCGTCTTCGCCGTGATGGGCGCGAGCGCCGTCTCCCAGTTCGTGTTCGCCCGCGTGGAGCGCACTCAGAAGCTGCGCCTCGGCGTCGGCCTGATGGTCGTGGGTCTCGGCCTCGTCGCGATCGTCGGCCTCGCGCCGTCGCTCGCGCTCTTCCTGGTCGCCGGTGTCATCGCGGGCGCCGGCGTCGGGCTCGTCTTCACCTCGTCGATCGGCGTCGCCGCGGCATCCGCTCGCCCTGACAACCGGGGTGAGGTGCTCGCCGCGATGTTCCTGGCGGCGTACGCGGGCCTGACGATCCCCGTGATCGCGGTCGGCGTCGCGCTCGCCTTCTTCCCGATCCCCGGCGTCCTCGTCGGCTTCGCGCTCGCCGTCCTCGCCATCGTCATCGCAACCGCCGTTCCCATGCTCCGCCGCCGCTGACCGAGGCGGCATCGACGCCGGTCGTCGATTAGTCCGGTCAACCACGCGTGCCGGATGACTTTTCGACGACCCACTGCTGCACACCGCGCTCGGTCGTCCCAAAGTCCGGTTCTGTGGGTGCACGGCCTGACTTACTGACGACCGAGCGAGACTGGACGGGTGGAGACCATCGTCAAGCAGAACCCGGCTGCGCCCGACGGATTCTTCGAGTCGGAGGCGGCGGGGCTGCGCTGGCTCGCCGCGGCGACGGATGCTGGGGGAGCCCGCGTCGCGGCCGTGATCGCGGTCGCGTCCGGCCGTATCGAGCTCGAGCGCATCCAGCCGGCGCGGCCGACGCCGGAAGCCGCACGCGCATTCGGTGCGGCGCTGGCGCGCACGCACGACGCAGGCGCCGACGCCTTCGGAGCACCGCCCGCCGGATGGGCCGGCCCCGGGTTCATCGGCGATCGGCCCCAGGCATACGCGCACGACGCGAGCTGGGGCGCGTTCTATGCCCGCGACCGCGTGCTGCCGTTCCTCGACATCGCGGAGGACGCGGGCAGCGTGACGAGCGGGGAGGCGCGTCTTGTCCGGCAACTGTGCGGCTTCATCGCCGACGGCGAGTTCGACGACGGCGAGCCACCTGCGCGTCTGCACGGCGACCTGTGGAACGGCAACCTGCTGTGGGACGAGCGCGGCGGCGTGCTGATCGACCCGGCTGCGCACGGCGGCCATCGCGAAACAGACCTCGCGATGCTCGCGCTGTTCGGAGCTCCGCACCTCAACGAGCTCATCGCCGGCTACGAGAGCGTGCACCCGCTGCATGCGGGCTGGCGCGCGCGGATTCCGCTGCATCAGCTCCATCCACTCGCCGTGCACGCGGCGAGCTACGGCCGCGGCTACGGGCAGGAACTGTTCGCCGCGGCGCAGGCCGTCTGGCACTACCGGCATTCGGCGGAGTCCCACTGATAGAATTGGGCCTGTAGGGGCAGGCCGACAGGAGGCTGGTCCTCGGTGGTGGATTTCGGAAGCTCTTGTCCGCGCTCTTCTACTGGTGGCCAGCACGAGCTAGTGCTCAGTCCTGTTTTTCCTGCTCCGCTGTACGCCCGCGTCCGCAACACGGCGGCGCGGAACCCAAAGGAGTAAGACCTTAATGGAAGGTCCTGAAATCAAGTTCGCCGAGGCCGTTCTCGACAACGGCAAGTTCGGCAAGCGCGTCGTCCGGTTCGAGACCGGCCGCCTCGCGCAGCAGGCGCAGGGCGCCGTCGCCGCTTACCTCGACGAAGAGACGATGCTGCTCTCCGCGACGAGCGTCAGCAAGCAGCCGAAGGACAACTTCGACTTCTTCCCGCTGACCGTCGACGTCGAAGAGCGCTCGTACGCCGCCGGCAAGATCCCCGGCTCGTTCTTCCGCCGCGAGGGCCGCCCCTCGACCGAGGCGATCCTCGTCTGCCGTCTCATCGACCGCCCTCTGCGCCCGTCGTTCGCCGACGGCATCCGCAACGAGGTGCAGATCGTCATCACCGTCCTCTCGATCGCGCCCGACGAGTTCTACGACGCGCTCGCGATCAACGCGGCATCCGCATCGACCCAGATCTCGGGCCTGCCGTTCAGCGGCCCGATCGCGGGTGTGCGCCTCGCGCTCATCGGCGACCAGTGGGTCGCATTCCCCAAGCACAGCCAGCTCGCCGACGCGGTGTTCGACATCGTCGTCGCGGGCCGCGTGATCACCGACGCCGCCGGCAACGAGGACGTCGCGATCATGATGGTCGAGGCCGAGGCCACGGAAGGCAGCTGGGACCTCATCAAGGCCGGCGCGACCAAGCCCTCTGAGGACGTCGTCGCCCAGGGCCTCGAGGCGGCCAAGCCGTTCATCAAGACCCTCGTCGAGGCGCAGGCCTCACTCGCCGCGCAGTCGGCCAAGGAGGTCCAGCCGTACCCGGTCTTCCTGCCCTACACCGCTGAGAGCTACGCCGCCGTCGAGGCGCTCGCGCTCGCCGAGCTCGGCCCGATCTACCGGATCGCCGACAAGATCGAGCGCCAGAACGCCGACGACGCCCTCAAGGCGCGCGTCAAGGAGGCCATCGCGGCCAAGGTCGAGGCGGGCGAGCTGCCCGAGTCGACGCTCGGCGAGGTGTCCGCCGCCTACAAGTCGGTCACCAAGAAGGTCATGCGCGGCCGCGTCCTCTCCGAGGGCATCCGCATCGACGGTCGCGGCCTGCGCGACATCCGCCCGCTCGACGCCGAGGTGCAGGTCATCCCGCGCGTCCACGGCTCGGCGATCTTCCAGCGCGGCGAGACCCAGATCCTCGGCGTCACCACGCTGAACATGCTCAAGATGGAGCAGCAGATCGACTCGCTCTCGCCGGTGACGCACAAGCGCTACCTGCACCACTACAACTTCCCGCCCTACTCGACCGGTGAGACCGGCCGGGTCGGCAGCCCGAAGCGCCGCGAGATCGGCCACGGATTCCTGGCAGAGCGCGCGCTCGTGCCGGTGCTGCCCTCGCGCGAGGAGTTCCCGTACGCCATCCGCCAGGTCTCCGAGGCGCTCGGCTCGAACGGCTCGACCTCGATGGGCTCCGTCTGCGCCTCGACGCTGTCGCTGCTCAACGCGGGTGTGCCGCTGAAGGCTCCGGTCGCGGGCATCGCGATGGGCCTCATCTCCGAGACGGTCGACGGCGAGACCAAGTACGCCGCGCTGACCGACATCCTCGGCGCGGAGGACGCGCTGGGCGACATGGACTTCAAGGTCGCCGGCACCTCCGAGTTCGTCACCGCGATCCAGCTCGACACGAAGCTCGACGGCATCCCGTCGTCGGTGCTCGCCGGCGCGCTGCAGCAGGCGCACGACGCCCGCATCACGATCCTGGGTGTCATCAACCAGGCGATCGACGGCCCGGACGAGATGGCTCCGACCGCTCCGCGCGTGATCAGCGTGCAGATCCCGACCGACAAGATCGGCGAGCTGATCGGCCCGAAGGGCAAGACGATCAACGCCATCCAGGACGAGACCGGCGCCGAGATCTCGATCGAAGAGGACGGCACCGTCTACATCGGCGCCACCGACGGCCCGAGCGCCGAGGCCGCGCGTGCGCAGGTCAACGCGATCGCCAACCCGACGAACCCCGAGGTCGGCGAGCAGTTCCTGGGCACGGTCGTCAAGATCGCGACCTTCGGCGCGTTCATCTCGCTGCTGCCCGGCAAGGACGGCCTGCTGCACATCTCCGAGGTGCGCAAGCTCGCCGGCGGCAAGCGTGTCGAGAACGTCGAGGACGTGCTCGGCGTCGGCCAGAAGATCCTCGTCGAGATCACCAAGATCGACGACCGCGGCAAGCTGTCGCTCGCCCCGGTGATCGCCGAGGCCGAGGCTGACGCCCCGGCGGAGGAGACCGTCGCCGCCGAGTAGGCGCGAGCGATCGACGACAGCGCGGATGCCTGTGCCGAGTGTTCTCGGCGCAGGCATCCGCCCTTTTAGTGCCCTGCATTGTCCGCTGGGCGAACATTTCATAACGGTTGCGCGATTCGTACGGGTGGATGCCCGTGGATGTCGGAGGCGTGACATAACCTCATTCCGTGAGGCGGTGCGGGGGCATCGCCATCACAGGGGAAGGGGGGCTCGTGAGCGACTACTCGCCCGTCGGGGCGCGCGAGCACATCAGCCAGTCGGGCCGGGGGTCCCTCACAGGTCACGACAGCGCTGACGTCGAGGCGACGATCTTCGCGGCCGACGACGCCGCATTCACGCGGCCGGTGCCGATCCTCGCCGAGCGGCGCGTCGGCGACACCGAGCTGTCCGCGTTCCCGTTCGCATTGGGAACGGGCCGCCTCGCCGCCGTCGACGAGGTCGCGGCCGGGCGCATCCTGCACCGTTTCGCCACGCGCGGCGGCAGCCTCTACGACGTCGGCGACGAAGACGGCTCAGGGCACAGCCAGGAACTCGTCGCCAGCTGGCTCGCATCGAGCAGGCCAGCCAAGGTGCTGACGATGCTGACGCCATCGGTCGCCCGCGACGGCGGTCGCGCGAGCGGCTCGAACCGACTCGTGCGCGCCGTCGAGGCCGCGCTGAAGCGGCTGCGTCTCGAGCGCATCGACCTGCTCGTGCTCGATCTGGGGGAGGCGGCGCGCCTCGACCTCAGCGTCGACCAGCTGCTCGGCGCGGCCGACGAGCTCGTCGTCGCGGGGAAGGTGCGGCACCTCGGTGCGGTCGGCGCAACCGGTGACCAGCTGCTCGAGGCGCGTGTGCTGGCGGGCAACGGCCTGCCGCGCATCGCCGCGGTCCGCCTCGACTGGGACATCACGGACAAGGTCGCGAGCGACGCAGAGATGCGCATGGTCGCTGCCGCGCAGCAGCTCGCCCTCCTGCCGGACGCGACGGCGGCTTCGCTCGCGCTCGCGAGCCCGTCGCTGCCGCCCAAGGTGCTCTCCGGCTGGGGCCGCGGCGCCCGGCTCAGCCAGGCGGTCAACGCGCGGGTCGTGAAGCCGGAGCCCGAGCGGGCGATCGATGTGCTCGCGGGCCGCGGGCGCGAGCACCGCATCGGCGTCGCGCTCGACCGCGTCTCGGCAGAGCTCGGCATCGCGCCCGTCACGGCCCAGCTCGCATGGCTGCTCGCCAAACGGGGCGTGGTCGCGCCGATCGTGCAGGTCACCCGGCCGGAACAGGTCGACCTCTTGATGGACGCGGGGTCCGTGCGGCTCACGCGAGCGGAGATGCTCGAGCTCGACAGGGCGGTCGAGACCGCACGCTGAGCGGCGTCTGGCGGCGGAGCCGCGAGCGCGACATGATCTTCTCCCATGAGCGAGCTCGAAGAATTCGCTGAAGCGCTGGAGGTGGCGCACCGGAACGCGAGCCGCTGGCTCGCCAGCCTGCCCGAGCGGCCGATCGCACCGCATGCCGACATCGACCAGATCAAGGACGCGCTGGGGCGCGAGCTGCCGTCGCACGGCACGCCGGCACCCGAGGTCGTCGAGCATCTTGCCACCGCGGGCGAGCCGGGCCTCGTCGGCATGCCGTCGTCGCGCTTCTTCGGATTCGTCATCGGCGGCACGCTCCCCGCGGCGCTCGGCGCCGACTGGCTGGTCAGCGCGTGGGATCAGAACACGGGCATGCGGCTCACCCCGACGACGACGGGAGCTGAGGAGCTCGCCGCCGGCTGGGTGCTCGAGCTGCTCGGCCTTCCGGCTGTCTCCGGCGTGGGGTTCGTGACGGGCGCGACGACGGCGAACTTCACCTGCCTGACCGCCGCACGAGACCGGGTACTGGAGCGGGCCGGCTGGAGGAGCGGACGCGACGGCCTCGCGGGCGGCCCGAAGGTCCGCTTCCTTGCCGGCGCGGAGCGCCACGAGTCCGTCGAGTCCGCGGGCCGCATGGCCGGGCTCGGGCTGCCGCGGCTGATCCCGGCGGACGACGAGGGCCGCATCGACGTCGCGGCTCTCGAGGCGGCGCTGGCTGAGGGCGAGGGGCCGGCGATCGTCGCGCTGCAGGCCGGCAATGTGCACTCGGGCGCCTTCGACGACTTCGCGGCGGCCGTCGACGTCATCCACGCGGCCGACGCCTGGGCGCACATCGACGGCGCATTCGGGCTATGGGCCGCCGCTTCGCCCCGGTTCCGGCACCTCACGGCCGGGTTCGCCGCAGCGGACTCGTGGGCGACCGACGCGCACAAGACCCTGAACACCCCATACGACTGCGGCGTCGCCGTCGTCGCCGACCGCAGCGCGCTCACCGAGGCGATGGGCTTCACCGCGGCCTACCTTCCCGAAGACGGCACCATGTCGGAGCCGCACGACCTCGTGCCCGAGCTCTCCCGGCGGGCCCGCGGGGTGCCCGTGTGGGCGGCGCTGCGCGAACTCGGCCGCGACGGGGTCGTGGCGCTCGTCGACCGGCTCGCCGGGGCGGCGGCGGGCCTCGCGGCAGGACTCGGCGGCATCCCAGGGCTGTGCGTCGTGAACGACGTGGTGTTCACCCAGGTGTGCGTCGCCGCGACCGGCGACGAGGCCACGGTCGCGCTCGGCGACGCGCTGCTCGCCGACGGGGTCGCGTATGCCTCGCCGTCGCGCTGGCACGGGCAGGCCGTCCTCCGCTTCTCGGTCAGCAATGCGCACACGGACGCCGAAGCGGTCGCACGCACGATCGACGCGGTGACCCGCGCTGCGGCGAAGGCGGGGCTCGCCCAGGAATCCGTCGGTCTCGCGTGAGCCCGAGCTATGCGGTGAGCAGCTGCTCGGCTGCGCCGGCCGAGCGCTCGGCGATGATCCGCTCGATCGCGCGCGCCAGCGCGCGATAGGCGCGCTCCGGGTCGCCGACGTTGCTGCCGGAGAGCGCGCCGTCGCGGAACAGGATCAGGTCGTCGACCGCGTCCTCGGGAGCCGCGTGGCCCAGCTCGTCGACGAGCTCGGCGACGAGGGACCGCTCCCAGCCGCGGTGCCGGCTGACCGCCTGGCGCACGGGGTGACTCGGGTCGCCGAACTGGGCGGCTGCGTTGATGAACGGGCAGCCGTGGAAGCCGGGCCGCGTCGCGATCTGGCCGATCAGCGTGGCGAGCGCGCGCAGCACGTCGGCCGCGTCCCTGAGGTCGCTGCGCGCTTCGTCGATGAGCTGCTTCGCCCGCAGGTGCCTGCCTTCGACGTAGGCGACGATCAGCAGGTCCTTCGAACGGTAGTGCTTGTAGAAGGTGGCCTTGGTGACGTGCGCCTCGGTGATGATCCGATCGACGCCGACGGTGTGAATGCCCTCGTTGTAGAACAGCTGGTCGGCGACGTCGAGGATCTTCAGCTTCGCAGGTGCGGGCGGCCGAGGCGCAATGGCGGTCGGAATCATGCAGCGAGTCCTTCTGACGGGCTGAGAAAATGCTGATGGCAAGGGAAAACCAAGGCAAGCGCGGGGTCGACGCTCAAGTCGTCAGTATATCTAGACCCTCGCCTTCGGGTCCTCATCCCGGGGGACACGCGCTCTTCGCGTGTCCCGAGTTCAGGGGGCGCGTCCCGGCGGTGCGGCGGCCTCGTCGTCCGCCATAGAGTGGCAGGTGATGAACGGCGCAGTGTCCCTCCCGCTCGACGCGGTCGAGTTGGCGTTCGCGGCCTCTGGCGACGCGCTGGTGCGGCGCACAGTGCTGCCGAACGGCGCCCGCGTCCTGAGCGAGCGGGTCCCGGGGGCGCGCAGCGCCACTGTCGGATTCTGGGTGACGGTCGGTTCACGCGACGAGACGGGCGGCGACGAGGGCCACAGCGCGAGCTTCGGCTCGACCCACTTCCTCGAGCACCTGCTGTTCAAGGGCACGCCGTCGCGCACCGCCCTCGAGATCGCCGTCTCGTTCGACGCGGTCGGCGGCGAGCACAACGCGGCGACGAGCAAGGAGTACACCTGCTACTACGCCAAGGTGCAGGACAAGGATCTGTCGATGGCCGTCGAGGTGATCGGCGACATGATCAGCTCGAGCGTGATCGACCCTGACGAGTTCGACAACGAGCGCCAAGTGATCCTCGAAGAGCTCGCGATGGCCGACGACGACCCAGCGGATGCCGCGAGCGAGCAGCTCTACAAGGCGGTGCTGGGCAGGCATCCGCTCGGCCGCCCCATCGGCGGGGACCCCGCGACCATCCGCGCTGCGACCCGCGACGGAGTGTGGCAGCACTATCGCGCAACGCACCGGCCAGAGCACCTCGTCGTCGCGGCGGCCGGGGCCGTCGACCATGACCGCCTCGTCGCCGATGTGACGGCGGCCCTCGCCCGCGGCGAATTCCCCGACGACGCGCAGCCGGCCGCCCGCCGTCCGGTTGCACCGGCGGAGCTGGGGTACCGCTCATCCGTGGTCACCATCCAGCGCCCGGTGGAGCAGGTGAACCTGTTCCTCGGCGTGCCCGGGCTCGTGGCCACCGATGAGCGGCGCTCGGCGCTCGCGGTGCTCAATGCCGTGCTGGGCGGGGGAATGTCGAGCCGGCTGTTCCAGGAGATCCGCGAGAAGCGCGGGCTCGCCTACTCGGTGTATTCGTTCGCAGCGGGCTTCTCGGATGCCGGACTGTTCGGCGTCTACGCGGGCTGCGCGCCGCACAAGGCGCCGCAGGTGGTCGAGCTGGCGCGCGACGAACTGGCCCGCCTCGCCGAGTTCGGCATCACGGGGGAGGAGCTGCGGCGCGCGGTAGGCCAGCTCTCCGGCGCGACCGCGCTCGCCCTCGAGGACTCAGACACTCGCATGACGCGGCTCGGCCGCGCCGAGGTCGGCATGGGTGAGTTCAGCGATCTCGACGAGAGCCTGCGCAGGCTCGCCCTCGTCACCTCCGCTCAGGTGCGCGAGCTCGCCGCAGAGTTCGCGGCAGTGCAGCCGGCGCTCGCCGCGGTCGGCGACCTCGACGCGAGCGCCTTCGCCGGACTGGGCCTCGGATGACGCACTATCTGTACCTCGTGCGCCATGGCGAGCAGCAGGACGCCGAGCACGGCATGGAGGACGGGCCGCTCTCGCCGCGCGGCATCCGGCAGGTGCGCATGCTCGCCGACCGTCTCGGCGGCGTGCCGTTCACCGGCACGTACCACTCACCGCTGATGCGCGGCGAGCAGACCGCCCGCGTGCTCGCCGAGCGCCTGCCCGCGATCGACCCGGAGCCGTCGAACCTGCTGTTCGACTGCATCCCCTCAGGGCCCGAGCCCGGCACGCCGAAGTCGTTCGAGCCGTTCTTCCACGGCATCAGCGAGGCGCGCATCGAGGCGGGCCACGCGCAGATGGACGATGCGGTCGCCGAGTTCCTCTCGCCGTCGCGCGCCGAGCGCCACGACCTGCTGATCACGCACAACTTCGTGATCGCATGGTTCGTGCGCGAGGTGATGGACGCCCCGACGTGGCGGTGGCTCGGCCTCAACGCCGCGAACGCGTCGCTCACCGTCATCCGCCACCGCCCGGCCAAGAAGCCGGAGCTGCTGGTCTTCAACGATCTCGGGCACCTGCCGGCCGAGCTGCGCACGGGTCTGCCCGACGTGCTGCCGTTCTAGACGTCCTTGCGGAACCAGGTCGTCGCGTTCCCGTTGTCGTTGTACGGCGGGATCGCCACGTAGCCGTTCGAGGCGTACAGCGCGTTCGCGGCCACGAGGCTCGCGTTCGTGTCGAGCACGACCGTCGTCGCACCGAATGCCGCTGCCCGGCGCTCGAGCTCGGCGAGCAGCGCCCGCCCGGTGCCGCGTCCGCGGCCGGCATCCCGCACCCACAGGTGCTTGACCTCCCACACCGTGCGCGGCTCGCCGCCGAGCACGTCGTCGGGCAGGCGCCTGATGCCGCCGCATCCGATCGCCGTCCCCGACTCGTTGAGAGCGAGCACGAACTCGCCCGCCGGCGGGGTGAACACGGCGGCGTCCGGTGGCTTGACCACATAGCCGTCGGCGACGGGGAAGGTGGCGGAGCGGTAGGCGAAGTACTCCGTGAGCAGCTCATCGGCGCGGGCATCGGTGACGGGCACGGGTTCGAACGGCATGGCTCCAACAGTAGGGTTGAGGTGAAGCGGCGGCGTGTACGGCGCCTCACCGAGTTCGCCGGGCAGGGACCGGCGAACAGAAAGGCACGGGGTATGACGATCCGCGTGGCCGTGGTCGGAGCGACCGGCAAGCTCGGCTCGGCGGCGACGGCGCTTCTCGACCAGGCGGACGGTTTCGAGGTGGTGGCGCGGCTCGGGTCGCGCAGCGAGCACGCCGAGATGCTGGGGGCGGCGGATGCCCCGAGTGACGTCGTCCTCGACGTGACGCTGCCCCAGGTGAGCCACGCCATCGTCGACTACGCGGTGACCCACGGGCGCAACGTCGTCGTGGGCACCTCCGGCTGGTCGGCCGATCGGCTCGCGACGTTGAAGCCCCTGCTCGCCGCGCATCCGGAGCGCGGCGTCGTCGTCATCCCCAACTTCTCCCTCGGAAGCGCCCTCGGCACCGCGTTCGCTGCGGCGGCCAGCCGGTTCTTCGACGCGATCGAGATCGTCGAGACGCACGGCGCCGGCAAGGTGGACTCGCCGTCGGGCACGGCGGTGCGCACCGCAGAGCTGATCCAGGAGGCGCGGGGCGAGCTCGGGCCGGTGTCCGCACCGCACATCGACCAGCGGGCGCGTGGTCAGCAGGTGGGCTCCGTGCCGATCCACAGCCTGCGACTGCCCGGCGTCTCCGCCCGCCAGGAGGTCACGTTCGGCGCGGAAGGCGAGACCCTCGTCATCAGGCACGACGTCATCAGCTCGAGCGCGTACTCGGCGGGCATCCTGCTCGCACTGCGCGCAGCCACCGAGCGCACCGGGCTCACCGTCGGCCTCGACGCCCTCATCGACCTCGGGGCGCCGGCCGAACGATGAAGGGCCGCATCGCCGCGCTCATCATGGCGCTGCTGCTGCTGATCTACATCGTGATCGCCGGGCAGCGCGCGGTGCTGCTGTTCGAGGCGGGCACGGCGCTCGGTGTCATCGCGGGCTGTGCGCTCATCGTGTTCCCGCTGATCGCGATCTGGGCGCTGTGGCGGGAGCTGCGGTTCGGATTCCAGACCGAGAGGCTCGTCAAGCAGCTGGCGGCCGAGGGCGGCCTGCCCGTCGAGACGGCAGTGACGGCGTCCGGCCGTCCGGTGCGCGAGGTCGCCGATGAGGAGTTCCCGAAGTACAAGGCAGAGGTCGAAGCAGAGCCGGGAAGCTGGCGCGCGTGGTTCCGGCTCGGTCTCGCCTACGACGCCTCAGGTGATCGCCGTCGCGCCCGCTGGGCGCTGCGCGAGGCGATCAAGCTCTCCAAGTCGCCGCACGCCTAGGCTTCTGCCCGTGACCGTCACCCCCGAAGCAGCCCTCGTCGACAGCCTGATCGCGTCGATCCCCGATTTCCCCGAGCACGGCGTGACGTTCCGCGACCTCACTCCCGTGTTCGCCGACGGCGCGGCGCTCAAAGCACTGTCGACCGCGCTCACGGCGCCGTTCGAGGGCCGCTTCGAGTACCTCGGCGGTCTGGAGGCTCGTGGATTCCTGATCGCCGGCGCCGCCTCGATCGTGACGGGTGCCGGTGTCCTGAGCGTGCGCAAGGCGGGCAAGCTGCCGCGCGCGGTGCTCAGCCAGGAGTACTCCCTCGAGTACGGCGTCGCCGCCCTCGAGGTGCACGTCGATCAGCTGCCCGTCGGCAGCCGCGTGCTGATCGTCGACGACGTGCTCGCCACAGGCGGAACGGCCCTCGCAGCAGCCAACCTCATGGAGCGCGCCGGCTGGCACGTGACGGGTTTCGCCGTGGCCCTCGAGCTCGACGGCCTCGGGGGCCGCGCCAAGCTCGAGGACCGCGGCATCGAGACCTTCTCGCTGCTGCAGTACTAGCCGCTAGGCCAGTTTGGCCTCGAGGGTGATCTCGATGCCGGTCAGCGCCTTCGAGACCGGGCAGCCGGCCTTCGCGGCTGCGGCGATCTGCTGGAACTCGTCCTCGGCGATCCCGGGGACCTCGGCGTCGACGACGAGATGGCTTCCGGTGATGCCGCCCTTCGAGATGTCGAAGGTGACGGCTGCTGAGGCGGAGACGCGCGTGGCGGTGTGGCCGGCCGAGGCGAGCTCGTTCGCGAACGCCATGGCGAAGCATCCCGCGTGCGCGGCGGCCAGCAGCTCCTCCGGCGTCGAGACGCCGCTCTCACCCTCCGAGCGCGCCTTCCAGTTGTACGAGAAGGTCGCGAGCTTCGACGAGTCGAGCGTGATGTTCCCGCTGCCGCTCGGCAGATCTCCGTTCCAGACGGCCGATGCGTTGCTCGTGAGAGCCATGTGGTGCCTCCTAGGTCGTCGGCCGCACCGCCGTCGGTGCGATCCGGTTTCAGCCTAGGAGCGGGGCGGGTTACGCGGCAGTGCCGGTTCCGCGACGGATCAGCCCGGCTCGCACGAGCAACAGGTAGATCTGGCAGCCGAGGCAGTAGCCGAACACCGAGTTGAGGAACGCGGCGACGAAGGCGAGCGCGGCGGCGATGACAACGATCACGGGGAACCAGATTCCCAGGATCACGCCGAGGCCCGTGATGATCAGGCCGACGAGCTGCGCGAAGGTCGGCGGGGCCGGGTCCTCGAGCTCGGCGGGCGGCGCGAGCCGCGGGCGCAGCGCGGCGCGATAGAGGGCGCCGTACGGATGCTTCTGGACGCCGGCGACCGCGCCCCACAGGAACAGCACGGCGATCACGACGAGCAGGATCCACGCGGCGAGCTGCAGGCCGACGAGGCCGAGCACGAGGTCGACCGCGAGCAGCACGGCGGTGATCCCGGCGGAGAAGCGCGGGCCGCGCGGGTCGATGCCCTGGGTTCCGGGCAGGGGGCGAAGGTCAGGCTGCGACATGTGCGTCTCCGTTGAGGATTCGGGCGAGGGATGCTTCCAGCTCGGCTCGCTTCGGAGCGCCGCCGATCCGCGCCCGCACGGCGCCGTCGCCGTCGAGCAGCAGCGTCGTCGGCGTCTGCAGCACGCGGAAGCGCTGCGCGAGCTCTGGCGAGTGGGTGAGGTCGACGTCGACGTGCGCGACCCCGTCGTTGGCGTCGGCGAGGCCGCCGAGCACGCGCCTGGTCGCCGGGCAGTATGCGCAGAACTCGGTCGAGAACTGCAGCAGGGTGGCCTTCTCGCCGAAGGGCGCAGCCGCTCCGACATCCGCCGGGCTCACGATCTGGGCGCCGCCCGACGCCGGAGCGACGCGGCCCGTGCGCTGCTTCCAGACGAGTCCGACGACGGTCGCGGCGGCGATCAGGCCGAGGACCGAGAGGACTGCTGCGAGAGGTGACATAACCGTTAAACGGTACGCGCGGGCACGCACCGGCCGCAGGGACGTGACGAATAGTGACGGAGGCCGGAGACAGGCCGACCCGGTAGCCTGAGAGTCATGTCGACTGAGAATCCGTTCGGCCAGGTGCTCACCGCCCTGGTCACGCCCATGACCGCTGACGGCGAGGTCGATTGGGCCGGATTCGAGAAGCACGTCGACAGCGTGGTGACCAACGGCTCAGACGGGCTGATCATCTCGGGCACCACGGGCGAGACGTCCACCCTGACGGACGCGGAGAAGCTGCGCGCCATCGAGGTCGCGAAGGACGTCGCGGCCGGGCGCGCGAGGATCATCCAGGCCGGCGGGTCGAACGAGACCGCGCACGCGATCCAGCTCTACAAGAAGAGCGAGAAGCTCGGCATCGACGGCATCATGATCGTCACGCCGTACTACAACAAGCCGACGCAGGCGGGCATCCTGACGCACTTCCGGCTCATCGCCGACGCGACCGACCTGCCGGTCATCCTGTACGACATCCCCGGCCGCACGGGCGTCGCGCTCAGCTACGAGACCCTGCTGCGCGCGTCGAAGCACCCGAACATCCGCGGAGTCAAGGATGCAAAGGGCAACTTCGCCGAGGTGAGCCGGGTGCTGAACAACACCGACCTGCTGTACTTCTCGGGCGACGACGCGAACGTGCTGCCGCACCTCGCGATCGGCGCGGCCGGCCTGGTCGGCACGACGTCGAACATCGCGGCCCGGCCGTACCGCATCATCGTCGACGCGGTGAACCGCGGCGACCTCGCCACCGCGACCGAGCAGCACAAGAAGCTCGAGCCGCTCGTGCGCGCCACCATGACCCACGTGCCCGGAACCGTCGCCGTGAAGTACATCCTGCACGGCCTCGGCCGCATCGAGTCGCCGCGCGTGCGCCTGCCGCTCGTCGGCCCCGAGGACTTCGAGGCCGCCCTCATCGAGGAAGAGCTCGACCTCGTCCACGATGTCGAGGGCGTCGATTTCAGCAACTTCCGCCCCGACCGCAATGCGGCCGCGGGCGGCGCCCTGCCGAAGGTCGCCGGCGCAACGCGCTGAGCCACCTCGACCGCAGGCATCCGATCAGAAAATAGAGGAGCCATGGCAGAAGCCGTCTTCGACCCGCCCGCACTCGAGCCGCGAACGCTGCGCATCTTCCCCACCGGTGGGCTCGGCGAGGTCGGCCGCAACATGACGGTGTACGAGATCGACGGCAAGATCCTCATCGTCGACTGCGGCGTGCTGTTCCCCGAGCCCGACCAGCTGGGCGTCGACCTGATCCTGCCGGACTTCGGGCCCATCAGGAATCGCCTGGACGACGTCATCGGCATCGTGCTCACCCATGGCCACGAAGACCACATCGGTGCCGTCCCATATCTGCTGAAGCTGCGCGGTGATATCCCGCTGATCGGCTCGGGGCTCACCCTCGCGCTTGTCGAGGCGAAGCTCAAAGAGCACCGCATCAAGCCGTACACGCTGCAGGTCAAAGAGGGCGACGTCGAGACCCTCGGGCCGTTCACGCTCGAATTCATCGCGGTCAACCACTCCATTCCGGATGCTCTGGCCGTCGCGGTCACCACCTGGGCCGGCGTCGTGCTGCACACCGGCGACTTCAAGATGGACCAGTTGCCGCTCGACGGTCGCCTCACCGACCTGCGCGCCTTCTCGCGCCTCGGCGAGAACGGGGTCGACCTGTTCCTGCCGGACTCGACCAACGCCGACGTGCCCGGCTTCACGCCCATCGAGCGCGAGATCGGCCCGGTGCTCGCCAACGTCATCGCGAACGCGCCCCGGCGCGTCGTCGTCGCGAGCTTCTCGAGCCACGTGCACCGCGTGCAGCAGGTGATGGACGCCGCCGCGAAGAACGGCCGCCGCGTCGCGCTGCTCGGCCGCTCGATGGTGCGCAACATGGGCATCGCCGCCGAGCTCGGCTACCTCAAGGTGCCCGACGGCGTGCTGATCGACTACCGGAAGGCCGCCGACCTTTCCGACAACAAGATCGTCTACATGTCGACCGGCTCGCAGGGCGAGCCGATGGCGGTGCTCGCCCGCATGGCGAACCTCGACCACCAGATCGAGCTTGGGCCCGGCGACACCGTGATCCTCGCCTCGAGCCTGATCCCCGGCAACGAGAACTCGGTCTACCGCGTGATCGACGGGCTCACGAAGCTCGGTGCGACCGTCGTGCACAAGGGCAACGCGAAGGTGCACGTCTCCGGCCACGCGTCAGCAGGCGAGCTCTTGTACTGCTACAACATCCTGAAGCCCACGTTCGTCATGCCCGTGCACGGCGAGTACCGGCATCTGGATGCCAGCGCGAAGCTCGCCCGTCAGACCGGCATCCCCGACGAGAACACGATCCTCGCCTCCAACGGCACCGTCGTCGACCTGCACGAGGGCGTCGCGCGGGTCGTCGGCCAGCTCGACATCGGCTACGTCTACGTCGACGGGTCGAGCGTCGGTGAGATCACGGACGCCGATCTGAAAGACCGGCGGATCCTCGGCGAAGAGGGCTTCATCTCGGTCATTGTCGTCGTCGAGGCCGCCTCAGGCCGCATCGTCGCCGGCCCCGAGATCCACGCCCGCGGCTTCGCGGAGGACGACGCGGTGTTCGACGCCGTCAAGCCGAAGATCGCGGCCGCGCTGCGCGAGGCGGCTGGGAACGGGGTGCGCGACAACCACGCGCTCACGCAGCTCGTGCGCCGCACGGTCGGCCGCTGGGTGAACACGAGCTACCGCCGCCGCCCGATGATCGTGCCCCTGGTCATCGAGGCCTAGCTCGATGACGGGTCGGCAGAGTATCGAGGCGTGAGCCTGAGAACCTCCTAAGCGCAGACTCTCCGGCCCCGTTCCGGGGTGTTGTCGCACCCCTCGGCTACGTTCGCACCATGGCCACGAGCACCAAGTCCTCTTCGCGCGCCCGCGGTGCGAGCGGCGGGGCTTCGCGCGGTCAGGCGAGTCAGCGACAGAAGACCGCGCCTACCAAGAAGCTGCCGACCAACCAGACCGTCGTCATCGAGACGACCGAGCACGCACTCATCGCCCGGGCGTGGATGGGGCTGGCGCACCTCGTGGGCGGCGCCGCCCGCGCGCTCGGGCCTGAGACCCTCGCGAAGGAAGAGCGCCGCGATGGGCTTCCCTTCTTCCTCGTGCTGCTCGCGATCGCCGGTGCGGGCGTCGAGTGGTTCTTCATCAATGCGTCGTGGGCTCACGCGCTCGACGCGTGGTCGTTCGGCGGCCTGCTGGGCAGGGTGGCCTTCGTGCTGCCCGTGGTGCTGTTCCTGTTCGCGGTGTGGCTGTTCCGGCATCCCTCGTCTGTGCATGACAACACGCGCATCGGGATCGGGCTCGTCATCGCCTTGATCAGCGTCTCGGGCCTGTGCCACATCTTCAGCGACCGGCCGCAGGCGGTCGACGGAATGCCCGTGCTGGCGCAGGCGGGCGGTGTCATCGGGTGGATGATCGGGGCCTCCCTCATCCACATCACCACCCAGTACGGCGCGACGGCGATCATGATCGTGCTGCTGGCGCTCAGCCTGCTGATCATCACCAAGACGCCGCCGAACCGCATCGGCCGCCGCCTGCACGAGTTGTACGCCTACCTGTTCGGTGCGAGCCTGCCGACCGACGAGGAGCGCGAGGCCGCGAAGGCGGCGAAGGCCGAGAAGAGCCTCGCCGTCGAGCTCGACGGAATCGACGACGATGCGCCGGCCGACTCCGACAAGCTGCCGTGGTGGCGCCGCAACAAGAGCGGTCGGGAAGAGGACCCCGACTTCGAGCACGATGCGAACGGCCTGACGGATGTCTTCGGCGAGGCGGCCCCCGCCAAGGGCGGCTTCGCCTCCGCGATCGAGCCGGCTCCTGAGCCGAGCGGGCTCGACGTCTTCGCCGAGCTCGCCAACGCGGAAGACGCGGTCAAGCGGTTCACCGGCGAAGTGCCGGACGGCGCGGCCGGCCTGCGCAGCGACAACATGACCGAGGTGGTGCCGGTCGACGACCTGCTGCCGCTCACCGAGGGCGGCGAGGTCGTTCCCGTCATCAAGCCGGCCGAGCCGGCCAAGCCGTACGTGCTGCCCTCCGCAAGCACGCTGTCGGCTGGCCCACCACCGAAGACCCGGTCGTCGGCCAACGACGAGGTCGTGCGCGCCATCACCGAGGTCCTCACCCAGTTCGGTGTCGACGCCAAGGTCACCGGCTTCTCGCGCGGACCGACAGTGACCCAGTACGAGATCGAGCTCGGCCCGGGCGTCAAGGTCGAGCGCGTCACCGCGCTGTCGAAGAACCTGTCGTACGCCGTCGCGTCGAACGAGGTGCGCATCCTCTCGCCGATCCCCGGCAAGAGCGCGATCGGCATCGAGATCCCGAACTCCGACCGCGAGACGGTGTCTCTCGGTGACGTGCTGCGCTCCGCGGCCGCCACGAACAGCAGGCACCCCATGACGATCGGCGTCGGAAAAGACGTCGGCGGCGGCTACGTCGTCGCGAACCTCGCGAAGATGCCGCACCTGCTCGTCGCGGGCTCCACCGGTTCCGGCAAGTCGTCCTTCGTCAACTCGATGATCACCTCGCTGCTCATGCGCGCGAAGCCCACCGAGGTGCGCATGGTGCTCATCGACCCGAAGCGCGTCGAGCTCACGATCTATGGCGGCGTGCCGCACCTCATCACGCCCATCATCACGAACCCCAAGAAGGCCGCGGAGGCGCTGCAGTGGGTCGTGAAGGAGATGGACATGCGGTACGACGACCTCGCGTCGTTCGGCTTCCGCCACATCGACGACTTCAACAAGGCCGTCGTGAACAACGAGATCGTGCTTCCGGCAGGCAGTGAGCGCCAGCTCAAGCCGTACCCGTACCTGCTGGTCGTGGTCGACGAGCTCGCCGACCTCATGATGGTCGCGCCGCGCGACGTCGAGGATTCGATCGTGCGCATCACCCAGCTCGCTCGCGCCTCCGGCATCCACCTCGTGCTCGCCACGCAGCGGCCGTCCGTCGATGTCGTCACCGGCCTCATCAAGGCGAATGTGCCCTCGCGCCTCGCCTTCGCGGTCACCTCGGTGACCGACTCTCGCGTCATCCTCGACCAACCGGGTGCCGACAAGCTGATCGGCCAGGGCGATGCGCTGTTCCTGCCGATGGGCGCAGGCAAGCCGCTGCGCGTGCAAGGCGCCTGGGTGAACGAGTCCGAGATCCAGAAGGTCGTCGACCACGTGACCCGCCAGGCGCGCCCCGACTACCGTCAGGACGTGGTGCCTGCCGCCGAGAGGAAGCAGATCGACTCCGACATCGGCGACGACCTCGAGCTGCTGATCGCGGCCGCAGAGCTCGTCGTGTCGACGCAGTTCGGCTCGACCTCGATGCTGCAGCGCAAGCTGCGCGTCGGCTTCGCCAAGGCCGGTCGTCTGATGGACCTCCTCGAGTCCCGTGAGATCGTCGGGCCCTCGGAGGGGTCGAAGGCGCGCGACGTGCTCGCGTCGGCTGAGCAGCTGCCCGCGGTACTCGCGAGGATTCGCGGCGAGGATGCATCGGCGCCCGCTCCTGCGCAGTCGCCGCCCGCCCAGGCGTCCGCCGCCGATCGCTACGACAGCGACCCGCTCGCCGACGACTTCGGCGGGCTCGAAGAGGTCGAGGCGTCGCCTGACGAGGATGCCTGGGGGCTCACCGGCCGCGACTGAATCGTGCACCTGTTGCGAGAGCCGCGATCGCGGCATGATGTGACACAACCTCATCAGACCGCGAGCGCGGCATCCGACCGCTGACGTCTCGTCGAACCGAAGCGAAAGGTGCGCACGGATGCCGGAGATCACGTCGTGGGAGCAAGAGGAGGTCGACCGCGCGAACGCGTCGGGCAGGACCCCGGTGGTGTTCGTGCACGGACTGTGGCTGCTCTCGAGCAGCTGGAAGCCGTGGCGCGAGCTGTTCGAGAGCAGCGGCTACACGACGCTGGCCCCCGGCTGGCCGGACGACCCGCTGACCGTCGAGGAGGCACGCGAGAATCCCGACGCCTTCGCCCACAAGATGGTCCAGCAGGTCACGGACCACTACCTCGCGGCGATCGAGAAGCTCGACCTGCAGCCCGTGGTGATCGGCCACTCGTTCGGAGGCCTGATCGCGCAGAAGATCGCGGGCACGGGTGCCGCGGCCGTCACGGTGGCGATCGACAACGCGCCGTTCAAGGGTGTGCTGCCCGTGCCGCTGTCGTCCATCAAGTCCGCGGCCCCGGTCCTCGGGAATCCGGCCAACCGCGGAAAGGCGATCGCCCTCACCTTCGAGCAGTTCACCTACGGATGGGCCAACAACCTGGAAGAAGACGAGGCGCAGAAGCTCTATGACGAGTTCCATGTGCCCGCCTCCGGCGTCCCGCTGTTCCAGGCCGTCGTCGCCAACTTCAACCCGTTCCACAACGAGGTGACCGTCGACGTGAAGAATCCGGATCGCGGCCCTCTGCTCGTCATCGGCGGCGCGGAGGACAACACGGTGCCGCTGTCGATCACGAAGGCCACGTTCAAGCAGCAGGAGAAGAACCCGGGCGTGACCGAGTTCCTTGAGATCCCGGGCCGTGGGCACTCGCTGACGATCGACCACGGCTGGGCCGCGGTCGCGCAGGAGGCGCTCGCGTTCGTCGACCGCTTCGCACCGCAGCCGGAGTAGGCGGGCAAGGGGCCTCTAGGCTGGATGCATGACCCAGCCCGGCGCCGCAGAGGGACGCCCCGCGCGGCCGAGCAACTGGAACCTGCCCAACACGATCACGATCGTGCGGATCCTGTTCGCCCCGGTCTTCTTCTGGATGCTGCTGGCAGACGCCGGCAACGACGGCCCGCTGCGCTGGTGGGCGGCCGTGCTGTTCATCGTCGGCATCGCGACGGACGGTGTGGACGGCTACCTGGCGCGCAGCCGCGGGCTCGTCACCGAGCTCGGCAAGCTGCTCGACCCCATCGCGGACAAGGTGCTGACGGGCGCGGCGCTCGTCGGCCTGTCGATCCTCGGCGAGCTGTGGTGGTGGGTCACGATCGTGATCCTCGTGCGCGAGGTCGGCATCACGGTGTACCGGTTCGCGGTCATCCGCGGCGGGGTGATCCCCGCGAGCCGCGGCGGCAAGCTGAAGACGGTCGCGCAGGCCGTCGCGATCTCCTTCGCGCTCGTGCCCCTGTGGGTGCCGCTCGGCGACTGGGTGCACTGGGTCAACTGGGTGCTCATGGCCATCGCGCTCGTGCTGACAGTCGTCTCCGGGCTCGACTACGCATGGAACGCGGTGAAGCTGCGCAGGCGGCGTGACGAGGGGTCGGATGCCTGACGAGAGGCTCATCGACGAAGTCGACCAGACGGCCGGGCTCATCGCGACGCTCACCCTGCGGGGCCTCACGGTCGCGGTCGCGGAATCGCTCACCGGGGGGCAGCTCACGGCAGAGCTCACGCGGCCGGCCGGCGCATCGGCTGTGGTGAACGGGGGAGTGGTGGTCTATGCCACCGAGCTCAAGCACAGCGTCGTCGGCGTCGACGAGACCCTGATCGGCGAGCACGGCCCGGTGCACCCCGACGTCGCGCGGCAGCTCGCGGAGCGGGTGCGCGCGGTCCTCGCGGTCGACGGCAAGGCGGCCGACATCGGCATCTCGACGACGGGTGTCGCCGGGCCGGACCCGCAGGGCGGCCAACCGGTCGGCACCGTGTTCGTCGGGGTCGCGGTCGGACCGGACACATGGGTGGAGGCCCTGCAGCTCGCCGGCGACAGGGCAGGAATCCGTGCTCGAACCGTCACCGCGGCCGTTGCGGCGCTCGCCGCGCGGCTCGCGGAATAGCCGCTATTTCGCTCACGTTACTTTTCATACGATTAGCCAGCGGATTGCAGGGAACGTGAACTACAGTGCAACGCAAGAAGCGCGCGGAATGGGCGCTTCCACCTTCGGCCGAATGATCGGCCGACCGAGCAGGAAGGGGGCGCCCATGATTCTGGTTCGTCAGGAGATCGGCGACGTTCTGCGGGACTTCCGCCTTCAGAAGGGCCGCACCCTTCGCCAGGTCGCCAGCAAGGCGAGCGTGGCGCTCGGGTATCTGAGCGAGGTCGAGCGCGGCCAGAAGGAGGCGTCGAGCGAGATCCTCGCCTCCGTCGCCGAGGCGCTCGACACGCCGATCTCGGTCATCATGCGCGAGGTGGGCGACCGCCTTGCCGTCCTCGAAGGCATCGAGTCGATCGTGCCAGACGCCCTGCCGGACGACTTCGCAGCCGGCTTCGACGGCGAGCTGGTCAGCCAGCGCTGAGGTCATTCGATTTAGGGCGGATGCCCCGGGCTGCGGCTCGGGGCATCCGTCTGTCTTAACGTGGAGTCACCATGCGACTGAGTGAGTTCAACCGAGCGGTCGAGCACGAGTTCGGCGCCGCCTACGGCGGCCAGCTCGTGCGTGAGCTGGTTATCATCGAGCTCGGCTCGCGCACGGCGGAGCAGGCGATCGCGGCGGGCGTTCCGGCGCGCGACGCGTGGCTCGCGCTCTGCGAGGCGATGGATGTCCCGGTGGCCCGCCGCCACGGAGCCGGGTTGGTCGAGCCGAAGAAGAATCGCGGCTGATACGAAATTCGCTGCAAGACACGCCGCATCGATCTCGAACACGGGTTCGACCGTTGCTATCGTGTCCTCAGCGATGACTTGACCAGCACAGGCCGGGTCGTCGGTGAGTTTCACACCGATGCACGTGCTCGGCCGGCCGATGTCAGACCCTGCGCGTACTGTCGCAGACGTCACCGCCGCAGTCCTTCGAAAGGAACGTAAATGCCCACTCCAGCCGATCGCGAGAAAGCGCTCGAGACCGCTCTCGCACAGATCGATCGCCAGTTCGGCAAGGGCTCGGTCATGCGCCTCGGCAGCGACGAGCGCGCACCGGTCGAGGTCGTTCCGACCGGGTCGATCGCCCTCGACGTCGCACTCGGCATCGGCGGGCTGCCCCGTGGCCGCATCGTCGAGATCTACGGTCCTGAGTCGTCGGGTAAGACGACGCTGACGTTGCACGCGATCGCGAACGCGCAGCGGGGCGGCGGAATCGCCGCGTTCATCGATGCCGAGCACGCGCTCGATCCCGAGTATGCGAAGAAGCTCGGTGTCGACATCGACGCGCTGCTCGTCTCTCAGCCCGACACGGGCGAGCAGGCGCTCGAGATCGCCGACATGCTCGTGCGCTCCGGCTCGATCGACCTGATCGTGATCGACTCTGTCGCGGCGCTCGTTCCCCGCGCCGAGATCGAGGGTGAGATGGGCGACTCGCATGTCGGCCTTCAGGCGCGTCTCATGTCCCAGGCGCTGCGCAAGCTGACCGGTGCGCTCAACCAGACGAACACGACCATGATCTTCATCAACCAGCTGCGTGAGAAGGTCGGGGTGTTCTTCGGAAGCCCTGAGACCACCTCCGGCGGCAAGGCGCTCAAGTTCTACGCATCGGTCCGACTCGACATCCGCCGCATCGAGACCCTGAAAGACGGTGCCGACGCAGTCGGAAACCGCACGCGCGTGAAGGTCGTCAAGAACAAGATGGCGCCGCCGTTCAAACAGGCCGAGTTCGACATCCTCTACGGCGTGGGCATCTCACGCGAGGGCAGCCTGCTCGACTTCGGCGTCGAGCACGGCATCGTGAAGAAGTCCGGGGCTTGGTACACCTACGAGGGCGACCAGCTGGGCCAGGGCAAGGAGAACTCGCGTAACTTCCTCATCGAGCACGCCGAGATCGCGACTGAGATCGAGCAGAAGATCCTGGTGAAGCTCGGCGTCGTGAAAGACCCGAACGCTGTTGCAGAGGTGATCGCCGCCGCGCCCGAGAACGTGGCGAAGCTGCCGCAGCGCAAGGGCGCCTAGCGGGCGGCGCGACATGGTCGTCCGGTTCTTCCCCTCTGACGATGAGCGTGCGAGCGGCGTCGGCGCCGGGCGCCGCCGCGTGGTGAAGCACGACGGCCGGCCGGCCGGGCAGGCGGCGATCGCCTACCTGCCCGGCGCCGCGCCGACCGAGCGTGCGCAGGCGGCTGCTGCGGCAGTGCGCTCGGTCGCCGAGGCTGACGCCGCAGCCGAGCAGGGCACCGCCGAGGGCGCGCTCGGCAGAGTGCGCGAGAAGGCGGGCAAGCGTGCTGCCAACGTGTCGCTGCACCAGCTCGCCCGCCGCGGCATGTCCCGATGGGAGCTCGAGCAGGTGCTGCGCAAGCGCGAGGTCGACGAGGCGGTCGCCGAGGCCGAGCTCGACCGGCTCGAAAGCGTCGGCCTGCTTGACGACGGCGCGCTCGCGGTCTCGCTGGTCTACGCGGCACGAGCCAGGAAGGGCCAGGGCAGACAGGCCATCGAGCGCGAGCTGCGACGTCGCCACATCGACGACGACGCGATCTTCGAGGCGCTGGCAGACTATGACCAGGAAGACGAGCTCGACCAGGCCATCGAGGTGGCGTTGAAGCGTGTGGCCCAGCTGCACGACCTCGACGACCAGACCGCCGAGCGGCGCCTGTACGGCTATCTGCAGCGACGGGGCTACTCGGGTGAGGCGGTCTGCATCGCCGTGGGCGACGCCATGCGCAGCAGGCACGAGAGCCGCTGAGCTCGCCCGTCGCTCCGGGCGGCATGCTCGCAGGCGCGACGATCGTAGACTTGTCGCACCATGAGCACCGTCATCCCGAGTCGTGAGACGAATCGGCCGAGCGAACTGCCGACCACGATCGCGCCATCCGACGCCGCTGTCGACGAGACCGGGCGTCGCCGCACGTACGAGGTGCGCACCTACGGGTGCCAGATGAACGTTCACGACTCAGAGCGGCTGGCGGGCTCGCTCGAAGCGGCCGGCTACCTTCCGGCCGATGGCGCAGAGGCAGACATCGTCGTCATCAACACCTGCGCCGTTCGCGAGAACGCCGACAACAAGCTCTACGGCAACCTCGGTCATCTGGCTTCCGTCAAGAGGCGGCACACCGGCATGCAGATCGCCGTCGGCGGCTGCCTCGCCCAGAAGGACAAGAGCGTCATCCTCGAGAAGGCGCCGTGGGTCGATGTGGTCTTCGGCACCCACAACATGGGCTCGCTGCCGAGCCTGCTCGAGCGAGCCCGCCACAACGACGAGGCCGAGATCGAGATCCTCGAGGCGCTCGAGACCTTCCCGTCGACGCTTCCGACGAAGCGCGATTCGAGCTACAGCGGCTGGGTGTCGATCTCGGTCGGCTGCAACAACACGTGCACCTTCTGCATCGTGCCGTCGCTGCGCGGCAAGGAGCGCGACCGCCGGCCCGGCGAGATCCTCGCCGAGCTTCGGTCGCTCGTCGACCAGGGAGCGATCGAGGTCACACTGCTCGGCCAGAACGTGAACTCCTACGGCGTCGAGTTCGGCGACCGCCAGGCGTTCGGCAAGCTGCTGCGCGCCGCCGGCCAGATCGAGGGCCTTGAGCGTGTGCGGTTCACCAGCCCGCACCCGGCGGCGTTCACCGACGACGTCATCGACGCGATGGCCGAGACGCCGAACGTCATGCCGCAGCTGCACATGCCGCTCCAGTCGGGCTCGGACAGGATCCTGCGCGCCATGCGACGCTCCTACCGGTCGGAGAAGTTCCTCGGCATCCTCGACCGGGTCCGCGCCAAGATCCCGAACGCGGCGATCTCGACCGACATCATCGTCGGCTTCCCCGGCGAGACGGAGGAGGACTTCCAGGAGACGCTCCGCGTGGTCGAGCAGGCGCGATTCGCCTCGGCGTTCACCTTCCAGTACTCGATCCGGCCAGGAACGCCCGCGGCGACGATGGCCGATCAGGTTCCGAAGGCGGTCGTGCAGGAGCGCTACGAGCGTCTCACCGCCGTGCAGGAGCGCATCTCGCTCGAGGAGAACGAGAGGCAGCTCGGCCGCACGGTCGAGGTTCTCGTCTCGACCGGCGAGGGGAAGAAGGACGGCGAGACCCACCGTATGAGCGGCCGCGCCGAAGACAGCCGTCTCGTGCACTTCGAGGTGCCGGCGAACTCGCCTGTGCCGCGCCCCGGCGATGTCGTCACCGTGCAGGTCACCCATGCTGCGCCGTTCCACCTGCTCGCCGACTCGCCGCAGGGCGCCCCGCTCGCGATCCGCCGCACCCGCGCGGGGGACGCCTGGGACGCCGAGCAGGCCGAGGCCTGCGGCATCCCGAGCGGTCACAGCCATGGTGCCGCGACCGGCGCCTCCGGATCGGTGACGCTCGGCATGCCGACCTTGCGGCCGCTGGGTGAGTCGGCGATCGCGGTCGCGACGGCGCCGATCTACGACCTGAACGACGAACTGCGCTGAATGTGACGGGCGCGCCGCTCCTCGCTGTCGTCGGCGCGACCGGCACCGGGAAGTCGGAGCTGGCGATCGGCGTCGCCGAGTCGCTCGCCGCGCGCGGCGAGCCGGCCGAGATCGTGAACGCCGACGCGATGCAGCTGTACCGGGGTATGGACATCGGCACGGCGAAGGTCAGTGAGACGCAGCGGCGAGGCATCCCGCATCACCTGCTCGACGCGCTCGACGTGACCGACGAGGCGAGCGTCGCCGCCTACCAGCGCGACGCACGCGTCACGATCGAGGCCATTCAGCGGCGGGGTGCGATCCCGATCCTGGTCGGCGGCTCCGGACTGTACGTCTCCAGCGTCGTGTACGACTTCCGCTTCCCGGCGCGGGATCGCGAGCTGCGCGCTCGGTTGGAGCGCGAGCTCGAGCAGCAGGGTCCCGGCAGGCTGTATGCGCGCCTGAAGGCGGTCGACCCCGCGACTGCCGAGAGAGTCGACCCGGCGAACGGCCGGCGCGTCGTCCGGGCGCTCGAGATCCACGAGCTCGCCGAGCTCGGCCACGGCGCGGCGCTGCCCGAGTCGCCTCGGCTGTGGCATCCGTCAGTCGTCATCGGCCTGTCCACGCCGCGCGAGCTGCTCGTCACGCGCCTCGACGCCCGGGTCGAGGCGATGTGGGCCGAGGGACTGGTCGCCGAGGCCGACGGGCTGCGCTCCGTCGGCCTCGAGCAGGGTGTGACGGCGTCTCGGGCGATCGGCTACGCGCAGGCGCTCGCCCAGCTTCGCGGTGAGCTCAGTGAGCCTGAGGCGATCGCGCAGACGCAGGCGATGACGCGCCGCTATGCGCGCAGGCAGGTCAGCTGGTTCAAGCGGTATGAGCACGTGGCATGGTTCGACACCGAGGCAGCGGATGCCTCACAGCGAGCCCACGCGGCCGTCGATAGGCTTGACGAATGGCGGTCACGCTCCACTTCAGCAAGGGTCACGGCACCGGGAACGACTTCATCCTCTTCGCCGACCCCGACGGCTCCCTTGAGCTGACCACGGCGCAGGTTCAGGTCCTCTGCGACCGGCATTTCGGCATCGGCGCCGACGGTGTGATCCGTGCGGTGCGATCTGAGAACATCCTTCCTGGCGCGTCGTCGCTGCTCGACAATCCAGGGGCCGAGTGGTTCATGGACTACTACAACGCCGACGGCTCGATCGCCGAGATGTGCGGAAACGGAATCCGCGTCTACGCCGAGTTCCTGACCCGCAGCGGGCTCGCCGAACTGCAGCACGGTGAGATCCTGCCGATCGGCACCCGAGCCGGCGTGCGCGACGTGCAGCGCTCGGAGCTCGGCTACCAGGTCGACATGGGCACCTGGTGGACGGCCGACGATGAGCCGCTCGTCACCGCGAGATCGTTCAAGGTCGCGCGTCCAGGGCTCAGCATCGACGTCGGCAACCCGCACGTCGTCGTCGCGCTCTCCGACGACGCAGAGCTCGACGCTCTCGACCTCAACTACGTCCCCGTCATCGAACCCGAGCCCGCGGGCGGGGCGAACGTCGAGTTCGTCGTCCCCGGCGTGCCGCTGGTGCGCGACGGAGTGGGCCATATCCGCATGCGCGTCCACGAGCGCGGGGTCGGCGAGACGATGTCGTGCGGCACCGGCACGGTGGCCGCCGCGCTCGCGATCCGCCATTGGGCGGGCGATCGTGCGCCGGACGAGTGGCGCGTCGAGGTGCCGGGCGGCGAGGTGCTGGTGCGCATGTTCGAGGCGGAGGACGGCGAGCATCTGTCGCTCTCCGGTCCGGCCGAGCTCGTCTTCGACGGCGAGATCTCTCTCGCCTGAGTGCGTGAGGGCACGCCGCGACTACTGCTCGGCGTGCCGCCGCACACGGAGCACGCGGAATCCCTTGCTGGTCGCCGCGCGGGTGGTGCCGTACGCGGGAAGCGTGCTGTCGAGCCAGCGCTGCAGCGAGTCGGAGCCGAGGTTGCGGGCGATGACCAGCCAGGCATCCGACCCTGCCTCGAGCCGCGGCAGCCAGGTCTGCAGCAGGCCGTGCAGCTCGTTCTTGCCCACTCTGATCGGCGGGTTCGACCAGATGGTCATGAAGGCGATGTCGGCGGGAACATCCTCCGGTCGCACCGCGTTGACATTGGTGATGCCGAGGTCGGCGGCGTTGCGCGCGACGAGTTCGAGCGCCCGTTCGTTCACGTCGACGGCCCACACGGTGGCGTGCGGAGACCCGAGCGCGAGCGACAGCGAGATCGGCCCCCACCCGCAGCCCAGGTCGAGCAGGTGCCCGCCTGGCGGCGGTGGCGGCGTGTTGGCGAGCAGCACGGCGGTGCCGGTGTCGACGTGGTCCGGGCTGAACACGCCAGCGCCCGTCGTGACCGTGAGATCGCGGCCCGCGAGGCGCACATCGATGGGCCGCAGCTTCGGGTCGCTTCCCGGTGACGCGCTGAAGTAGTGGTCACCGGAAGACATGTCAGAAACGTACAGCACCGACAGAACTAGAGTTAATTCTCAATAATGACCGCAGATCACCCCACTTCACACGACACCGAGACCCGCGCAGACGACGACGTCGTGGCGCGCGTCCTTGCGAACGCGGATTCCCACGCGGCCGGCTATTCGCTGTTCGGTCAGCGTGCGCAGGCATTGCAGGCGACGACGGATGCCGCAGGCTTCGACAGCACCGATGGCGAGCAGCTCGATCGAGACGACCGGGCCGCGCTGAGGCGCGTCGGCGGCCTTTCGACGGAGCTCGAGGACGTCACCGAGGTCGAGTATCGCCAGCTGCGCCTCGAGAACGTCATCCTGATCGGCGTCTACTCAGGCGGGTCGCTCGAAGACGCCGAGAACTCGCTGCGCGAGCTCGCAGCCCTTGCAGAGACCGCGGGCGCCGTTGTGCTCGACGGGCTGTTGCAGCGCCGCCCGCACCCCGATCCCAGCACCTACCTCGGCCGCGGAAAGGCAGAGGAACTGGCGGCGGTGGTCGCGCACCTGGGTGCAGACACCGTCATCGCTGACACCGAGCTCGCGCCGAGCCAGCGGCGCGCCCTCGAAGACGTGGTGAAGGTCAAGGTCATCGACCGCACCGCCGTCATCCTCGACATCTTCAGCCAGCATGCCAAGAGCCGCGAGGGCAAGGCGCAGGTCGAGCTCGCCCAGCTCGAGTACCTGCTGCCGCGCCTGCGCGGCTGGGGCGAGTCGATGAGCAGGCAGGCCGGCGGCCAGGTCGGCGGCGCCGGCAACGGCATGGGCAGTCGCGGCCCGGGTGAGACGAAGATCGAGCTCGACCGCCGCCGCATCCACTCCCGCATGGCGAAGCTGCGCAAGCAGATCAAGGAGATGAAGCCGGCGCGCGACGCCAAGCGGGCGAACCGTCGCCGCAACGAGGTGCCGTCTGTGGCCATCGCCGGCTACACGAACGCGGGCAAGTCGAGCATGCTGAACCGCATCACGCGGGCGGGTGTGCTCGTCGAGAACGCGCTGTTCGCGACGCTCGACTCGACGGTGCGCCGCTCGCAGACCGTCGACGGCCGGCCCTACACACTCGCCGACACGGTCGGGTTCGTGCGCAATCTGCCGCACCAGCTGGTCGAGGCGTTCCGCTCGACGCTGGAGGAGGTGCAGGATGCCGACGTGATCGTCCACGTCGTGGACGGGTCCCACCCCGACCCTGCGAGCCAGCTTCAGACCGTGCGCGACGTGATCGGCGAGGTGGGCGCGCGCGACATCCCCGAGCTCGTGGTCTTCAACAAGTCCGACCTGATCGATGACGACGCCCGTCTCGTGCTGCGCGGCCTGGTGCCCGGCGCCGTGTTCGCAAGTGCCCGCACGGGAGAGGGCATCGATGAGGTGCTCGCTCGGATCGCCTATCTCATCCCCGATCGCTCGGTTCCGATCGAGCTGCTGGTGCCCTATGCCCATGGAGAGGTGATCTCCGCGCTGCACGAACGCGGCAGGGTCACTTCCCAGGCGTACACGGAGGCGGGCACGCGCATCTCGGCACTGATCGACCCGACGCGCCTTGCGCAGTTCGAGCCCTATCGGCTCGAAGCGGCGCCGCGATCATGAGGCAGGTGCCGTTCTCGTTCGAACTGCACCCTGCGCGTTCCGACCGGGTGGCGCAGCAGCTGCCGGATCGCATCGCCAGGCTGGTCGCCGCAGGGCCCGAGTTCGTCTCGGTCACCTACGGAGCGGGCGGGTCGTCGCAGGACGCATCACTCGACGTCCTCAAACACGTCATCGACCGACACCCTGAGGTGCGCACCATGGCGCACCTCACGTGTGTCGGCTCGAGCGTGCAGTCCAGCCATGACACCGTGCGGACCTTCATGGATGCCGGGGTGCACAGCTTCCTCGCAGTGCGCGGCGACCTGCCGCTCGGCTCGACGGCTGAGGAGTTCCCCGGCGACATCCGCTCAGGGGCGGAACTCGTCCAGCTCATTCAGGCGGTGCAGCATGAGCGCGCCCCTTGGCGTGAGGTGCGTCTTCCTGGGACCCCGGGAATCACCCTGGATCGCGAGGGCCGAGAGCGCGTCGTCATCGCGGTCGCGGCGTTCGTGAACGGGCATCCGTCTTCACGGTCGTTTCAACAGGACATCGACACACTGCTGGCGAAGCAGGCCGCGGGCGCGAACCTGGCCCTGACGCAGCTCTTCTTCCACGCAGACGACTATTTCCGCCTGGTGGAGCGAGCCAGGGCAGCCGGCGTCGAGTTTCCCATCATCCCGGGCATCCTGCCGGTCGTGAGCACCTCTGGCGTCGTGCGTGCCCGCGAGCTCGCCGGCGAGCAGGCGCCGACGCAGCTCGTCGGCAGGCTCGGCGCCGAACCCACCGCAGAGGGTCAGCGCGAGATCGGAATCGACTTCGCGGCCGAGCTGGTGCAGCAGCTGGTCGACGGGGGCGCGCCGGGCATCCACCTCTACACGCGCAACCTGCATGAGACGCCATTGGCGGTGCTTGCCCGCGCTGGGCTCATCGAGGCGGGGCTCTACGAGCGGCTCGTCTCGACCGAGTTCGCCGGGGCGCCGCTGGCCTGACCCGGGTCAGACCGCTCGAAGGACCGCGACGACCTTTCCGAGCACGACGGCCTCGTCGCCGAGGATCGGCTCGAACGCCGAGTTCCGCGGCAGGAGCCAGGTGTGGCCGTCGCGCTGGCGGAAGACCTTGACCGTGGCTTCGCCCTCGAGCATGGCCGCGACGATGTCGCCGTTGATCGCGTCCTGCTGCTGCCGCACGACCACCCAGTCGCCATCGCAGATCGCCGCGTCGATCATCGATTCGCCTGCGACCTTGAGCATGAACAGATCGCCGTTTCCCACCAGTCGCCGCGGAAGCGGGAACACCTCTTCCACCTGCTGGTCGGCCGTGATCGGCACCCCGGCGGCGATTCGGCCGACCAGCGGCACCAGCGTCGCGTCGCCGACCGGCGCCTTCGCCTCGAAGTCATCGGTCTGCTCGGTGGGCGACGGCGGGTCGATCAGGATCTCGAGCGCACGCGGTCTGTTGGGGTCACGGCGCAGATAGCCCGAGAGCTCGAGCTGATTCAGCTGGTGAGTCACGCTCGACAGCGAGGCGAGCCCGACGGCGTCGCCGATCTCGCGCATGCTCGGCGGGTAGCCACGCGCCGCGAGCGACTTCTTGATCACGTCCAGGATCGCGAGCTGCTTGTCGCTGAGGTTCTTGCGGCGTCGCGTGCGCCGCTTGGGAGGGACGCCGGCGTCTTTGCCGGCTGGAGTGTCTTTGGCGACTGCATCTGTGGTCACGTGAATCCCCAATGTCGGTGGTCCCTGGTTGCATTTCGACCAGTGAGCCACAGATTAGCGGCAAACCCTCGTTGTGTAGGCGATTTGTTCGAGCGAGTCGCCGAAACCGGTGGATAACTTCGCTGATCGGCAGGGGCTTGCGTAATGACCAAATCGAAGATAGGTTCGGAAATGCAGAAAACATCGAACATGCGTTCCGAATCAGATGACGAAGGTAGAGGGTCCGAGATGAGCAGCGTCACTGTTCACTTGTCTGCCGCGGGCGCGCGCTCGCATCTGCGGCTCACGCGCCGCGGCCGGGTTGTGCTGGTTGCACTCGCTGCTACGCCGCTTGTCGCCGCAGCACTCTGGTTCGGTGTCAATTCCGGCTTCGCCGCGGCGGGTGGCGAGCCCCCGGCCTCGACGGCAGCGCTCGAGCATGTCACGGTCACCCCTGGTGAGTCCCTGTGGCAGATCGCTGAGGCGATCGCTCCACACGACGACCCGCGGGACGTCGTCGACGCACTCGTCGACATGAACGGTCTGCAGGGTTCGGTGGTCACCCCCGGTCAGACGCTCGCGGTCCCGCCGCAGTACGCCAAGTAGGCGGGCGAGTGCGTGAGGCGCCGCGCCTACGATGGAAGGGTGACGTCTCTGTCTGATCTGCCGATCCGCGATGACCTGCGTGGGCGCGAGCCCTATGGGGCGCCGCAGAAGCATGTCCGGGTCGAGCTGAACGTCAACGAGAACACCCACCCCATTCCCGACGACGTGCAGGCCGATGTGCTGGGTCGCCTTGCGAAGGCGATCGCCGGCGCCAACCGCTATCCCGATCGCGAGTTCGTCGAGCTCCGTGAGGCGCTGGCCGGGTATCTGGGTCACGGCCTGAGCCGCGACAACCTCTGGGCGGCGAACGGGTCGAACGAAATCCTGCAGCAGCTGCTGCAGGCGTTCGGCGGCCCTGGGCGCACCGTGCTCGGTTTCGCCCCGACCTACTCGATGTACCCGCTGCTCGCCTCCGGAACGGGAACCGCCTGGGTGGCCGGCGACCGCGATGCCGACTACGAGCTCTCCGCAGGCCGGGCGGCCGAGTGGGTCAGGCGCACTCAGCCCGATGTCGTCATCCTGTGCTCGCCCAACAATCCGACCGGGACCCCGCTGTCGCTCGACGTCATTGAGGCGGTCTACGCCGAGGCACAGGGCGTCGTCGTCGTCGACGAGGCCTACGCAGAGTTCTTCCCGGCCGGCCAGCCGAGCGCACTGACGCTGCTGCCGGGTCGCGAGCGCCTGGTGATCTCTCGCACGATGAGCAAGGCGTTCGCCTACGCCGGCGTCCGGCTCGGTTACCTCGCCGCAGATCCGGCGATCACCGACGCGCTGCGTCTCGTACGGCTTCCCTACCACCTGTCCGCGCTCACGCAGGCGGCCGCGCTCGGGGCGCTTGCGCACTCACGCGAGATGCTCGCCATGGTCGATGAGATCAAGGTGCAGCGCGACCGCATCGTCGACGGGCTGAATGCGCTCGGCTTCCGGGCGTATCGCACCTGGAGCAACTTCGTCCTCTTCGACGGCGTAGCCGACCCGCGTGAGGTGTTCGACGAGCTGCTGGCCGAGGGCATCATCATCCGTGAGATGGGCATCCCGAACAGCCTGCGGGTCTCGGCAGGCACCGAAGCCGAGACCGGGGAATTCCTCGACGCGATGGCCCGCTATGTCGAGCGGCATGGCAGCCCGCGCACGGCGTCGCCCGAGCGCGCCCCGGTAGGCTGAGCGTATGACCGCAGGCCCCCGTTCCGCCTCCATCACACGTGAGACCAGCGAGTCGCGCATCGAGCTGAGCCTCGACCTCGACGGCACGGGGCGCAGCGACATCGACACGTCGGTGCCGTTCTACAACCACCTGCTCACTGCGTTCGCGAAGCACTCGTTGACCGACCTCACCGTTCGGGCGAGCGGCGACACCGATATCGACGTCCACCACACTGTCGAAGACACGGGCATCGTCCTCGGCCAGGCGATCCGCCAGGCGCTCGGCGACAAGAGCGGTATCGGTCGGTTCGGCGACGCGCTCGTCCCGCTCGATGACGCTCTGGTTCAGGCTGTCGTCGACATCTCCGGCCGTCCGTACCTGGTGCACTCCGGCGAGCCTGCCGGTTTCGAGCTCCACCTGATCGGCGGCCACTTCACGGGTTCGATGGTCAGGCACGTCCTCGAGGCGATCGCATTCAACGCGGCGCTCACGGTTCACGTCCGGGTCCTCGACGGCCGCGACCCCCACCACATCGCCGAGGCCGAGTTCAAAGCCTTTGCGCGCGCGTTCCGGCAGGCCAAGGCCTTCGATGCGGCGGTGAGCGGCGTCCCGTCGACGAAGGGCGCCCTGTGACCGGCGCGACCGCCCGTCCGACCGTGGTCGTGCTCGACTACGGCAGTGGGAATGTGCACTCGGCGGCCAAGGCGCTCGAGGCGGCGGGCGCTGAGGTCACGGTGACCCGCGACCGCCAGGCCGTGATGGACGCCGACGGGCTTCTCGTCCCGGGTGTCGGCGCATTCCGTGCGGTGGTCGAGCAGCTCAAGGCCGTGCGCGGCGACGAGGTCATCGAGCGCCGTCTTGCAGGCGGCCGCCCGGTCCTCGGCATCTGCGTCGGCATGCAGGTCCTCTTCGAGCACGGTGACGAGCGCGGCGCTGAGACCGACGGGCTGGGGGAGTGGCCGGGCGAGGTCTCAGAGCTCGACGCGCCCGTTCTTCCGCACATGGGCTGGAACACCGTCGAGGCCCCGTCAGGGTCCGTGCTCTTCGACGGCATCGAGGGCGAGCGCTTCTACTTCGTGCACTCCTACGCGGCGCAGGACTGGTCGCTTGAGACCCAGCCGCCGTTCCCCGCGCCGCGAGTGACCTGGGCCGAGCACGGCGCGAGGTTCATCGCCGCAGTCGAGAACGGGCCGCTCAGCGCGACCCAGTTCCACCCCGAGAAGTCCGGGCAGGCCGGCATCCGCCTGCTCACCAACTGGGTGCGGTCACTGCGCAAGTAGTGCGCGCCCCCCGCATCCGCACCACCAGAAAGCAACGCATGACCGACGCACCCACCGCGCCCCAGCTCGTCCTTCTCCCCGCCGTCGACGTCGCGGGCGGCCAGGCCGTGCGTCTCACCCAGGGTGAGGCGGGCAGCGAGACGGGCTACGGCAGCCCGATCGACGCGGCGCTCGACTGGGCCGGGCAGGGCGCCGAGTGGATCCACCTCGTCGATCTCGACGCGGCCTTCGGGCGTGGCGACAACCGCGCGATCATGCGCGATGTGCTGCGCGAGGTCCAGGGCGTGAAGATCGAGCTGTCGGGCGGTATCCGCGACGACGCATCTCTGGAGCAGGCTCTCGAGCTCGGCGCCACAAGAGTCAACCTCGGCACGGCCGCGCTGGAGAACCCCGAGTGGGCCGACGCGGTGATCGGCAGATTCGGCGAGGCGATCGCGGTCGGCCTCGACGTGCGCGGCACCACGCTCGCCGCGCGCGGCTGGACCAGGGAGGGCGGTGACCTCTGGGAGGTCCTCGGCCGCCTGGAGGCAGCCGGCTGCCGGCGCTACGTCGTCACTGACGTCACGAAAGACGGAACGCTGCGCGGCCCCAACGTCGGGCTGCTCGCCGAGCTTGCGGCCAAGACCGACAAGCCGGTCGTCGCCTCCGGCGGCATCTCGAGCCTCGATGACATCGCCGCGTTGCGCGCGCTCGTGCCGAACGGCATCGAGGGGGCGATCGTCGGCAAGGCCCTGTATTCGGGGCGTTTCACACTGACCGAGGCGCTCCGTGTCGCAGGGGACTGAACCGCGCGAGGCGCACGGCGCCGCCGACTCGGCCGGCCAGCCGTGGGCCGGGCGAAGCTTCACCCCCAACACTGCGGCGGCCGATGACGGTTCAGCCGACCCGCGGCTGCTCCAGGCGCTGACCGGATTCCTGACCGGAACGGCTTCCCCTGAGGATGTCGTCGCGACCTTCCGAAGCGCCCGTCTGCTGATCCCGCTCCTGGCGCACGCCGGCGAGGTCGAGACCGCCCCAGACGGACACCTGGTCGACAAGACGCAGGAGCTTTCCATCGTGACGGTTGCCGGGCCGGACGGTCGCAAGGTGCTGCCGGCGTTCACGTCGGTGCAGACGCTCGCCGCGTGGGATCCGAAGGCGCGTCCCGTGCCTGCAGCAGGCCCGCGGGTGGCCCTCGCCGCCGCGAGCGAGCAGACCGAGCTGATCGTGATCGACCCGGCCAGCCCGACAGAGTTCGTGCTGCGCCGACCCGCCGTCTTCGCCCTTGCGACCGGCGCGGACTGGGTCGCTCCCTACCGTGCGCCAGCGATCCGTGCGGCGTTCGAGCGGGCCCTCTCCGGTGAGTCCGACGCCGTCGGCCTCGAACTGGCGGCGGCCGACCCGGCGCAACGGCTGCAGGCGGCCGAGCTCGCGGTGCGCCTGCGTCTTCGAGCGGGGCTCGCCCCGGAATCCCTCCGGCAGTTGGTGGCGCGTCTGTCCGAGCGCTGGGCCGCGTCACCCGAGATCGCGAACGGCGTCGACTCGCTGACGCTGCAGCTCGTCAGCGACTGAGTCAGCGCGATGGCTGAGTCGGTGCCGGTGACGGCATCGAGCTCGGCGCCGAACTCGGGTCCGCCCAGCCGACGTCGGCGAGGGCCGTGCGCGAGAGTGCGTCCTTCAACTGGGCGGTCTGATGCGAGTCATCCGTCGCCATCTGCACCTCGAGATCGCCAGAGGCGAGGTTCCAGGTATACGGCACCACCACATGCACCGATCTCACGCCGGGCACAGAGGCGGCGACATCGACGGCATGCGAGACGGCGGCGACGGTCGAGCGGGGCACGGGCGTCGCGAACACATTGCGGTAGTCGATGACGGATGCCGCATGCCCATCGCCGGCGGGAAGCGAGAGCTCGAGGCTGACGCGCCCGTTCTGCAGCCGCTGCGTCATCGTGAACACGACCTCGGCGCACTGCGCGGCCGTCGCGTCGGGATTCATGATCACCGACACGTCGTAGCTGAGCGTCGTGGAGTCCGTCGTCGGCGAGGGGCTGCTGCGCAGGCTCATGACACCCGGCTGCGCAGGCGTGTCAGACCTGTCCGTCGAGCTGGTCGCCGTCGCCACTCCCGGCATGCGTACGAGCGCCGAGACGGTGCGTTCGACGGCAGCGCGCTCGCTTGCGGCGGGCGTCTCACCGGCGGCCGACGTCTGACTGCGCTGCTGCGCGGAATCCGACGCCTGCAGATAGCGGTGCACGGCCAAGCTGCTCAGAACGAGTCCGCCCGCGATGACGAGAGCGACCGAGCAGACGGCCGCACCGAGCCATCCGAGCGCCTGTCGCCTGATCACGTGTTCGACGCTAAACGGGCCGTCTGGGCAGAACCCGGACGCGAGCGCCGAAGCACCTACATATCCGCCCCGCATCGTGTCAGCCGGGGCACGACACCGAGCTCAGATGACGGAGCCTGTCCACTTCTCGCCGGGGCCCTTGCCCGGCTCGTCGGGGATCTGCGACGCCTCGCGGAACGCCAACTGCAGCGTGCGCAGACCGTCGCGCAGCGGGCGGGCATGCTGATCGCCGATATGGGGGGCGGATGCCGTCACGAGGCCGGCGAGTGCGTCGATGAGCTTGCGCGCCTCGTCCAGGTCGAGGTCCGCCTCGCCGTTCTCCGCCAGCCCGAGCTTCACCGCGGCGGCGCTCATCAGATGCACGGACACGGTGGTGATCAACTCGGCTGCGGGAACCTCGGCGATGTCCCTGGTGGCATCCTCGACGTCGCTCATAACCCTGCCCTCGTGTCTGGTAGACTCATCTACTGGCTCCGTCGCCTCTGTGCGTCGGAACGAAAGTGGAATCCCTTCCCACCCGCGTTGACCGCCTCAACAGGCTACCGGGTCGATGCCCTCCGCCGGTCCGCCGGTCGGTGCTCACGAGCACTTCGGGGGCGTGCCGAGTGATTGCACGCGCAGGTGCGCGGGCGTCGCGGCGAAAGCAGTTCTCCTCTCGTTGCCTTGCGGCAGTCGGAAATATGTCTCGAACAGAGGAGCTACGCATCAGCGATCCCCGTACCAATGACCGTATTCGCGTCCCCGAAGTGCGACTCGTCGGCCCTAACGGCGAGCAGATCGGCGTCGTGAAGATCGAGGTCGCACTTCGCCTGGCGCAGGAAGCGGATCTCGACCTCGTTGAGGTCGCCCCGAACTCCAAGCCCCCCGTGGTGAAGATCATGGACTACGGCAAGTTCAAGTACGAGGCTGCGCAGAAGGCCAAGGAGGCCAGGCGCAACCAGGCGAACACCATCCTCAAAGAGGTCCGGTTCCGCCTCAAGATCGACAAGCACGACTACGAGACCAAGATGAAGCGGGCCATCGGCTTCCTCCAGACGGGGGACAAGGTCAAGGCCATGATCCTCTTCCGCGGTCGCGAGCAGTCCCGCCCCGAGCAGGGCGTCCGTCTGCTCCAAAGATTTGCCGAAGATGTAGCGGAGTTCGGTTCTGTCGAATCGAACCCGACCATCGACGGTCGAAACATGGTCATGGTCATCGGCCCGCTGAAGAACAAGGCGGACGCGAAGGCCGAGGCCAACGCGCGGCGCGCACAGGCGAAGGCCGAGTCGCGTGCCCAGGAAACGAACAGCTCGCCGGCTGAGGCCCCTCAGCCCGAGGCGACGAACGAGAAGGAATAACGAGATGCCCAAGCAGAAGTCCCACTCGGGCGCCAAGAAGCGCTTCAAGATCACCGGCAGCGGCAAGGTCATGAAGCAGCAGGCCGGCATGCGCCACAACCTCGAGGTCAAGTCGGCCCGTCGCAAGCGTCGCCTCAACGAGGACCAGGTCCTCCCGGCCGTCGACGCCAAGATCATCAAGCGCCTGCTCGCCAACTGAGCCCGGCCCAGAGTTTAAGGAAGTAAAGAAATGGCTCGTGTCAAGCGCGCAGTAAACGCACACAAGAAGCGTCGGACCATCCTGGAGCGCGCGGAGGGCTACCGCGGCCAGCGCTCGCGTCTCTACCGCAAGGCCAAGGAGCAGGTCACCCACTCGCTCGTCTACGCCTACCGTGACCGTCACGCTCGCAAGGGCGAGTTCCGCCGCCTGTGGATCCAGCGCATCAACGCCGCGGCCCGCCAGAACGGCCTGACCTACAACCGCCTGATCCAGGGCCTCGGCCTGGCCGGCATCGAGGTCGACCGCCGTATCCTCGCCGACCTCGCGGTCAACGAGCCGAACACCTTCGCGGGCCTCGTCGAGGCCGCCAAGAAGGCGCTTCCGGCAGACACCTCGGCCCCCAAGGCTGCATAAGCGGGCATCCCGCTCGAAAGGCCCGGTCATCCCCGTGATGACCGGGCCTTTTTGTAGACTGACGACCGTGCTCGACAATCCCCGGTCTCCGCGCGTCCGCAGCGTCGCGAAGCTCGCGAAGAAGACCGCCCGCGCCGAGACCGGCATGTTCCTGCTCGAGGGGCCGCAGGCCGCGAGCGAGGTGCTCAGCTATCGGCCGGAGCTGATCGTCGAGCTCTATGCGACGCCCACGGCGCTCGACCGCTACACCGACATCGCGCAGACCGCGGTCGACGCGGGCGTCGACGTCGAGTTCGTCACCGAAGAGGTGCTGAACGCGATGTCCGACACCGTCACGCCGCAGGGCTTCGTCGGGGTCGTGCACCAGTTCCCGACCTCGGTGAAGGACATCTTCTCCGGTGAACCGAAGCTCATCGCGGTCCTCGAGGAAGTGCGCGACCCGGGCAATGCCGGCACCATCGTGCGCGCCGCGGACTCGGCCGGCGTCGACGCCGTGATCTTCACCGGCCGCACGGTCGATCTGTACAACCCCAAGGTCGTCAGGTCGACGACGGGGTCGATCTTCCATCTTCCGGTCGCGGTCGGCGCGAGCCTCGGCGATGTCGTCGGGCGGGCGCGTGAAGCGGGGCTGCAGGTGCTCGCCGCCGACGTCAAGGGCGAAGACCTGCTGGTCGCCCGGCGCGAGAACCTGCTCGCGGCGCCGACGGCCTGGGTGTTCGGCAATGAGGCGCGCGGGCTCGAGGCGGAAGACCTCGAGCTGGTCGACCGCGTCATCACCGTTCCGATCTACGGGTACGCCGAGTCGATGAACCTCGCCACCGCGGCATCCGTCTGTCTCTACGAATCCGCCTTCGCCCAGCGGGCATAGGCGATGTCGCCGCGCCGAGAGGCGCAGACGCCCCCGGTAAGCTTGTGGACCGTGTCAGACACTCCCGAGCTCAACGAGGAGTCCGTCCGCGCCGCCGTCGACGCCGCCCTCGCGGCCATCACCGCAGCCGACGACTCCGCCGCCCTCAAGGACGTGCGTGCGCAGCACCTCGGCGAGCATTCATTGCTCGCGCGCCTCAACGGGCAGCTGCGCAGCGTCCCGAACGATCAGAAGGCGGCCCTCGGCAAGCTCGTCGGCGGCGCCCGCGGCCGGGTCAACCAGGCCTTCTCGGCGAAGGAGGCCGAGATCTCCGCAGCCGAAGAGCACGCCCAGCTCGCGGCGGAGGCCGTCGACGTGACGGCGCTCGCCGTTCCGGGGCGCGTCGGCTCCCGGCATCCGCTCTCGCTCATTCAGGAGAAGGTCAGCGACATCTTCATCGGCATGGGCTGGGAGATCGCGGAAGGGCCAGAGCTCGAGAACGAGTGGTTCAACTTCGACGCGCTGAACTTCGACGAGGACCACCCGGCCCGCGCCCTGCAGGACACCTTCTTCGTCGAGCCCGTCGAGCGCCACCTCGTGATGCGCACGCACACTAGCCCGGTGCAGATCCGCTCGTTGCTCGGCCGTGAGCTGCCGATCTACATCGTCGCGCCCGGCCGCGCCTACCGCACCGACGAGGTCGACGCGACGCACGTGCCCGCGTTCAGCCAGATCGAGGGCCTCGCCGTCGACAAGGGGCTCACCATGGCGCACCTGCGCGGAACGCTCGAGCACTTCGCGCGCGTGATGTTCGGCCCTGAGGCGAAGATCCGACTGCGCCCCAACTACTTCCCGTTCACCGAGCCGTCGGCCGAGCTCGACGTCTGGCACCCGTCCGCCAAGGGCGGCCCCCGCTGGATCGAGTGGGGCGGCTGCGGCATGGTCAACGCCAACGTGCTGCGCGCGGGCGGCGTCGACCCCGAGGTGTACACCGGCTTCGCCTTCGGCATGGGCCTCGAGCGCACCCTGCAGTTCCGCAGCGAGCTCAGCGACATGCGCGACTTCCTCGAAGGCGACATCCGCTTCTCCCAGTCGTTCGGAATGGTGGTCTGATGCGCGTCCCACTCAGCTGGCTCGCCGAGTACGTCGATCTGCTCCCCGGCTCGACCCCCGAGGACGTCCACGCGGCGCTCGTCAAGGTCGGCCTCGAGGAAGAGGCGATCCACCGCTTCGAGGTGACCGGCCCCGTCGTGGTCGGTCAGGTGCTCGAGTTCGTCGAAGAGCCGCAGAGCAACGGCAAGACCATCCGCTGGTGCCAGGTCGACGTCGGCGAGGCGAACGGGGGAGTGCGCGGCATCGTCTGCGGCGCCCACAACTTCGCGGCCGGCGACAAGGTCGCGGTCACGCTGCCCGGCGCCGTGCTGCCCGGCCCGTTCCCGATCGCGGCGCGCAAGACCTACGGCCACACGAGCGACGGCATGATCGCCTCGGGCCGCGAGCTCGGGCTCAACGACGAGCACGCGGGCATCCTCGTGCTCGCGACCCTCGGCCTCGACCCCGAGATCGGCGCCGACGCGATCGCGCTGCTCGGTCTCGACGACGCGGCCGTCGAGGTCAACGTCACGCCCGACCGCGGCTACGCCTTCTCGATCCGCGGCATCGCGCGGGAGTATTCGCACGCGACCGGCGCGGTCTTCCGCGACCCGGTCGATCAGGTGCAGTCGGATGCCGCAGCCGACGGCTTCCCGCTCGCGATCTCCGACGACGCCCCCATCCGCGGCAACGTCGGCGCGTCCGTGTTCGTCGCGCGCACCGTCGAGGGCGTCGACCCGACGCGTCCGACGCCGCCGTGGCTCGCGGCGCGGCTACGTCTCGCAGGCATCCGATCGCTCACGCTGCCCGTCGACATCACGAACTACGTGATGCTCGAGTTCGGGCAGCCGATCCACGGCTATGACCTCGACAAGCTGGCCGGCGGCATCACGGTGCGTCGAGCGCAGCCCGGCGAGACGCTCGAGACCCTCGACGGAGCCGTGCGCAAGCTCGACCCGGAAGATCTGCTCATCGCTGACGAGTCGGGCGCCATCGGCCTCGCCGGCGTGATGGGCGGCGCGAAGACCGAGATGTCCGACACGACGACGCGGGTTCTGGTCGAGGCGGCGAACTTCGACCCGGTGTCGATCGCGCGCACCGCGCGTCGCCAGAAGCTGCCCTCCGAGGCGTCCCGCCGCTTCGAGCGCGGCGTGGACCCTGCCGTGGCCGAGGCGGCCGCGGCGCGCGTCGTGCAGCTGCTCGAGCAGCTCGCGGGCGGTCATGCGGTGGCACTGGGTGCGCGCATCCACAACGAATCGGCTCCGCAGCCGATCGAGCTGCCGAGCGGCTTCGCCACGCGGCTCGTCGGCGTCGACTACGACGACGCCGAGATCGAGCGCACGTTGACGGCGATCGGGGCGAGCGTGGTGAAGGCGGATGCCGGGTTCACGGTCACCCCGCCGAGTTGGCGCCCCGACCTCACCGACGCGGCGACCCTCGCCGAAGAGGTGGCGCGCGTGGGCGGCTACGAGCGTATCCCGAGCGTCATCCCGGTCGCGCCCCCCGGGCGCGGCCTCACCCGCGAGCAGCAGCTGCGTCGCCAGGCGGCCTGGGCGCTTGCGGGCAGCGGACTCACCGAGGTCCTGGCCATGCCGTTCCTGACGGCCGAGCAGAACAACGCGTTCGGCTCGCCGAGCGGCGAGCCGGTGCCCGCGGTTAAGCTCGCCAACGCCCTCGACGCGCGTGTGCCGTTCCTGCGCACCACGCTGCTGCCCGGTCTCATCGACATCGCGCAGCGCAACCTGTCGCGCGGGCTCACCGACCTCGCGGTCTACGAGCTCGGCCTCGTCTTCCGACCTGAAGCCGGCGTGAGCTACGGCGTCGACCGCCTGCCGATCGGGAACGCGCGCCCGGACGACGCCACGCTCGCGGCGCTCGACGCGAGCATCCCGCCGCAGCCCCGCCACGTCGCCGGCCTGTTCCTCGGCAACGCGACGCCGAAGCAGCCGGGCCATCCGGCCGTGGCGACCGGTCTCGCCGACGCGCTCGCCGCGGTGCGCACCCTCGGCGCCGCGGTGGGGGTCGAGATCTCCGTCCGCCAGGGACGCCACGCGAGCCTGCACCCGGGTCGCACCGCAGAGCTCTTCGTGGCGACAGCCGACGGCGAGGCATCCGTCGGATTCGCCGGCGAGCTGCTGCCCGCCCTCGCAGCCGAGCTCGACCTGCCGCGCATCGTCGCGGTGTTCGAGGCCGATCTGGGCGCGCTGATCGCGGCATCGCCCGAGACCCTCGAGGTCGCGCCGATCTCGTCGTTTCCGGCCGCAACGCAGGACCTCTCGCTCGTCGTGCCGCTCGCCGCGGCCGCGGGCGAGGTGCTCGCTGCGGTCGTCGAGGGCGCGGGCGAGCTGCTCGAGCACGCCCAGGTGGTCGACGACTATCGCGGCCAGGGCGTGCCCGCCGGCTGCAAGAGCCTGACTTTCGCGCTGCGCTTCCGCGCGGGCGATCGCACGCTGACGGCGTCCGAGGCGAGCGACGCCAAGCTCGCGGGTGCCGCACTCGCCGGTGACCGCTTCGGCGCGACGGTTCGCGAGTGACCCGCGGCGGCGGATATGCTGGCGGCATGACTTCCGTCCGCATCACCGTCGCCGCACGTTCGCGTGCGCGGCTCGTGCTGCGTCGACGTTTCCTGGGCGGCCGAATCTCGGCGGCGCTCGCGTAGCCGGAAGTCTGCCGGTTCCACGCAGGCGTCGCCGTGACTCAGAATCCGTCGCCGTCCAGAAATAACAAGGTGGAACCAACCATGACGTACACGGTCGCCGTCGCCGGAGCATCCGGCTACGCCGGCGGGGAGGTGCTGCGGCTGCTCGCAGGCCACCCCGATTTCGAGGTCACAACCGTGACCGCATCCTCGAACGCGGGAAAGCCGCTCGCCCTGCTGCAGCCGCATCTGCGCTCGTATGCGCACCTGATCCTGCAAGAGACCACTCCCGCCGTCCTCGCGGGCCACGACGTGGTCTTCCTCGCCCTGCCCCACGGCGCGTCGGGCGCGATCACCGCGCAACTGCCCGACGACGTCCTCGTCGTCGACTGCGGCGCCGACCACCGCCTCACCGACGAGGCGGCGTGGGCCAAGTTCTACGGCGGCGAGTTCAACGAGCCGTGGGCCTACGGGGTGCCCGAGCTGCCCGCCGCCGGCGGAAAGCTGCGCGATCGCCTCATCGGCGCCACGAAGATCGCGGCCCCCGGCTGCAACGCGAGCTCGGTCTCACTCGCGATCGCCCCCGGCATCACAGCCGGCCTCATCGACGAGGACATCGTCGCGGTCCTCGCGGTCGGGCCCTCAGGCGCAGGCAAGAACCTCAAGGTGCAGTACCTCGGCAGCGAGCTTCTCGGCTCGGCCAACCCGTACGGTGTCGGCGGCGGCCACCGGCACATCCCCGAGATCATCCAGAACCTGAAGCTCGCGGGCGCCACCGATCCGAAGGTGTCGTTCACGCCGGTCCTCGTGCCGATGGCGCGCGGCATCCTCGCGACCGTCACCGCGCCGCTCAAGGCGGGCGTAACCACGCAGCAGGTGCGGGATGCCTGGGAGGGCGCCTACGCGGGCGAGGCGTTCGTGCAGCTGCTGCCCGAGGGCACCTGGCCCCGCACCGCCGATGTCCTCGGCGCGAACACCGCGCTCATCGGCGTCACCGTCGACGAGGCGGCGAACAGGGTCGTCGCACTGATCGCGGTCGACAACCTCGTGAAGGGCACGGCGGGCGCCGCCGTCCAGTCCGCAAACATCGCGCTGGGCCTGCCTGAGGGCACCGCGCTGACCACGAACGGAGTCGCCCCGTGAGCGTCACCGCAGCAGCAGGATTCCTCGCAGCCGGCGTGCCCGCCGGGCTCAAGTCGACCGGCAGGTCCGACGTGGCGCTGGTCCGCAACGTCGGCCCCCTCCAGAACGCGGCGACCGTCTTCACGAGCAACCGGTGCCTCGCGAATCCGGTGCTGTGGAGCAAAGAGGTCATCAAGGACGGCACCGTCTCGGCCATCGTCCTCAACTCGGGCGGAGCCAACTGCTACACCGGCGCGCAAGGCTTCCAGACCACGCACGCTACGGCCGAACGCGTCGCCGAGCTGCTCGACATCTCCGCGGGCGACGTGCTGGTGTGCTCGACGGGCCTCATCGGCGAGCAGCTCGATCTCGCCAAGGTGACGGCAGGGGTGACGGATGCAGCGGCCGCGCTCGCCGGAACGCCCGCCGGCGGTCAGTCGGCGGCCGAGGCGATCATGACGACCGACACTGTGGCGAAGCAGGCTGTGCGCACCTCGCCGGCCGGCTGGACGATCGGCGGAATGGCGAAGGGCGCCGGCATGCTCGCTCCGGGCCTCGCCACCATGCTGGTCGTGATCACGACCGACGCAGTGCTCCCGAGCGCCGAGCTCGACCAGGCGCTGCGCTCAGCAACGGCGGTCACTTTCGACCGTCTCGACTCCGACGGCTGCATGTCGACCAATGACACCGTCGCTCTGCTCGGCTCCGGGGCGAGCGGCGTCACACCCGACCTCACCGAGTTCACGGCAGCCCTCACCGAGGTCTGCCAGAGCCTCGCCGAGCAGCTGCAGGGGGACGCCGAGGGGGCATCCCACGACATCGCCATCCATGTCGAGAACGCGGCGAGCGAGAGCGATGCGGTGGAGGTCGGCCGCGCGGTGGCCCGCAACAACCTCTTCAAGGCGGCGATCTTCGGCAACGATCCCAACTGGGGCCGGGTGCTCGCCGCCGTCGGCACGACCGCGGCCGAGTTCGACCCCTACGACATCGACGTGTGGTTCAACGGCGTCCGCGTCTGCGCCGCAGGCCAGCCCGACCAGCCGCGCGAGCTCGTCGACCTCACCCCGCGCGCCGTCGACATCCGCATCGATGTGAAGGTGGGCCCGGCTCGCGCGACGATCCTGACCAACGACCTCACGCACGACTACGTGCACGAGAACAGCGCGTACGCGAGCTGACGCCATGGCCGACGAAACCCTCACCACCATCAACCCGGACGACGCAGAGATCGTCGCCGCACGCGAGGCTGCGCTCGAGAAGACCGCGATCCTCATCGAGTCGCTGTCGTGGCTCGGCTCGTTCCGCGACAAGATCGTCGTCGTCAAGTTCGGCGGCAACGCGATGGTCAGCCCCGAGCTGCAGCGCACCTTCGCCGAGGACATCCTCTATCTCCACCACGTCGGGTTGAAGCCGGTCGTCGTCCACGGCGGCGGCCCGCAGATCTCATCGATGCTTGACAAGCTCGGCATCCACAGCGAGTTCAAGGGCGGCTACCGCGTCACGACGCCCGAGGCGATGGACGTCGTGCGCATGGTGCTCACGGGGCACATCAACCGCGGCATCGTCCGCTCGCTCAACGAGCTCAACCCGACGATCGCCATCGGCATGTCCGGCGAGGACGCGGGGCTGTTCACCGGCCGCAGGCGCGGCGCGATGGTCGACGGCGAGATCGTCGACCTCGGCCTCGTGGGCGACGTCGTCGCGGTGAATCCCGAGGTGATCCTGACCCAGCTCGACGCCGGGCGGATTCCCGTCGTCTCGTCGGTCGCCCCCGACGGCGACGTGGCAGGGCAGTCATTGAATGTGAATGCGGATGCCGCGGCCGCGGCCCTCGCAGTGGCCCTGCGGGCTGAGAAGCTCATCGTCCTGACCGACGTCGCCGGCCTCTATCGCGACTGGCCCGACCGCGCGTCGATGCTCACGAGCATCTCGGCGGGCGAGCTGCACGCGCTGCTGCCGAGCCTGGAGTCCGGCATGATCCCGAAGATGTCGGCGTGCCTCGACGCCGTCCAGGGCGGCGTTCCCAAGGCCGCGATCGTCGACGGCCGCATCCCTCACTCGATCCTGCTCGAGATCTTCACCCAGCAGGGCATCGGAACGGAGGTCACCGCGTGACCGAGAACAGCACGTCCGCCCCGGCGGCGTGGCAGTCCCGCTACGAGTCCGACCTGGTCGGCACCTTCGCCACCCCGCCGCTGCTGCTCGATCACGGCCAGGGCGCGTGGGTGTGGGACGCCGAGGGCAACAAGTACCTCGATTTCCTCGGCGGCATCGCCGTGAACTCGCTCGGCCACGCGCACCCCGTCCTGATCGAGGCGGTCACCCGTCAGGTCTCGCTCGCCGCGCATGTCTCGAACCTGTTCGCCTCGGCGCCGCAGCTCGAGCTCGCCGAGCGGCTGAAGCGGCTCACCGGCGCAGGCGACCAGGGCCGCGTCTTCTTCGCGAACTCGGGCACAGAGGCGAACGAAGCGGCCTTCAAGCTCGCGCGGCTGAACCGCGGTGACGGTTCGAAGACCCGCGTCCTCGCGCTGCAGAACGCTTTCCACGGCCGCACCATGGGCGCACTCGCGCTCACCGGCAAGGCCTACATGCGCGACCCCTTCCAGCCCATGGTCTCGGGTGTCGAGCACATCCCGGCGACTCTCGAGTCGCTCGAGGCGGCAATCGACGACAGCGTCGCTGCGCTCTTCGTCGAGCCGATCCAGGGCGAGGCGGGCGTGCTCGAACTCCCCGCCGGATTCTTCGCGAAGGCGCGCGAGCTCACGCAGCGGCACGGCGCACTGCTCATCGTCGACGAGGTCCAGACCGGCGCCGGCCGCACCGGGGACTGGTTCGGATTCCAGCACGAAGGCATCACGCCCGACGCGATCACCCTGGCGAAGGGCATGGCGGGCGGCGTCCCGATCGGCGCCCTGGTCACCTTCGGCGCGGCCTCCGCACTGTTCCACCGCGGCCAGCACGGCACGACGTTCGGCGGCAACCCGCTCGCGACGGCAGCCGCCAATGCGGTGCTCGGTGAGATCGAGGCGTCCGGCCTCGTCGAGAACGCCCGGGCCAGGGGCGAGCAGCTGAAAGCCGTCATCGCCGACCTCGAGTCTCCGCTCATCGCGGGCACCCGCGGCCGGGGCCTGCTCGTCGGCATCGCGCTGGCAGCACCTGTCGCCGAGGCGCTCGTCACCGCAGCCCGCGGGCAGGGCCTCATCATCAATGCGACGGGCCCCGACAGCATCCGCCTCGCCCCGCCGCTCGTGATCGGCGAGATCGAGCTCGACGAATTCCGCGCGCGCTTCGGTGCCGCGCTCCACGAGGTCGACGCGAAAGCGGAGGCCCACGAACGGAAGGTGAGCGCATGAGGCGCCATTTCCTCCGCGACGACGATGTGACGCCCGCCGAGCAGGCCGAGATCCTCGACCTCGCCGCGCGCCTCAAAGCAGACCGCTTCGCGGCGTCGCCGCTCGCCGGCCCGAAGACCGTCGCGCTCATCTTCGACAAGCCGACGCTGCGCACCCAGACGTCCTTCACGGTGGGTGTCGCCGAGCTCCAGGGCGCGCCGTTCCTGGTCGATGGAACGAAGGCGCAGATCGGCACGCGCGAGTCCGTTCCGGATGTCGCGCGGATCATCGGCCGCCAGGTCGCCGCGATCGTGTGGCGCACCTACGCGCAGTCCGACCTCGAGACGATGGCCGAATACGCGGGTGTCCCGGTCGTCAACGCTCTGACCGACGACTTCCACCCGTGCCAGATCCTCGCGGACCTGCTCACCATCGCCGAGCACAAGGGCCGTCTCGCCGGCCTCACGATGACCTACGTCGGCGACGGCGCGAACAACATGGCGCACTCGTATCTGCTGGGCGGCGCGACCGCCGGCATGCACGTCCGCATCGCCACCCCGGCGGCGTACCAGCCCGACGCGGGCATCCTCGCCGACGCCGCGCGCATCGCCGAGACGACCGGCGGATCCGTCGAGGTCCTCACCGACACGACAGCGGCCGCTGCGGGCGCAGACGTGATCCTCACCGACACCTGGGTCTCGATGGGCCAGGAGGACGAGAAGTCGGCGCGCGTCGAGGCGTTCGCGGGCTACACGGTCGATGCAGCTCTGATGGCGCAGGCGGCGCCCGAGGCGATCTTCCTGCACTGCCTGCCCGCGTACCGCGGCTACGAGGTCACGTCAGAGGTCCTCGACGGCCCGCAGTCCGTCGTCTGGGACGAGGCGGAGAACCGTCTGCATGCGCAGAAGGCCGTGCTCGCGTGGCTGCTCGAGAAGAACAAAGAGGGGTCGGATGCCTGACGACATCAACCGCGCGGGCGAGGCCGGCGCTCTCTGGGGCGGCCGCTTCGCCGACGGCCCGTCGCCCGAGCTCGCCCGCCTCAGCAAGTCCACGCAGTTCGACTGGCAGCTGGCCGGCTATGACCTGACAGGCTCGCGCGCCCACGCCCGCGCCCTGCACCGCGCCGGCTACCTCGACGACGCAGAGCTCGGCGGCATGATCGCCGCGATCGACGAGCTGCAGCGTCGCGTAGACACGGGCGAGTTCCTTCCTGCGGCATCCGACGAAGACGTCCACTCGGCCCTCGAGCGCGGTCTCATCGAGATCGCCGGCGCCGAGCTGGGTGGCAAGCTCCGCGCGGGCCGCAGCCGCAACGACCAGATCGCGACGCTGATCCGCATGCTGCTGCGCGACCACTCCGCCGTGCTCGCCGGGCTCGTCGTCGACCTCATCGACGCGCTCGCCGCGCAGGCGGAGGCGAACGCCGATGCGATCATGCCCGGCCGCACGCATCTGCAGCACGCGCAGCCCGTGCTGCTCGCGCACCACCTGCTGGCGCATTGCTGGCCGCTCGTGCGCGATCTCGAGCGGCTCGACGACTGGCGCAGACGCGCGGATGCCTCGCCCTACGGCTCGGGAGCGCTGGCCGGCAACACCCTGGGCCTGGATGCCGCCCTGATCGCCGACGAGCTCGGCTTCGCGGCGGTCGCCCCGAACTCGATCGACGCGACCGCCTCGCGCGACGTCGTCGCGGAGTTCGCCTACGTGACGGCCCAGCTCGGCATCGACCTCTCGCGCCTCGCGGAGGAGATCATCATCTGGAACACCCGCGAGTTCGGCTTCGTCACCCTCGACGACAGCTACTCGACGGGCTCGTCGATCATGCCGCAGAAGAAGAACCCCGACATCGCCGAGCTCGCGCGCGGCAAGTCGGGCCGCCTCATCGGCAACCTCACGGGCCTCCTTGCGACGCTGAAGGGCCTTCCGCTCGCGTACAACCGCGACCTCCAGGAGGACAAGGAGCCGGTCTTCGACTCGATCGATACGCTCGAGGTCCTGCTGCCCGCCTTCACCGGCATGGTCGCGACGCTGCGTTTCCACACCGACCGCATGCGCGAGCTCGCGCCTGAGGGCTATTCGCTCGCGACCGACGTCGCCGAGTGGCTCGTGAAGCAGCACGTGCCCTTCCGCGACGCTCACGAGATCACCGGCAACCTGGTGTCCTTCGCGGAGCGGCGCGGCATCGGGCTCGAGGCGGTCGACGACGTGTCTCTCGCCCAGATCTCGCCGCACCTGACACCCGAGGTCCGCGAGGTCCTCACGATCGAGGGATCCGTCGCGAGCCGCGACGGCATCGCCGGCACCGCACCCGTGCGGGTCGCCGCGCAGCGCGCCCTGCTCGCCGATCGCGTTCGTCAGGTCACCGCCCGCATCGGCGCGACTCAGGAGGCACTGTGATGGCCCGGTTCAAGCTCGACAGCACCCCGCGCCAGAAGAAGGCGATGCGCCCGTGGTTGTGGTGGTCCATCCTGAGCGTCGCGGTCGCCATCGTCGTCGCGGGCATCATCGTGACCTACGCCGTCGGCGGCCGGCTCTTCTGACGTGCCCGTCGATGCTCGGTTCACTCCAGACCGCGAGTTCTTCGCACGTCCGGCGACCGAGATCGCCCCGCTTCTGCTCGGCGCGCGGCTGACACACGAGACGGATGCCGGGGCGGTCGTGCTCCGCCTCACCGAGGTCGAGGCGTATCTGGGCGACGGCGCGGACCCCGGCTCGCACGCCTTCCGCGGTCGCACGAAGCGCAACGGCGTGATGTACGGGGAGCCCGGTTTCGTCTACGTGTACTTCACGTACGGCATGCATGTCTGCGCGAACCTGGTGTGCTCGCCGCCGGGCGCCGCAACGGCGGTCCTGCTGCGCGCCGCCGAGGTGGTCGAGGGCACCCAGCTCGCCGAGGTGCGCCGGGGTGCGGTCCCCGCGCGCGACCTCGCCCGCGGTCCGGCCCGTCTCACCGTCGCGGCGGGCATCCGCCTCGACGAGAACGGTGCGGACGCGCTCTCCGCACCGTTTGCCCTCGAACTCGAGGCGAGGCCGCCCGCCTTCGTCTCCGGCCCGCGCGTCGGGGTCTCGGGCGATGGCGGGGGAGAGGCGTTCCCCTGGAGGTTCTGGATCGCGGGCGACCCGACGGTCTCGGTCTACCGCCCGGCGAAGCCGCGCGCTACCAGACCAGGTGCGCGAGTGCCCCGCACAGCGCCGCCCACCCCAGGCTGACGAGTGTGCCGATGATGAAGCGCTCCTGCGCTTCGGAGGCCCCGAGCTCGCTGAACCGGCCGACGCCCTTGATCGCGATGATCACGGCGATCGCCTCAGGCACACCTGCGAGCAGTGAGACGGTGGTCCCGATGCGCTCGAGGATGCCGATGGTGAGGCCGCCGCGCAGCACCTCCCGCGTCTGCCCGGGCGCCGTCGCGTCCCTCGGCTCGATGAGGATCCCGCCGGCCGTGCCCTCGACCTGTCGCGTCGCGAGGGCGAGCACGGTCCGCACGGCGGGCGAGCCGCCGAAGGCCGAGATGGCGACAGCGCCGAGCGCGATCACGGCGCCCAGCACTGCCGGTCCCTGGGGGTGCGGCAGGCCGACCATAACGACGGCGACGACCAGGAAGGCTCCGGCGGCGATCGCGGCCCAGCGGCCGCCCTTCACCGCGAGCACCGAGAAGACGACCCCTCCCGCGACGACGAGTGCGAGGACGATCCAGAACAGCACCGCGACGATGATCCCGGGCCCGGCGTAGTACATCGGCTACTGCTCCTGTCGCGTCATGAGGTCGGCTTGCTCCAAGAGCCTAGTGAGACCGGGCAGCGCAGCGAGCTCCGCCTTGATGTTCGCGGCCTTCGCGCGTGCGCTCGCGGCAGGCGCTGAGATCCCGAGGCGTGCCGCGGCCTCCGCCTGCGTGCGCCCTGCGGCCAGGAGGTCGAACAGCTCCCACCCGGCATCCGACCGCCGCTCGCGCACGATGAGCAGCAGTGCGAGCAGCGACTCCGCGTCATCCGCGCGGGTGCTGCCCGCCTGTGGCTGGCTCTGACTGTGAATGGCGAGGCGGATGCCTGACTTCTTCGCCCTCGTCGCGGCGTCCCGTGCCGCGAAGAACGCCGGCCCGCTCGCTTCGCGTGTCGCGGCCGGCAGCGGCGAGCGCACTGGCCCGACCCCTATCCCGACGTGGAAGCTGCGCGTGCGGGTGAGCTGCAGCGCGAGCGCGAGGGCGGTCGCGGCGTCATCGGTGAGTGCCTGCAGCTCGTCGCCGGCGGTGCGGTCTGCCGGAAGGGCCAGCCCGGCCGCGTGCTCTCCGTTGATCCGTTCGAGCTCGGCGCTGACGAGGTCGGCGCTGCGACGCGAGTCGATCTGATCCGCGGTGATGACGAACATCGCGCTCCTTAAGCTAAAGCCTTTAACTCGTGCGATATTAAGGCTATACCTCTAACTATTCACGAGTCCAGGTGAATGCTGGAACTCTCGCGCGAGCGGCCGCTGATACCGTTGACCGCGTGTCGACGCCTGAAATCCTGGCCGCGCAGCACAACGATTCCTCCTTCGAATCCATCTGGGACGAAATCGTCTGGCGCGGCCTCATCCATGTCTCCACTGATGAGAGCGAGCTCAAGCAGCTCCTCGCAGGCGATCCCATCACGTACTACTGCGGTTTCGACCCGACCGCGGCGAGCCTCCACCTCGGCAATCTGGTGCAGCTCGTGCTGCTGCGCCGGCTGCAGCTCGCGGGGCATCGCCCGCTTGCCCTGGTCGGCGGTTCGACGGGCCTGATCGGCGACCCGCGCCCGACCGCCGAGCGCACGCTCAACACGAAAGAGACCGTCGGCGAGTGGGTCGGCTACCTGCAGGCGCAGGTGTCGAAGTTCCTGAGCTTCGAGGGCGACAACGCCGCGAGCCTCGTGAACAACCTCGACTGGTTCGGGCAGCTGAGCGCGATCGACTTCCTCCGTGACATCGGCAAGCACTACCGCGTCGGCACCATGCTCAAGAAGGACGCGGTGGCCGCCCGCCTCAACTCCGACGCGGGAATCTCGTACACGGAGTTCAGCTACCAGATCCTCCAGGGGCTCGACTTCCTCGAGCTCTACCGTCAGCACGGCTGCGTCCTTCAGACCGGCGGCAGCGATCAGTGGGGCAATCTCACGAGCGGCACCGATCTGATCAGACGTGTCGAGGGCGTCTCTGCGCACGCGATCGGCACACCGCTGATCACGAACAGCGACGGCACCAAGTTCGGCAAGAGCGAGGGCAACGCCGTCTGGCTGGACGCGTCCCTGACCAGCCCGTACGCCTTCTACCAGTTCTGGCTCAACACCGACGATGCCGATGTGATCTCGCGCATCAAGATCTTCACCTTCCTGTCGCGCGCGGAGATCGAGCGGCTGGAGCAGTCCGTTGTCGAGGTGCCGTTCCGCCGCGAGGCGCAGCGCACACTTGCCGTCGAGGTGACGACTCTGGTGCACGGGCCGGATGCCGCGAACGCCGCTGTCCTCGCATCGCAGGCTCTCTTCGGCAACGGTGACCTTTCGCTCCTCGACACGGGCACACTCGAGGCGGCGCTGCGCGAACTCCCGACGGTCGACGCCTCGGGCGCTGAGACGATCGCGCAGCTGCTCGTCGACACCGCTCTCACGACGAGTCTGTCCGAGTCCCGGCGTGCGATCGCGCAGGGCGGTGTCTACGTGAACAACCTCAAGATCGACGACGATCAGGCGGTGATCGCCGACCACCTGATCGCCGGCCGGCTGGCCGTGCTGCGTCGCGGAAAGAAGACGCTCGCCGGGGTGTTCGCGGTCGAGTAGACCGCGACACGCCCGGGGCGCTGCCTGGATTTGAGCGGTGGCCTGGTGCCGCGTAAATTACTTACTTGTCACCCCAAAGGTGCGGCTGAGCTGCTCAGCTCGCCGGCCTCAAGCGGGACCTCATCACAGACACTCCGAAGGTCACTTGTTTGGCCCGAGCCGAGTGCCTAAGATGGGAAGTCCACACCAGCTCCGCGTCGCGTCATCGCGACGAGTGAAGAGCAGCGAGTGTGGTAAGTTAGATAGGTTGCCCCGGCGCGATGACCGAAAGGTCTAGGCCGGGTGCGTACGGTCTTTGAGAACTCAACAGCGTGCACATTGTCAATGCCAATACCCCTGGCACCGTTTTTTGGATGGTGTTGGGATTCCTTTGGTTTATTTGATGGATTGAATGTCAGTTTTGATGTTCTTTTGTCATGGTCGGACTTTGTCCGCAAGTTTTTTGTGGAGAGTTTGATCCTGGCTCAGGACGAACGCTGGCGGCGTGCTTAACACATGCAAGTCGAACGATGAAGGCTGGTGCTTGCACTGGCTGGATTAGTGGCGAACGGGTGAGTAACACGTGAGTAACCTGCCCTTGGCTCTGGGATACGCGTTGGAAACGGCGTCTAATACTGGATAGGACTTCTCGCCGCATGGTGGGGGGTGGAAAGATTTATCGGCCATGGATGGGCTCGCGGCCTATCAGCTTGTTGGTGAGGTAGTGGCTCACCAAGGCGACGACGGGTAGCCGGCCTGAGAGGGTGACCGGCCACACTGGGACTGAGACACGGCCCAGACTCCTACGGGAGGCAGCAGTGGGGAATATTGCACAATGGGCGAAAGCCTGATGCAGCAACGCCGCGTGGGGGATGACGGCCTTCGGGTTGTAAACCTCTTTTGGCAGGGAAGAAGCCTTCGGGTGACGGTACCTGCAGAAAAAGGACCGGCTAACTACGTGCCAGCAGCCGCGGTAATACGTAGGGTCCGAGCGTTGTCCGGAATTATTGGGCGTAAAGAGCTCGTAGGCGGTTCGTCGCGTCTGCCGTGAAATCCTCAGGCTCAACCTGAGGCGTGCGGTGGGTACGGGCGGGCTAGAGTGCGGTAGGGGAGAATGGAACTCCTGGTGTAGCGGTGGAATGCGCAGATATCAGGAAGAACACCGATGGCGAAGGCAGTTCTCTGGGCCGTAACTGACGCTGAGGAGCGAAAGCGTGGGGAGCGAACAGGATTAGATACCCTGGTAGTCCACGCCGTAAACGTTGGGCGCTAGATGTGGGGACCATTCCACGGTTTCCGTGTCGTAGCTAACGCATTAAGCGCCCCGCCTGGGGAGTACGGCCGCAAGGCTAAAACTCAAAGGAATTGACGGGGGCCCGCACAAGCGGCGGAGCATGCGGATTAATTCGATGCAACGCGAAGAACCTTACCAAGGCTTGACATATACCGGAAACGGCCAGAGATGGTCGCCCCCTTGTGGTCGGTATACAGGTGGTGCATGGTTGTCGTCAGCTCGTGTCGTGAGATGTTGGGTTAAGTCCCGCAACGAGCGCAACCCTCGTTCTATGTTGCCAGCACGTTATGGTGGGAACTCATAGGAGACTGCCGGGGTCAACTCGGAGGAAGGTGGGGATGACGTCAAATCATCATGCCCCTTATGTCTTGGGCTTCACGCATGCTACAATGGCCGGTACAAAGGGCTGCGATGTCGTAAGGCGGAGCGAATCCCAAAAAGCCGGTCTCAGTTCGGATTGAGGTCTGCAACTCGACCTCATGAAGTCGGAGTCGCTAGTAATCGCAGATCAGCAACGCTGCGGTGAATACGTTCCCGGGCCTTGTACACACCGCCCGTCAAGTCATGAAAGTCGGTAACACCCGAAGCCAGTGGCCTAACCGTAAGGAGGGAGCTGTCGAAGGTGGGATCGGTGATTAGGACTAAGTCGTAACAAGGTAGCCGTACCGGAAGGTGCGGCTGGATCACCTCCTTTCTAAGGAGCATCTGACCAGCTTGCTGGTCCAGAACCCGCGCCCATGGCGAATGTCTGTGGGGTGGGGCTCATGGGTGGAACATTGACGATGCCTCCGATCGAGCTGATCGGTTCTCAGTACGGCCTTCGGGTTTGGAACGGGGCTGGTTGGGGTTGGTCGGGGGGTGCGCGCTGTTGGGTCCTGAGGGACCGTGCTGGCTGCCGGTTGGTGGTTGAGCGGTTTTTCTTCAGGCCTTCCCGATGCAGGTTTTGTTCTGCGGGTGGGGGGTGCTGTCCGTATTTTGAGAACTACACAGTGGACGCGAGCATCTTAGATCCGCGGCTCTTTTGAGTTTGCGGGTCACCAAAATGGTCTGTTCTGAGGGCTTTGGCTCTTGGAGCGATTCTTTTTTGACTCATGTTGTGGTGGCAAGTTTCTAAGAGCGAACGGTGGATGCCTTGGCATCTGGAGCCGATGAAGGACGTAGCAATCTGCGATAAGCCTCGGGGAGTTGATAAGCGAACTGTGATCCGAGGGTGTCCGAATGGGGAAACCTGGCCAGGCCCTTTGGGTGACCTGGTTACTCCCGCCTGAATGTATAGGGCGGGTAGAGGGAACGTGGGGAAGTGAAACATCTCAGTACCCACAGGAAGAGAAAACAAAATGTGATTCCGTTAGTAGTGGCGAGCGAACGCGGATGTGGCTAAACCTGTCACGTGTGATACCCGGCAGGGGTTGCGTGGTGGGGGTTGTGGGACCCTTCGAGGAGGACTGCCGTTCTCCTGCGGTGACGTGCGCGTGGTGTAGGCGAACAGCTTGGAAAGGCTGACCGTAGCGGGTGAGAGTCCTGTAGCCGAAATGCTGCGCCGGCCGGAGGGTGTTCCCGAGTAGCACGGGGCCCGAGAAATCCCGTGTGAATCTGCCAGGACCACCTGGTAAGCCTGAATACTCCCAGATGACCGATAGCGGACAAGTACCGTGAGGGAAAGGTGAAAAGTACCCCGGGAGGGGAGTGAAATAGTTCCTGAAACCGTTCGCTTACAAACCGTCGGAGCCGGCTTGTTCCGGTGACGGCGTGCCTTTTGAAGAATGAGCCTGCGAGTTAGCGATACGTGGCGAGGTTAACCCGTGTGGGGAAGCCGTAGCGAAAGCGAGTCCGAATAGGGCGTTTTTAGTCGCGTGTCCTAGACCCGAAGCGAAGTGATCTACCCATGGCCAGGTTGAAGCGACGGTAAGACGTCGTGGAGGACCGAACCCACCAGGGTTGAAAACCTGGGGGATGAGCTGTGGGTAGGGGTGAAAGGCCAATCAAACTTCGTGATAGCTGGTTCTCTCCGAAATGCATTTAGGTGCAGCGTTGCGTGTTTCTTGCCGGAGGTAGAGCTACTGGATAGCCGATGGGGCCTAAAAGCTTACTGACGTTAGCCAAACTCCGAATGCCGGTAAGTGAGAGCGCAGCAGTGAGACGGTGGGGGATAAGCTTCATCGTCGAGAGGGAAACAACCCAGACCACCGACTAAGGTCCCTAAGCGCGTGCTAAGTGGGAAAGGATGTGGAGTTGCACAGACAACCAGGAGGTTGGCTTAGAAGCAGCCACCCTTGAAAGAGTGCGTAATAGCTCACTGGTCAAGTGATTCCGCGCCGACAATGTAACGGGGCTCAAGCACGCCACCGAAGTCGTGGCATTGCCGCAGCAGACAGGCCTTCGTGGTCCAGTCGCGGTGATGGGTAGGAGAGCGTCGTGTGGGCGGTGAAGCAGCGGGGTGACCCAGCTGTGGAGGCCACACGAGTGAGAATGCAGGCATGAGTAGCGAAAGACGGGTGAGAAACCCGTCCTCCGAAAGACCAAGGGTTCCAGGGCCAGGTTAATCCGCCCTGGGTAAGTCGGGACCTAAGGCGAGGCCGACAGGCGTAGTCGATGGACAACGGGTTGATATTCCCGTACCGGCGAAGAACCGCCCATGCTGATCTGGTAATGCTAAGCATCCGATGCCGGCACTGTCTCCTTTCGAGGGGGCGCCGCCGGCGGAGCATGCGACCCAGTCCGGGGAGGCAAGCGTGTTAACAGGTGTGACGCAGGAAGGTAGCCGTACCGGGCGATGGTTGTCCCGGGGCAAGGATGTAGGGCTGGAGATAGGCAAATCCGTCTCCTGTGTGCCTGAGATCTGACGCATACCCGTCAAGGGGAATTCGGTGATCCTATGCTGCCAAGAAAAGCATCGACGCGAGGTTCTAGCCGCCCGTACCCCAAACCGACTCAGGTGGTCAGGTAGAGAATACCAAGGAGATCGAGAGAATCGTGGTTAAGGAACTCGGCAAAATGCCCCCGTAACTTCGGGAGAAGGGGGGCCCGAAGCGTGAACCCACTTGCTGGGGGAGCGTGGAGTGGCCGCAGAGACCAGTGGGAAGCGACTGTTTACTAAAAACACAGGTCCGTGCCAAGTCGCAAGACGATGTATACGGACTGACGCCTGCCCGGTGCTGGAAGGTTAAGAGGACCGGTCAGCTCTTTATTGAGCGAAGCTGAGAATTTAAGCCCCAGTAAACGGCGGTGGTAACTATAACCATCCTAAGGTAGCGAAATTCCTTGTCGGGTAAGTTCCGACCTGCACGAATGGCGTAACGACTTCCCAGCTGTCTCAACCGCGAACTCGGCGAAATTGCACTACGAGTAAAGATGCTCGTTACGCGCAGCAGGACGGAAAGACCCCGTGACCTTTACTATAGCTTGGTATTGGTGTTCGGTGCGGCTTGTGTAGGATAGGTGGGAGACTGCGAAGCGGGCACGCTAGTGTTCGTGGAGTCATTGTTGAAATACCACTCTGGTCGCTCTGGATATCTAACTTCTGACCGTGATCCGGTCAAGGGACAGTGCCTGGTGGGTAGTTTAACTGGGGCGGTTGCCTCCTAAAGAGTAACGGAGGCGCCCAAAGGTTCCCTCAACCTGGTTGGCAATCAGGTGGCGAGTGTAAGTGCACAAGGGAGCTTGACTGTGAGACTGACAGGTCGAGCAGGGACGAAAGTCGGGACTAGTGATCCGGCGGTACGTTGTGGAACGGCCGTCGCTCAACGGATAAAAGGTACCTCGGGGATAACAGGCTGATCTTGCCCAAGAGTCCATATCGACGGCATGGTTTGGCACCTCGATGTCGGCTCGTCGCATCCTGGGGCTGGAGTAGGTCCCAAGGGTTGGGCTGTTCGCCCATTAAAGCGGTACGCGAGCTGGGTTTAGAACGTCGTGAGACAGTTCGGTCCCTATCCGCTGCGCGCGCAGGAGATTTGAGAGGATCTGACCCTAGTACGAGAGGACCGGGTTGGACGAACCTCTGGTGTGTCAGTTGTTCCGCCAGGAGCACCGCTGATTAGCTACGTTCGGGATGGATAACCGCTGAAAGCATCTAAGCGGGAAGCCGGCCTCGAGATGAGATCTCCATCCCCTCGTGGGGAGAGGCTCCCAGCCAGACGACTGGGTTGATAGGCCGGATGTGGAAGCAGGGACGAAAGACCTGCGCAGCTGACCGGTACTAATAAGCCGACAACTTGTTACACCCCAACATCAGTCTTCACTGTTGACTCGCGTCCACTGAGTGGTTCCCGACATACGGGCACCAGCACACAAGCTGAAAACAGACCAGTGCCTGGTCGAACACGTTTCGGCGGCCATAGCGGGAGGGAAACGCCCGGACACATTCCGAACCCGGAAGCTAAGACTCCCAGCGCCGATGGTACTGCAGGGGCGACCCTGTGGGAGAGTAGGACACCGCCGAACACCCATTATGAAAGGGCCATCCGATATTCGGATGGCCCTTTCGCTTTAATGCCTATAAGTCCACAGCAGCGTGAGGAGTAGACCGTGAGCGACAGCTCAGGCGATGACGACAAGGAGCGCGGCTCGCGCCGCGAGCCGGGAGGTCCGCGCGGTCGCGACGACCGAGGCGGCCGGCCTGCTCCGCGCTACAACTCTGAGCGCCGCGGTGGTGGCGAACGGCGCGACGGCGAACGCCGCCCCTCTGGTGACCGAGGCGAACGCCCGGGCCGGGATGGCGAGCGTCGGGGCTACGTCCCACGTGACGGTGAGCGCCGGTCGTACCGAGATCAGCCGCCGCGTCGCGATGGCGACGCTCGTCGGGCTGCGCCACGCGATGGCGAGCGCGGGTCATACGGGGATCAGCGGCCGCGTCGCGATGGCGACGGTCGCGGAGGTGTGCCGCGCGGCGGTGAGCGCCGGTCGTACGGCGACCAGGCTGCTCGGCCGCGTCGCGATGGCGACGGTCGGGGCTACGCTCCGCGTGACGGTGGCCGTCGGCCGCAGGGCGATCAGCGACCTCGTCGAGATGGCGAGGGCCGCGGTGGCGCTGCGCGTGACGGTGAGCGTCGGACCTACGGTGACCGGGGCGATCGCCCACGTCAGGACGGCGAGCGACGCGGATACTCTGCCCGCGATGGTGAGCGGCGCGGCTATTCACCCCGCGATGGAGAGCGTCGGCCTTATGGCGATCAGCGGGCTCGGCGCGATGGCGATGCGCGCGGCGTCACGCCACGGGATGGTGAACGTCGTCCCTACGGCGATCGGAGTGAGCGGCCGCGTCGCGACGGTGACGGGCGCGGCTACGGCCAGCGCGACGGTGAGCGACGCACGTACGGTGGCGGGGCCGAACGCCCGCGTCGCGAAGGGCCGTCCCGGCCACGCAGCGACGGCGAGGCTCGGCCGCGTCACGACGGTGACGACAAGCCGCGCCGCGACGGCGAGTTCCGCGGTCCGCGCCGCGACGGCGGGCAGGGCGAACGCCGCGACAACGACCACCGCCCGCGGCGGGATGACGAGCAGCGTCTGTGGACGCGCGACGGCAGGCCGGCGCGCGGTGACCGCGACGCGTCGCGGCCCGAGTGGCAGGACGACGAAGAGCGCCGGCTGCGCGCCGAGCTCAGGTCGGTTCGGCCGCGTCACGACGACCCCGAATTGCCGGAGTCCGTCACCGGCAAGGATCTCGAATACGGCGCACGGCTCGAGCTGCGCACGCTGGCCAAGGACAACGCGGAAGAGGTCGCGCGGCACCTCGTGATGGCCGCGCGCCTCATCGATGACGACCCCGAGCTGGCACACAAGCACGCGCTGTCGGCTGCGCGCCGTGCAGGCCGCGTCGGCGTCGTGCGCGAGACGCTCGCGATCACCGCATACGCATCCGGTGACTTCGCGCTCGCGCTCCGCGAGCTGCGCACCTATCGGCGCATCTCCGGCAAGGACGACCAGCTCCCGCTGATGGTCGACAGTGAGCGCGGAGTCGGGCGACCGGACCGCGCGCTGGAGCTCGGGCGGTCGGTGGACCGTTCGACCCTGAGCAACGAGGTGCAGGCATCCCTCGCTATCGCGATGTCCGGTGCGCGCCTTGATCTCGGGCAGCAGGAGCTTGCGCTCGGCGAGCTCGAGATTCCGCAGCTGGATCCTGACGTCGCGTATTCGTGGAGTCCTGCCCTGTTCCAGGCGTACGGCGATGTGCTCGACGAGCTAGGGCGCGCGGCGGAGGCCCAGGAGTGGTGGGACCGCGCCGATCGCGCGACCGAGGCGCTCGAGGAGGCGTCGGAGGTGGCTGAGCACGAGACCGTCGATGTGATCGTCGAAGGCGGCGACCTCGAAGAGGACATCGAGCCCGGCGACGGCGCTGACGACGCAGCCGAAGATGATGACCGGTTCAGCGCCGAAGACAATGCGGCCGACGAGGCCGATGACGGAGCGGACGACGCGGGCGAGGACGACGAGGAATTCAGTGTCGAGGACGAGGTCGCCGAGCTGCTCGACGAGGGCGCCGACGAGGACGGGGACGGCGATGGCACTGTTCCGGACAAGGAATAGCGTTCAGGCGGCGCCGCTCGACGGCGTCGACGTTCTGCTCGCCGACCTCGACGGGGTCGTCTACAAGGGCCACGAGGCGATTCCGCACGCGGTCGAGAGCATCAACCAGGCCGCGCAAGGCGCGCGCGTCGGGTACATCACGAACAACGCGTCGCGCACGGACGCCGCGGTCGCGGAGCAGTTGCGCGGCTTCGGCCTCGACACGCAGCCGAGCGACATCGTCACGTCGCCGCAGGCAGCGGTCCGGCTGCTCGCGGGGCTCGTTCCCGCTGAGGCTCGGATCCTGGTCATCGGAGGCGAGGGGCTCTCCTCGGTCGTGAGCGCCGCCGGGTTCACGATCGTGAGCTCCGCAGACGACGAGCCGGCCGCCGTGATCCAGGGGTTCGCGCCGGAGCTCGGGTGGAAGGACCTCGCCGAGGCGTCCTTCGCGCTCGCCGGCGGCGATGACGGGATCCCGTGGGTCGCGACGAACATGGACTGGACGCTGCCGGTCGCCCGCGGCATCGCGCCGGGCAACGGCACGCTGGTGTCCGCGGTGCACAACGCGGTCGGACGCCTGCCGGTCGTCGCTGGGAAGCCGGAGGTCGCGATCTTCGAGGAGGCGCGAGCGCGGTTCGGCGCGAAGCATCCGCTCTTCATCGGCGATCGGTTGGACACCGACGTGATCGGCGCGAATCGCGCGGGCATCGACTCTGTGCTCGTGCTGACCGGCATCGACAAGGCCAAGCAGCTGCTGGCGGCAGGGCCGGACTCGCGGCCGACCTACATCCTCGAGGATCTGCGCGGGCTGCACGAGGCGTACCCGGCCGTCGAGAAGGCGCGCGGCGGGGCGACCGTTGTCGGCGACGCCGCGGTACGCGTGAGCGGGACCACGGTCGAGGTGGCCAGAGAAGGCGGCGACCCGGTGAACCTGCTGCGCGCGGCCTGCCACGCGATCTGGGACTCCGGCATCGCGATCTACGCGCTCGACGTGCCGGAACGCCTGTATCGGTAGCTCGCTGTACCGTGGAGATCGTGGCAGACGAGCGAGACGACGACGTGCGCGGCGACGCGCTGCTGCCGCGCCTCAGGCTGATCGAGGACCAGCCGCTCGAGACGCGTGCGGAGGCCTACGCCCACCTGCACGACGAGCTGCGCGAAGCGCTCGACGCGGCCGACCGACAGGGCGGGCGCTGAGCCGGTGCCGTCCACCCGACTCGACGCAGCCGTCGTCGCACGGAGGCTCGCGCGCTCCCGCACGGCCGCTGCGAAGCTGATCGCCGACGGGCGCGTGACGGTCGACGGGAAGCCGGTCGTCAAGGCATCCGCTCAGGTCGATGACGCGAGCGCGATCGTCGTCGCTCTGCCCGACCACTACGTGAGCCGCGGCGCGCACAAGCTGATCGCCGCGCTCGACGCGTTCGACGTCGACCCGAGCGGCCGACTTGCGCTCGACCTCGGCGCGTCGACCGGCGGGTTCACGCAGGTGCTGCTCGAAAGAGGGGCGCGGCACGTGCTCGCGGTCGACGTCGGGCACGGGCAGCTTTCCGTGCCCGTGAAGGGCGACCCGCGGGTGAGCGACCTCGAGGGCGTGAACGCGCGGTATCTGACCGCGACGCGGCTGGCCGAGGCATCCGGAATCTCTGAATCGCCGGACCTCGTCGTCGGTGACCTGTCGTTCATCTCGCTCACCCACGTGCTGCCGGCCGCGCGTGAGACCGCGACTCGCGATGCGGACTTCGTGGTGCTGATCAAGCCGCAGTTCGAGGTCGGGCGCACCGGCGTGAAAGAGGGGATCGTGCGCGACCCCGTGCTGCGCGCAGACGCCGTGGCCGGGGTGCTGTGGGCCGCGTGGGACCTCGGGCTCGGAATCGCAGGGCTCACACCGTCGCCGATCGCCGGAACGTACGGGAACCGCGAGTACGTGTGCTGGATGTCGGCGGCGCGCGGGACGAATCCGACAGAATGGGTGGACAGGGTTTCGACGATGACGGGAGCGTGACGTTCAATGGCCGGTCGCCGCATCCTGGTCGTCTCGCACACCGGGCGCGAGGAGTCCCTCGAGTCTGCGCTGCAGGTGTGCAGGCAGCTGCTCGACGAATCCGACGTCGTGCCCGTGCTGAGCTCTGACGAGCTGCACGATCTGCGCGCGTACGCGCCTGAGCTGATGGGCCTCGAGGTGCTCGGGGCCGAGTGCCGGCCCGGAGACCTGGAGCTCGTCATCGTGCTGGGCGGGGACGGGACGATTCTGCGTGCTGCCGAGATGGTGCGCGGCGAGAACGTGCCGATCCTCGGGGTGAATCTCGGCCATGTCGGGTTCTTGGCAGAGAGCGAGCGCGACGACCTGAAGCGCTCGGTCGCACGGGCACTCGCCGGCGACTACGAGGTCGAGGAGCGCATGACGCTCGCGGTGCGCGTGAAGTACGACGGCGAGGTCGTGTACGAGGACTGGGCGCTGAACGAGGCCAGCGTCGAGAAGGCCAGCCGCGAGCGGATGATCGAGGTGATGGTCGAGGTCGACCGGCGCCCGCTGTCGAGCTTCGGCTGCGACGGCGTCGTGATGTCGACGCCGACAGGATCGACCGCGTACTCGTTCTCCGCAGGAGGGCCGATCGTGTGGCCCACGCTCGACGCGCTGCTGTTCACGCCGATCTCGGCGCACGCGCTGTTCGCGAAGCCGCTCGTGGTGACGCCGGATTCCGCGATCGCGGTCGAGCTGCTCGACCGCGTGCAGACCGGCGGCATTCTGTGGTGCGACGGGCGCCGCTCGGTCGAGCTGCGGCCCGGCGCGCGCATCGTGGTCACCCGTTCGCCGATCCCGGTGAAGATGGCGCGCATGCACCGCGCGGCGTTCACCGACCGGCTCGTGCGGAAGTTCAACCTTCCCGTCGTGGGCTGGCGAGGGCCGGCGTGACGGGCGCGAGCACGTCGCGGCAGCGCCGCGCCACACGGGGTGCAGTGTGATCGAGGAGATCTCGATCCGCGACCTCGGCGTCATCGCGGAGGCCACGCTGCCGCTCGGGCCGGGGTTCACGGCGATCACCGGCGAGACCGGCGCGGGCAAGACGATGGTCGTGACGGCGCTCGGACTCCTGCTCGGGGAACGGTCGGACAGCGGGACCGTGCGCATGGGCGCGACGCAGAGCTGGGTCGAAGGGCGCTGGCTGGTGCCGGCCGACGGCGAGATCACCGAGCGGGTGCGGGATTCAGGGGGCGACGTCGACCCGATCGGCGAGAGCGGCGACGCGGAGCTCGTGCTCAGCCGCTCGGTGTCGCCGGAGGGCCGCAGCCGCGCCTACGCCGGCGGGCGCAGCGCGCCCGTCGCCGTGCTCTCCGAGCTCGGTGAGCGCCTGGTTGTCGTGCACGGGCAGTCCGAGCAGCTGCGGTTGAAGAGCGCCACGGCTCAGCGCGAGGCGCTCGACCGGTTCGCGGGGGCTGGGTTCCAGGCATCCCTCGCCGAGTACCAGTCCGTATGGCGGCGCTGGAAGGACGGCGCCGCCGAGCTCGAGCAGCTGACCGGCGACCGGGATCGGCGCGTGCGCGAGGCCGAAGAGCTGCGTGCCGCGCTCGACGAGATCGAGACGGCGGCGCCGCAGCCCGGCGAGGACGCCGAGCTCGACGAGCGCATCGAGCGGCTCGAGAACGCCGAGACGCTGCGGGTCGCGGCCGCAGAGGCGCGCGAGGTGCTTTCGGCGGAGGAATCCGACGGCCCCGATGCCCTCAGCCTGCTGGACGCGTCGCGTCGCTCGCTCGAGAGCGCCGCGCGTCACGACGCCGAGCTCGGAGCGATCGCCGAGGCGCTGCAGACGGCGCAGTACCAGGTGACGGATGCCGCCGCCCAGCTCTCGTCGTACCTCGCAGCGCTCGACACCGACGGCTCCCACGACCTCGAACTGCTGCAGGAGCGCAAAGCGCTGCTGGCGGCGCTCGTGCGGAAGCACGGGTCGTCGCTCGACGACGTGATCGATCGGCTGCAGAGCGGGAGCGCGCGGCTGTTCGAGCTGGACGGGGACTCTGACCGGATCGCAGAGCTGACGGCACGTGTCGCCGAAGACGCCGCGGCGGCCGAGGAGCTGGCTGACGGGCTGTCGACGGCGCGCGCTGCGGCGGGGGAGGAGCTCGCGGCATCCGTCACCCGTGAACTCGCCGCGCTCGCCATGCCGGACGCGCGCATCGTCGTCGAGGTGAGCGACCGCGGCGAACTGGGGGCATCGGGGCGCGATCAGGTCGCGATCCTGCTGCAGCCGCACCCCGGCAGCGAGCCGCGGCCCCTCGGCCGCGGAGCCTCAGGGGGCGAGCTGTCGCGCGTGATGCTCGCCATCGAGGTCGTGCTCGCGGGCAGCGACCCCGTGCCGACCTTCGTGTTCGACGAGGTCGACGCCGGCGTGGGAGGCGCGGCGGCGATCGAGATCGGCCGACGGCTCGCCCGTCTCGCCGAGCGCTCGCAGGTGCTCGTCGTCACGCACCTCGCGCAGGTCGCCGCGTTCGCGAACAATCACCTGAACGTGGTGAAGGACACCGGCGGCGCGGTGACCGCCAGCAGCGTGCGGCAGCTGGAGGGCGGCGAGCGCGAAGCAGAGATGGCGCGGCTGCTGTCGGGACTTGCGGATTCCGAGAGCGGGGTCGCGCACGCGCGGGAGCTTCTGGAGCTCGCGCGTTCGTAGCAGCTGTGAGGCCGATGGTTTCGAGACGCGCGCTTCGCGTGCTCCTCAACCATCGGGTCGGGTGCGATAGAATCGAAGCCCGTGGTGGATTCTTCAGACGCGGGCCAGATCAATTCTTCAAACGGCACTACCAAGCACATCTTCGTGACGGGTGGTGTCGTTTCTTCGTTGGGCAAGGGCCTCACCGCCGCAAGCCTCGGCAATCTGCTGACCTCACGCGGACTGCACGTGGTGATGCAGAAGCTCGACCCCTATCTCAACGTCGACCCGGGCACGATGAACCCGTTCCAGCACGGCGAGGTGTTCGTCACCGATGACGGCGCCGAGACCGACCTCGACATCGGCCACTACGAGCGCTTCCTCGACGTGAACCTGTCGCAGGCGGCCAACGTCACCACCGGCCAGATCTACTCGCAGGTGATCGCGAAGGAGCGCCGCGGCGAGTACCTCGGCGACACCGTCCAGGTCATCCCGCACATCTCGGACGAGATCAAGCGCCGCATGCGCCTGCAGGCCACCGCGGACCCGCAGCCCGATGTGATCATCACCGAGGTTGGCGGCACCGTCGGCGACATCGAGTCGCAGCCGTTCATCGAGGCCGCCCGCCAGATCCGCCACGAGCTGGGCCGCAAGAACGTGTTCTTCGTGCACGTGTCGCTCGTGCCGTTCATGAACGCCTCGGGCGAGCAGAAGACCAAGCCGACGCAGCACTCCGTGGCGATGCTGCGCTCGATGGGCATCCAGCCCGACGCTTTGGTGCTGCGCAGCGACCGGCCCGTCTCCGACTCGAACAAGAAGAAGATCGCGCTGATGTGCGACGTCGACGAAGACGCCGTCATCAACACGGTCGATCTGCCGAGCATCTACGACATCCCCGTGACACTGCACCAGCAGGGGCTGGACAGCTATGTGATCGAGCAGCTCGGCCTCGGCGAGAAGGCCGTCGAGCCCGACCGGACCAGCTGGAACGAGCTGCTCAAGGTCGTGCACGAGCCCCGCAAGGAGATCACGATCGCGCTCGTCGGCAAGTACATCGATCTGCCGGATGCCTACCTGTCGGTCTCCGAGGCGCTGAAGGCCGGCGGCTTCGCGCACCACACGAAGGTGCAGCTGCGCTGGGTCGCCTCCGACACGTGCGAGACGCCGGACGGCGCCGCGAAGGCGCTCGCCGACGTCGACGGGATCTGCGTGCCGGGCGGCTTCGGCATCCGCGGCATCGAGGGCAAGCTCGGCGCTCTGCGCTTCGCGCGGGAGAACGGGATTCCGACGCTCGGCCTGTGCCTCGGCCTGCAGTGCATGGTCATCGAGTACGCGCGCAACGTCGCCGGGCTGCCCGGCGCCTCGTCGAGCGAGTTCGACCCGGACACCGAGTTCCCCGTGATCGCGACGATGGCGGAGCAGGTCGACATCATCGCCGGTGGCGACCTGGGCGGAACCATGCGTCTCGGCCTGTACCCGGCGAAGCTCGCCGAGGGCTCGATCGTCACCGAGCTGTACGGCGCGCCCGAGGCATCCGAGCGCCACCGCCACCGCTACGAGGTCAACAACAGGTACCGCCAGCAGATCGCGGATGCCGGGCTGTGGTTCTCGGGCGTCTCGCCCGACGGGCACCTCGTCGAGTACGTCGAGCTGCCGCGCGAGGTGCACCCCTTCTACGTCGCGACGCAGGCGCACCCCGAGCTGCGCAGCCGACCGAACCGCGCCAACCCGCTGTTCCGGGGCCTGATCGGCGCGGCGCTCGAGCGTCAGGAGTCCACCCGCCTGTTCCCCGTCGAGGAGCAGGAGAACGTTGCCTGAGCGCGGCGCCGATGACGGCCTGATCGCCGACGAGCGGGCCGAGGTGCGCATCGTCGACTCGAAGCTGGTCTTCGAGGGGCGGGTATGGGACGTGCGCTATGACGTGTTCGAGTACAACGGGCACGAGCTGCGGCGCGACTACATCGATCACACGGGGGCTGTCGCGGTCGTCGCGCTCGACGAGGACGACCGGATGCTGGTGATCCAGCAGTACCGGCATCCGATCCGCTTCCGCGATTGGGAGCTTCCCGCCGGTCTGCTCGATGTCGAGGGCGAGGACCCCCTGCTCGCCGCGCAGCGCGAGCTCGCGGAGGAGGCCGATCTGGTCGCCACCGACTGGAGCGTGCTCAGCGAGTTCTGGACCACGCCGGGCGGCAGCAACGAGGCGATCCGGCTCTACCTCGCCCGCGGGCTCTCGGCGACGCCGACGGCCTTCGAGCGCAGTGACGAGGAGGCCGACATCGTGAAGCGCTGGGTGCCTCTCGACGAGGTCGTCGACGGCGTGCTCGCGCGCCGTCTGCAGAACCCGCCCCTCACGATCGGCGCGCTCGCGGCGCACGCGTCCCGGGCGCGCGGGTGGACGAGCCTCGGCGCGCCGGAGGAGCCGTGGTCGAGGCACCCGCGCCTGCGCTGAGCGGCCGGTCTGCGTCGGCGATCGAGCGCGACGTGACGGCGTACCTCAGGTATGCCGGGCTCGAGCGGCGGCTTGCGAAGAACACCATCGCCTCGTATCGGCGGGATCTCGCTGCGTACACGGATTGGCTCGCAGATCAGGGGATCGACTCGCTTGACGAGGTGGTTCCCGCGACGCTCAGTGCGTATGCGAAGTTCCTGGGCCAGCGAGAGCTGGCCGCGGCATCCATCTCTCGCATGCTCGGGGCCGTGCGGCAGCTGCACCGCTTCCTGCAGGTCGAAGGGCGGGTGCAGACGGATGCCGCACGCGAACTGCGCACCCCCAAGAAACCGCTGCGGCTTCCGAAGGCGATCCCTCAGGCGGACGTCACGGCGCTGATCGAGACCGCCTCAGGCGACGACATCGTGGCGCTGCGCGACCGGGCGCTGCTCGAGCTCCTGTACGCGACCGGCGCGCGCGTCTCCGAAGCGGTCGACCTCGACGTCGACGACGTCGTCGACCGCGAGATCGTGCGCCTCACCGGCAAGGGAGACAAGCAGCGCATCGTGCCGCTCGGCAGCTACGCGCGCACCGCGCTCGACGCGTACCTCGTGCGTGCCCGCCCCGCGCTCGCCTCGCGCGGAAAGGGCCGCGACGCCGCCGCGCTGTTCCTCGGAGTGCGCGGGCAACGGGTGTCGCGGCAGAACGCATGGCTCATCATCAAGAAGGCCGCGGAGAGGGCCGAACTGAAGGCCGAGATCTCGCCGCACACCCTGCGACACTCCTTCGCGACGCATCTGCTCGAGGGCGGCGCGGACGTGCGCGTGGTGCAGGAACTGTTGGGCCATGCATCCGTCGCCACCACCCAGCTGTACACGCTCGTGACGGCCGACACCCTGCGCGACGTGTACACACAGGCGCATCCGCGTGCGCGGTAGTGTTGTGCCGATGGAGCGCACGAAGACCGATTTCCCGGTGCCAGCACCGCTGAAGCAGCACGGGCCCGCGCGCATCATCACGCTGTGCAACCAGAAGGGCGGCGTCGGCAAGACGACGACCAGCATCAGCCTGGGTGCGGCGCTCGCCGAGTACGGCCGCAAGGTGCTCGCCATCGACTTCGACCCGCAGGGTGCGCTGTCGGCGGGCCTCGCGGTGAACACGCACGAGGCGACCACGATCTACGACCTGCTGCTCAACGGCAAGCTCGAGCCGCGCGAGGCGATTCAGCCGACCGGCGTGCCCGGGCTCGACGTGATCCCTGCGAACATCGACCTGTCCGCCGCAGAGGTGCACCTCGTCAACGAGGTCGCCCGCGAGCAAGCGCTCGCGCGCGTGCTGCGCCGCGTGAGCGACGACTACGACGTCATCCTCATCGACTGCCAGCCCTCGCTCGGCATCCTGACCGTCAATGCGCTGACTGCGGCGCACGGTGTGCTGATCCCGCTCGAGAGCGAGTACTTCGCGCTGCGCGGCGTCGCGCTGCTGATCGAGACAGTCGAGAAGGTCAAGGAGCGGCTCAACCCCGCGCTCGAGCTCGACGGGATTCTCGTGACGATGTTCGACGCGCGCACGCTGCACTCGCGCGAGGTCTACGAGCGCGTGATCGAGGCCTTCAAGGACAAGGTTCTCGACACCGTCATCTCGCGCACCGTGAAGTTCCCGGACGCCTCGGTGGCGGGCTCGCCGATCACGCAGTTCGCGCCGGACCACCCGGCCGCGGAGGCCTACCGCCACCTCGCACGGGAGCTCGTCTCGCGTGGCGCCGTCGCCTGATCCCACGGGTGACCTTGAGGCGCAGGCGCCGTCGTTCCGCGTCGCGCTGGACAACTTCGAGGGCCCGTTCGACCTGCTGCTGTCGCTGATCGGCAAGCACGAGCTCGACATCACCGAGATCGCGCTCTCGCGCGTCACCGACGAGTTCATCGCCTACCTGCGCGGCATCGACCTGGCCTCGGAGCTCGACCAGGCGAGCGAGTTCCTCGTCGTCGCAGCGACCTTGCTCGACCTCAAGGTCGCGGGGCTCTTGCCGCAGGGCGAGCTCGTCGACGCCGAGGACGTCGCGCTGCTCGAGGCCCGCGACCTGCTGTTCGCGAGGCTGCTGCAGTACCGCGCTTTCAAGGAGGCGTCGGCATGGTTCGACGAGCATCTGCAACGGGAATCCGCTCGCCATGCCCGCGTCGTGCGGCTCGACGAGAGGTATCGTGCGCGCACACCCGAGCTGGTGTGGACGCTGTCGGCGGATGATTTCGCGGCGCTCGCGCTGCTCGCGTTCACGCCGAAAGAGATCCCGGTGGTCGGTCTCGACCATCTGCACGCGCCGCTCGTCAGCATCCGCGAGCAGGCCGCGACCGTCGTCGCCCTGCTGCGCGACGGGGCGCCCAGGTCGTTTCGCGAGCTGATCGCCGGCGTCGAGGTGAAGGGCGTGATCATCGCGCGCTTCCTCGCGATCCTCGAGCTGTACCGGCACGCGGCCATTCACTTCGAGCAGCTGGAGCCGCTCGGCGAGCTGACCGTGCAATGGTCGGCCGCGAACTGGACAGAAGACAACCTCGCCAATCTGGGGGCTGACTATGACGGGTGATTCTCTCGACGTGAGGCGTGCGCTCGAAGCCATTCTGATGATCGCCGACGAGCCGCAGAGCCTCGTGAGCCTCGCCACGTCCGTCGGCGCGCCGGTGGCGGCGGTGCGACAGGCGATCGAGGCGCTGGTCGCGGACTACAACGGCGACGACCCGACGACCGGGGGAGTGCGGCGCGGCTTCGAGCTGCGCGAGGTCGGCGGCGGCTGGCGGCTGTACGTGCGCGCGGAGTACGACGCGGTCGTGAACGACTTCGTCGTCACGCAGAACCCGACGAAGCTGTCGCAGGCGGCGCTCGAGACGCTCGCTGTCATCGCGTACAAGCAGCCGATCACGCGTGGCCAGGTCGCCAGCATCCGCGCGGTCAACGTCGACTCCGTGGTGCGCACGCTGCTGAGCCGTGGGCTGATCACCGAGGTGTTCGCAGACTCCGAGACCGGCGCGATCAACTACGGCACCACCGAGCTGCTGCTGACACAGCTCGGCATCAACTCGCTCGACGAGCTGCCGCTGATCTCGCCGCTGCTCGCCGACGGCACGGAAGGGTTCGAGGGCGATGTCCGCTGACCATGGGGGCGCGCAGCGCACCGACGGGGAACGGCTGCAGAAGGTCATGGCGGCCGCCGGTGTCGCGAGCCGGCGCGCGTCGGAGGAGCTGATCGTGCGCGGGCGGGTGACCGTGAACGGGAAGAAGGTCACCGAGCTCGGCGCCCGCATCGACCCCGAGACCGACCTGCTCGCCGTCGACGGCGTCGCCGTGCAGCTCGACCAGACCAGGCGCTATCTGATGCTCAACAAGCCGACCAAGGTGATCAGCTCGATGAGCGACGAGCGCGGGCGCGCCGATCTGTCGGGGTTCGTCGCAGATTACGAGGAGCGGCTGTTCAACGTCGGGCGGCTCGACTACGACACGAGCGGGCTGCTCGTGCTGACCAACGACGGGCCGCTCGCGCAGGTGCTCGCGCACCCGTCGTTCGGGGTCGAGAAGACGTATATCGCGAAGGTGAAGGGCACGGTCACCGCGCAGACGCTGCAGGAGCTGCGGAACGGCATCGAGCTCGACGACGGGCCGATCCGCATCGACCGCGGCAAGCTCATCACGCGGGGGGCCACCGACGGGGCATCTATGGTCGAGCTCACCCTGCATTCGGGCCGCAACCGCATCGTGCGCCGCATGATGGAGGCCGCCGGCCACCCGGTCATCGAGCTCGTTCGGCGCAGCTTCGGGCCGCTGCACCTCGGCAGCCTCAAGCTGGGGCGCACCCGCGAGCTGACTAAAATCGAACTCGGCCAGCTGCTCACCCTCGCACGCGGGGCCGAGGAGCAGAAGGGCCGGATGTGACGGAAGCGCGAGTGGGCGGGACGGTCCGCATCGTCGGGTCGGGCCTGCTCGGGGCATCCGTCGGCCTCGGTCTGCGTGCGCACGGCGTCGACGTGGTGGTGACGGATGCCTCACGTACCGCCGCCCGCCTCGCGGTCGAATACGGGGCCGGGCGCCCGCCCGCCGAGACGGACGCGCCCGCTCTCATCGTGGTGGCCGTGCCACCCGACGCGATCGCCGAAGTCGTCGCGGCCGAGCTCGCGGCCTTCCCCGACGCGATCGTCACCGACGTCGCGAGCGTGAAGTCGGCGCCGCTCGCGGAGCTCGCGGCTTCGGGTGCGGACCTGTCGCGCTACGTCGGCTCGCACCCGCTCGCCGGTCGCGAGCGCGGCGGCCCGATCTCAGCGCGCGCCGACCTGTTCCTCGGCCGGCCGTGGGTCGTGTGCACACGGTCCGAGCTGGGCCGTGCCCGGGTGTCGGCGGTCGAGGCGCTCGCGCTCGACCTCGGCGCCATCCCGGTCGAGATGGACGCCGCGGTTCACGACGAATCCGTCGCCCTCGTCTCCCATACGCCGCAGCTGGTCTCGACGCTGATGGCGCGCAGGCTGGGCGGTGCGACGGATGCCGCGCTCGGCCTGGCCGGCGGGGGAGTGCGCGACGTCACGCGCATCGCCTCAAGCGACCCCGCGCTGTGGGTGCAGATCCTGTCGGCGAACGCGGCGACGGTCGCCTCGATCCTGCGCGCGTACCGCGGCGACCTCGACGAGGTGATCGGGGCGCTCGAGAACATCGACGAGCCAGGAAGCCGGCGCTCGCTCGCCGAGACGCTCGCCGGAGGCAACGCGGGGGTCGCGCGGCTGCCGGGGAAGCACGGTCAGGACCGCCGCTTCGCGAGCGTCGTCGTGCTGATCGACGACCGGCCGGGGCAGCTCGGCCGGCTGTTCGCCGAACTCGGCGAGCTCGGCGTCAACATCGAGGACTTCCGCATGGAGCACTCGCCGGGCGCGCAGATCGGCATCGCCGAGCTCGCCGTCGTGCCGGAGGTGCTCGCGCGCACCGTCGAGGACCTGACCGCGCGCGGCTGGAGGATCGCCGGATGAGCAGGATCGTGGTTGCCGTTGATGGGCCGGCCGGAAGCGGGAAGTCGAGTGTGTCGAAGGCGGTCGCGCGCAAGCTCGGCTACGCCTACCTCGACACCGGGGCGGCGTATCGCGCGTTCGCCTGGCACGCGCAGAACGCGGGCGTGGAGCTCGAGGATGCGGCATCCGTCGCCTCTGCCCTGCCTTCTTTCGAGTTCAGTGAGGCGACCGACCCCGATCACTTCTCTGTGCGCGTGGGTGAGAAGGACGTGACGGATGCCATCCGCAAGCCTGCCGTCACTGGCATCGTGAGCCTCGTCGCGCGCGTGCCGGAGGTGCGGGCGGCGCTCACCGAGGTCTTCCGGTCGATCGCCGCCGCGACCGAGAGGGACGGCATCGTGATCGAGGGGCGCGACATCACGACCGCCGTCGCCCCGGACGCCCAGGTGCGCGTTCTGCTGACGGCGAGCGAAGAAGCTAGAATGGGACGTCGCTCTGCCGAGTTGACCGGGTATTCGGCTCAGGTCGTCGGCGAGCAGCTGAAGGCGCGGGACCGCGCCGATTCGCGCGTCGTGGACTTCATGACCGCCGCAGACGGGGTGACGACCGTCGATTCAACCGAGCTGGACTTCGATGAGACCGTGGACGCGGTCATCGCCGTGATTCGCACCAATCTGTAGAAACGAGAAACCCATGGCCGACACCGACGACTTCGACGACGCCGCTGTCGGCGGCGACGACCTGGCCGACAAGCTCGCCGCGCTCGACGACGTGTCCGCCGAGCGCCGCACCGCGGCGCTGCGCGGCGGCCTCGCCGACTACGATCTCGACGACGAGGACCTCGCGGTTCTGGATGCCGCGTCCGAGGATGTCTCCGCGATCGCGTATCTTCCTGCGCTGCCCGTTGTCGCCATCGTCGGCCGGCCGAACGTCGGCAAGTCGGCGCTCGTCAACCGCATCCTGGGCCGCCGCGAGGCCGTCGTCGAGGATACGCCGGGTGTCACGCGCGACCGCGTCTCGTATCAGGCCGAGTGGATGAACCGCCGCTTCACCATCGTCGACACCGGCGGCTGGGAGCCCGACGCCCGCGGTATCGACGCCTCGGTCGCGGCGCAGGCCGAGGTGGCGATCGACCTCGCCGACGCCGTCATGTTCGTCGTCGACTCGAACGTCGGCGCCACCGCGACGGACGAGCACGTCGTGCGCCTGCTGCGCAAGACGAAGAAGCCGGTATATCTCGTCGCCAACAAGGTCGACGACGCGCGCCTCGAGCCGCAGTCGGCAGCCCTGTGGTCTCTCGGCCTCGGCGAGCCGCATCCCGTGTCGGCGCTGCACGGGCGCGGGGTCGCCGACCTGCTCGACCTCGTCGTCGGCAAGCTGCCCGAGGTGTCGGCCGTCGCGAAGCGCGAGGTCGGCGGCCCCCGCCGCGTCGCCATCGTCGGGCGCCCGAACGTCGGCAAGTCGTCGCTCTTGAACAAGGCCGCCGGCGAGGAGCGCGTGGTCGTCAACGACCTGGCCGGCACGACCCGCGACCCGGTCGATGAGCAGATCGAGCTCGGCGGCAAGGTGTGGCGGTTCGTCGACACCGCAGGCATCCGTCGCCGTGTGCACCTGTCGCAAGGCGCCGATTTCTACGCGTCGCTGCGCACCTCGACCGCCCTGGAAAAGGCTGAAGTCGCCGTCGTTGTGCTCGACGTGACACAGCCGATCAGCGAGCAGGACGTGCGCATCGTCGACCTCGTGCTCGAGTCGGGTCGCGCGCTGGTGATCGCGTACAACAAGTGGGACCTGCTGGACGACGACCGCCGCCGCTACCTCGAGCGCGAGATCGAGCAGAACCTCGCGCACGTCGACTGGGCGCCGCGCGTCAACATCTCGGCGAAGACCGGCCGCCACCTCGAGAAGCTCGTGCCGGCGCTGGAGCTCGCGCTCGAGTCGTGGGACACACGCATCGGCACCGGCAAGTTCAACGCCTTCCTCGCCGAACTCGTCGCCGCGCACCCGCACCCCCTGCGGGGCGGGAAGCAGCCGCGCATCCTGTTCGGCACGCAGGCGTCGAGCCGGCCGCCGACATTCGTCCTGTTCACGACCGGATTCCTCGACCCGGGCTACCGCCGCTACATCCAGCGGCGGCTGCGCGAGATCTACGGGTTCGAGGGGTCCCCGATCGTTCTCAATATGAGGGTTCGGGAGCGGCGGCAGCGCTAGAGGCGCCCGGCCGCGACGGCGGCCTGCAACTGCCGGTAGTCGGATAGCGACTGATCGGCATACGCGAGCGACCAGTCGACGACCGCGCGGTCGAATGCGTCGCCGCTACCCAGGTACCCGCCGATGCGTGCGGCATCCGGGCTCTGCGCGTGCGCTCTGGACAGCAGGAGGGCGCAGGCCTGGGCGTAGCCGCCGAAGGTCTGCTCGGAAAGCTCGGACGTGTCGATCGAGACGTTTCCGTCGCGGAATTGGCGGGCGTAGAACTGGTTGCCTCGCGCCGAGAGGTGCCCGAGGAACGGGTCCGACGTCGCCTGGAGGATGCGCTGGCTCGAGGTGACCCGATAGCCGTGCAGCGTGGTCGGGTCGGGGAACCCTTCGGGCGTCGGGTCGAGGGCGACCCCGCCGAACTCGTCGATCACGGAGCGGGTGGCCTGCTTGACCTGCAGGATGAGCGGCTCGCCGCGCGGCCCGGTGAGCACCAGGATGTAGCAGCGCGTGCCGACGCTGCCGACCCCAACGACCCGGCGCGCCACGTCGGTCGGCGTGTACTGGGACAGCAGGAGCGCCACGTCGGGCGGCACGGTCGTGAGATAGGCGTTGAAGTCGTTGTGGATGCGCTCCTCGATCTGCGGTTCGACATGCGTCAGCGTCGGCGGCTGCTCGACGATGCGGACGGAGCCGTCGGGCGCCCGCTCCGTGATCTTCTGGAAGACCCGCTCCGACGTGCGCTTCCGTGCCGCCTTGATGGCGCCCTCGACGACGGACTTGGAATCCGGGTCGAGGCCCGCGCTCGCAGCTGCGACGTCGACCCGGACGTAGTAGCGCTCGATCACGTTCCTCTCGAGGATGCGCCGCAACCCCGCTCGGTATGCGTACGCGGAGTGAAGTGCTGCCTTTCGAACGGCGGATTCCTTCGAACCTCGATCGCGCGCGGCGATGATCACGCTCGTGATCAGGCGTTTGATATCCCATTCCCACGGGCCGACTGTCGACTCATCGAAGTCGTTGAGGTCGAAGACGAGGCTGCGCTGCGAGGAGGAGTAGATGCCGAAGTTCGAGAGATGGGCGTCACCGCAGATCACGACCCGGATGCCGGTCGTCGCTTCGTGCGCCAAGTCGGCCGCCTGGATCGCCGCGGTCCCACGGTAGAACGCGAACGGACTGGCCAGCATCCGCTCGAGGCGGAGCGGGACCAGCTCGGGGACGCGCGCCTCGTGCTGACGCTGAATGATTCCCAGGGGGTCGCGGCCGGCATCCGCACGATAGACCGCATGCGCACTCCGCGGCAGCTCGTTGCGGATCCGCCTGCCGCTCGCCACTTGTTCGTCGTGTGAGATGACCGGCGCGTGTTCATACCGCAGCCGGCCCACGGTTGGGCTCATCTCCACACCATATGACCGCCGACTACCGTCGAGCGCCCTTATCTGCCGTCGATGAGAAGTCGATGCGCATCACCGCGCGGCGGGGGCTCGGCCGGCTGACCTCACGGAAGCCCGCCGCGGCGAACGCTGAGACCGCGCCCACGTAGAGCTCGCCCCAGCCGAGCCTCTCGCCGGGCTTCAGGACCAGCGGGTAGCCCTCTGCAGCGCTGGCGCCGCGGTCTCTGGCGAAGCCGGCCGCGGCCGCGGCGAGCTCTGCCATCAGGCCGCGGCCACGGAAGCCAACCCTGGTGACGAAGCAGCTGACGGCCCAGACACCCGCATCTGCCTTGTCTTCATCGCGCCCTAGCCACGGGATGCGCTGCGTCTGCATGCGCACGTAATTGATGCGCGGCTCGACGGCGACCCAGCCGACGGGCTCGCCGCCGAGGTATGCGACGAGGCCTGTCGTGTGCTTTGCTGTCGGCTCGCCGCAATGTGTGAGCTCGCGCTGGCGCTGCTCGAGTTCCTGCCAGGGGACGACGCCGAATTGCTTCGCGGGAACCTTGAACCACTGGCACTGGCAGCCGTGCGCGTCGCCGCGCGGGCCGAAGACGGCCTGGATGTCGGCCCAGCTCGCCTCGTTCGCCGGGATGACGCGCAGCTGCTCGGTGATCGGCGTCGGTGCCATGAGCCCACGGTAGCGAGGGGCACCGACATCGGGCATCCGTCGCCCGCTCGATTCGTCGGAGGCCCAGGCGTCACGTTATGATGGTCAGGTTGTCCGCGCTTCGGCGCAGTCGGCAACGGGCTGTGGCGCAGCTTGGTAGCGCACCTGACTGGGGGTCAAGGGGTTTACCCCGCTCTGGTCGGCCCGAATAACTGAAAAATGATGCCACGGGATGTGGCGCAGCTTGGTAGCGCACCTGACTGGGGGTCAGGGGGTCGCAGGTTCAAATCCTGTCATCCCGACGAAAAAGCCCTGATGAGAAGCCAATTTCATCGGGGCTTCGTCATGTCCGGCGACGGGTTTCTGTTGGTCCCCTCCTGGTCCCCCCGCTCGACCGGCGAGAGGCGTCGATCGGCTTCTGATGCCCTCCGAACGGAGCAACCTGTGGATAAGGGGACCAAAAGGGGACCAGAACGCTGCGCGGGCATCTCCACGCGCCTCTACAAGGTCCTCGACGCGCTGCGGCGCGACTGCCCGCTCACCTTGGCAGACCGTTTGAGGAAGGCGTTGGCCTGCTCGGCGGCGGAGGCCAGATGGCGGTCGTCGGGATGCAGGTAGCCGCGGGTGGTCTCGACCGAGGCGTGGCCGAGGATGTCCTGGAGAACGTGCAGCGGGATGCCAGCGTCGGCCATCCAGGTCGCCCCGGTGTGCCGGAGCCCGTGACGGGTGAGATCGGGCAAGCCGAGATCCTTGACGATCTGATCCCAGTTCGTCGCGTCCCGCACGGTCGCGGTGGTGAGCGCGCCGCCCTTCGGCCCGACCAGCAGCCGGCCCTCTGGTTCCTTGTCTTTCGTGAGGCGTTCGAGGATCGGCCGCAACGGGTCGAGGATCGGGACCCGGCGCTCCTTGCGGCCCTTGGTCTGCTTCGTGACGAGCCCGCCCTTCCCGGGATAGGTCTGCCGGGCGATCACGACGACGTTCTTGTCGAAGCGGACATCGCCGGCCTGCAGCCCGGAGACTTCCGATGAGCGCGCGGCGAGGAGGGCGGCGAGCATGACGAAGTCCGAGTACGACTGGTCGATCTTCCCGCATGCCTCGGCGAGCCGGGTCAGCGTGCCCATATCGGGGATGGCGTGCGCGCGCGGGGATGCCTGCTCGGCGGGTTGGATGCGGAACGCGTTGCGGTTCAGGCTGCGCTTGGCGCGATTCTTCGCCGGGTTGATCGCGATCAGCCCGTCCCGCACGGCCTCATCGAGCACACGCACCAGCGGCGCGATGGAGTTCTTGATGGTGGAAGCCCCGTGCCGTTTCTCCCAGGCGTCGATGGTGCGGTCGATCGCCCCGGCGGTGATCTGCGTCACCGGCAGATGCCCGAGCGCGGGCAGCACGCGCAGCTTGAGCCCATACCCGTAGGTTTCCCCGGTCGATGTCGGGTCCAATCCGCGGGCCCACCTGTCGCCGATCGCGGTGACGAACTTTGTGAGCGTCATCGACACGTCCATGCCCTTCACGGACGACTGCCGCAGCGAGTCGAAGAACGCGTGCGCGGCGGCCTCGTCGGCGACGATCTCCGAGCGGATCACCCGGCGCTTGCTGATCGGATCGGTCCAGCGGGCTCGAGCACGGATGCCATAGGAGCGGCGCTCCATATCGGTGGAGATCTTCACCCCAACTGGTGGGACGGGCTTGGGCTGCGCCTGCGGGAGCGGTTCAGCCTTCCGGGGCATGGCCATGCTCCAGACCAGCCAGCCACGCGTCGACCGCATCGATCCGGTAGCGGGCGATCCCGCCCAGACGCAGGAACGGCGGCCCCTGACCGGCGGACCGCCACCGGGACAGCGTCGACTCGGACACCTTGAGATACGCGGCGATCTCGCGACTGTCCATCAGCGGAGAGACCATGATCGTGCCGCTGTTCTGGTTCACGAGACTTCTCCGGTGTTCGGATCGAGTCCGGCATAGAAGGCGTCCTCGGCCTCGCGGCGGGTGGCGACGTCGTCGAGGACGAACTGCACGAAGTCCTGATCGCGGTGGGCGATGATTGTGTCCTCGACCGGCTCGGCAGGGTCGTCGCCGGGCCAGGCGGTCTGGCGAGTGGGCCGGTCGCGATCCAGACGGGTCCCCGAAGCCGCGACCCAGTCGCGCAGCCGCTGCCGGGCGTCGGCGAAATCGCGATGCCAGCCCAGTGGTGCGGAGCCGTTCTGTTCCGGGTCGTAGGCGGACAGCCAGTGCAAGTGGAGCGCGCTCAGTTCCCACAAGAGCTCGGGGTGCCGGTGCCAGAACGGCGGGATCACGCTGGCGGGGAGCCCGTAGGTGCGTCGCAGCCAGTCGACCCACCGGTTGAGCTCCAGCCACTCGGCTTCCGCCTCGTCGGCGGTGAGCAGGTTCCAGTTGACTGGGTGCGGCGGCTCGGGGATCAGCGGCCCGTCGAACTCCTCGGACTCCTCGTCCAGGTCCGGCTCGTCGGTCTCGGGGGCGGTGTCGTTCTCGTTCATCGCGGTCACCGCCGTTCAGAGCCCGAGCGCCGGGGCGGCGCCCGAGCTCTCGCGACGAGCTGCGTCGGCCGCCTGTCCCACGGGCTCCTGTGTCGTGGCGGGCTGGCGGCGGGTGCGGTCGACCTCGTAGCTCGTGCGGGCGAGGTCGTGGCCGATCTTCTTCGCCACGAATTCCTCGGCCTTGACTATCTCGCCCTCCGGCGTGGCGCGGTCGTACTCGCGGGTGTAGCCCTCCGCGACGAACTTGTCGCCCTTGGCGAGCCGGTCGTGAGCGCGCTCGGCGGTCTTCTTGAACGCCACGAGGTCATGGAAGGTCGTCTCGGTCTGCGTGAACGACCCGTCGTCCTCACGGCGGTAGTGCTCCTGCCCGATCTTGGCGTAGAACCGCGCATCGCCCCGCTCGGTGTGGGTGAGCTGCGGGTCGGAGGCGATGAACCCCGAGAGGGATTCCTGCGTGTGGAGAGCCATCGGACTGCCCCTCTTTCTGACATCGGCGGCGACCCCACGACGGGGCCGCTCTGTCAGGCAGGTGCGCCCGGCGGCTCCTCCGAGCGGCGCAGCAAGGTCGCCTCGATGTCGGCCCGGTCAGCGCGCAGCTCTTTCGCGTCGGGCCGGTCTGTCCAGGTCCGCATCCGGGTGACGATGGGCGGCGCGGAGCGCAGCAGCACGAGCGCGGTGCCGAACGGCAGGATGCGGATCGTGTCGGGCGGCATGATCGGCACGCGGCGGATGGAGCGTTGTGCGGAGCGGGAGCCGTGGTCTCCGACCGTGGTGGAGCCGGTCACTTCGTCCCGTTCGCCGATGAGCGTGGTGAGGTCGTGTAGGTCCTTGGAGTTCGACGCTCCGCCGAGGATGATCTTGACGATGCTTGCGTCCCAGATCGCGCCGGCCGCGTTCTCTGACCACTTCTCCCGCGCCTGCGCGAGCGACTGGAGCACGGGCATCGTCGTGATCCCGGTTCCGCCGCCCTCAGCCATGAGCGTCGGAAGCGACGGCAGGGGCGCGAGATTGCCCACCTCATCGAGCGCGAGCAGCAGCGGCGGGTCGAGGCGGGCTCCGGGGCTGGTCGCCGCGAGATGCCGAGCGGCTTCCACGAGGTCTTCCACGAACGCCGCCACCAACGCCGCGCTGCTGTTCGCACCGGCACCGGTAGCGAGCAGGTAGAGGGTCCCTTTCGCCCGGAGGAACGCTTCGGGATCGAAGTCCTCGCCCTCCCTCGGAGATACAGCATCGAGGACGCGCGGGTCTGCGAGGGCGGCGAGGGCGAGCGAGACGCCTTGCCAGATGGAGTCGCGGGTTCGGGGGTCGGAGTCGATCATCGCCTGCAACGAGTCCGCCCACCCAGTTGCGGCGAGTGGATTCGCGGTGAGGATCGCCACGGCGTCTGCGGCGGCGGAGGGGTCGAGGGTCCAGCGGAACAGCTCCGAGGGTGACCGGTGGTCGAGCGCGGCGGCGTGGAGCAGGGCTTGGAGCGCTGTCCGGGTTTTGCCCTCCCAGAACCCGCCGCCCTCGACCCCTCCCGCGGACAGGCCGGTGCCGGCGGCGAGGCCTGTCGCGCGGATCATCGCTGTCAGCGGGTCCTCGCATCCGCGGATGGGCGACCACCGCAGTCCGGCGGGTATGCCTTCGGCGAGGTGTTGCGGGTCGAAGACGGCGACCGGGCCAATCCGCTCCCGGGCGCGGAGCGTCGCGGTGAGGTTGTCCGGCCTCGTGCTCGTCGTGACGGCGGCGCCGGGCGCGTCGAGGATGGCGTTGATGACGATATGGGCGCCCTTGCCGGAGCGGGGCGGGCCGATCAACAGGATGCTGTCTTCGACCGATGCCCACACGGATGTGCCGCGTGAGGTCCCGATTCGGTAGCCGACGTCCTTCGGGCGGATCCTGTCGAGAGAGGGCCGCAGATGCCTGGCACGGCGCAGCAACGCCGTCTCGGAGGCAGCCTTGACGACCTCGCTGCGGGTGGCGATCCCGGCGATGCGGTACGGGTCGGTCTTCACCTGTCGGCCGTGCTCGCGGAAGAACCGCCAAGCCCACCATCCGGCCGCCCCGGCCCCGAGGATCAGCAGGGCCGCGGTGAGCCAGTAGGCGACGACGTTCAGGCCGGGTGCGTCGAGCGCGGCCGCCGGGTCTGCGGGGTTGAGCAGCACGCGGAGCCCGGCCTCGATGCCGCCGTCGGGCTGGCCGACGCCGGTGATCCACGCGGTGACGGAGCCGGCTCCGCGGAGGATACAGGCGAAGATCGCGGCGCCGATGAGCAGGCCGATGCCGAGGTTGCTCAGCTCGTCCCCGAGCGACCCCGCAGGTCTCGGCGTGCTCATTCGGGATGCTCGATCGTCAGGGTGCCCGAGACGCGGCCGAGCAGGATGACCTCACGAGTCGGGCTCGTGGCGAGCTGGTCCGCGGTGAGCAGGCCGCGCATGGTGCCGTCCGGAGCGGCGTCGCCGTACGCGATCACGACCGCGATCGCTACGTCCTCACCGGGCACGAACCCCTCACCATGCAGCACGACCAACTCGGGTCCGACTTTCGGTGCTGGTCGTGCGTGATCGATTTCGGGCTGGGGACGGCGGCTCTTGCCGGGAGTGACGATGTCGGTGAACACGGTTCCGTCGGCCTCGTGCACCTCGACTCGCATAGGGGAGCGGCGCTGTTCGGTGAGCTGGTCGAGCACCCGGGCGAAGGAGTCACGTTGCCACCTCGGCGCAAGCGGCTCCGGGGCGAGATGCGTCCCGTCGACGGCGACCGTCATGCTGCCGTCCTCGGCAACGGCCATGACGACTTGCGGTAGGACAATCGGGACCGACAGTTTCTCGGCCGAGGCCTCGCTGGTCGCCCGCTTGTAGCGGCGCCGGCTCACTCTCCCCGCGGGGTGCTCGGGGCCCTCGAGGTCGGGTCCAAAATCCTTCTCTTGTATCACGCCGGATAGGTGCGTCCGACCGCTCATTAGTTGACATCGTCGGGCATCCAGCGACGAAGCCTCAGCATTCCTATCAGGAAGTCGGCGCCCGACGATTGATCCAGCGCAACTTCCGGTCACCCTTTACCTGGAGGGTAATTGCGGGGCTATCCGGTCGTGGGAATTCTGAGTGGTGGGTCGTCGCGCATCGTGCGGGCGGCGCGCCGATCAGAAGGAGAACAGCTATGGTGACCGCGGTCAGTGAATTGTCCGAAGGGTCCAGCCCGACTTCAAGGCCCGTGCATCCGCTGGTTCTGCCGGTGGTTCTCGCTGGTGTGTTCATGACGACGTTGGACTTCTTCATCGTGAATGTTGCCGTGCCTTCGATGCAGGAGGGACTAGGGGCTTCGTCGGCTCAGATCGAGTGGGTGCTGGCGGGGTTTGGGCTGGCCTATGGGGTCGGACTGATCACCGGCGGACGCCTGGGCGACCTGTACGGCAGGAAGAGCATGTTCCTGCTGGGGCTCGGACTCTTCACCGTCGCTTCTCTGCTGTGCGGCGTGGCCGCGAGCGCGGGGATGCTCATCGCGGCTCGCGTCGTCCAGGGGCTCGCCTCGGCTCTGCTGGCCCCGCAGGTGCTCGCAATCCTCGGCACCCTGTACACCGGGGCGGCGCGAGCGCGGGTGTTCACCGGCTACGGGCTCGCGATGGGCCTCGCCGCGGTGTTCGGCCAGCTGATCGGCGGTGCGCTCACCCACGCCGATATCGCAGGACTGGGCTGGCGCTCCTGCTTCCTCGTCAACATCCCGATCGGAGCACTGATCATCGTTCTGGCACAGGCGCTCGTGCCCGCGACACCACGGGTCAAAGCGCGGCTCGATCCGGCAGGGATTCTGTTGGTCGCCGCAGCCATTACCGCGATCGTGCTTCCGCTGATCCAGGGTCGTGACGCGGGCTGGCCGGTATGGGCCTGGCTGAGCCTGGGTGCTGGCGCGGCGCTGTTTGCGGTGTTCGTTTGGCAGCAGCGGCGACTCGCTGAGCGTGGCGGTGCCCCACTGGTGAATGTGGAAATGTTCCACGACCGGGCCTTCGTCGTCGGCCTGGCCTGTCAGCTGGTGTTTTGGATCGGCCAAGCTTCCTTCTTCCTGGTGCTTGCCCTGTACCTTCAGTCCGGTCGCGGTCTGGACGCTCTCGGCGCGGGCGTGCTCTTCACCGCGATCGGTGCAGGATATCTGCTGACTTCGATGACCGCGGGACGAATCGCCCGCCGACTGGGCCGCCAGGTCATCGCGATGGGCGCCTTGCTTATGGTTGTTGGCCTCGCCCTGCTCAGCGCAGCCGTCATCGTCGGCGGTGATTCCGCGTCGGTCGGCTGGCTCATCCCCGGACTCGTCGTGGACGGGGCAGGCATGGGTCTGGCAGTGGCACCGTTGGCATCCACCGTGCTGGCACGGATGCACCCCGAATATGCAGGATCCGCATCCGGAGTGCTGAGCACGGCTCTCCAGATCGGCAATGCGCTAGGCGTGGCACTGATCGGAATCGTCTTTTACCACGGCCTCGCCGGCGCAGGCTACGGCGTAGCTTTCACTCACAGCCTGGTCTTCCTCCTGGCCATCGCGGCCGTCCTGATCGCGCTGACCCAGGCACTACCCTCCGGAAGGGATGCCCGATGAACGCGACCACGTTCACGACACCATCTCAGGAAGAGGCGGCCGGAGTCGTGCGGCGGTATGTGCAGCAGTGGAACGAGCCCAACCCCCTTCTCCGCCATGACGCCATCCGACAAATGTGGACGCGGGATGCAGCGCATTTCACTCCAACTCGCGAATTCCGGGGACATGAAGCGCTCTTCAGGCGGATCACAGAGGCGCACGAACAATTCGTCTCCGGCGGCATCGCCGTCTTCGCTCCCGGCGACTGGTTCTACAGATCGCAGCGGGCGGTTGCACTCTCGTGGTCTATGCTCTCAAGCGCTGGGGAGAAGATCGGCGGTGGATACGATCTCCTCCTGCTGGATGACGCCTCGCACATCCGAAAAGACTGGCAATTCAGCACGCCGACCGTCGCCGTGGCGGAACTCAACCAGCGCGCCGAAGCACAACTCGCCTCGAATGGTTCGGTGCCAGGACGCCGGTTATCCGGCCATGCCGCAGCGCACCACGGTGCACTGTGGGCCGACTGGGTTGACCCGTCCTCTCACACCGCCGGGGTCGACGTGGTCATTGACGAGGCGATGAAATCGATCCTCTACCGGTTCGAGAAAACCACAGAGGGTCTACCGTGGTGATCGTGCAGGATACGAGCGCGTCACCGGCCGGCCGGCGCCGGCCCCCGGTGGGCGAACTCATGCGAACATGGCGGGAGCGGAGAGGACTCAGTCAGCTCGGTCTAGCCTCCGTCGCCGGGATCTCCGTCCGCCACCTCAGCTTCCTGGAAACTGGCCGCTCGCACCCTAGCAGGGAGATGATCGCCCGGCTCGGCACGCATCTCGAACTGGTGCCGCGGGAGCAGAACGAGCTGCTCCTCGCTGCGGGCTTTGCGCCGGCATTCACTGCGCTTGCGTTGGAGAGTGAGGAGATGGCCTCCGTGCGAGCAGCCTTGCGTCGTATCGTGACCGCCAACGAACCCTTTCCTGCGCACGTTGTCGATCGCGGCTGGAACATCGTGGAATCCAACGCCGGTTTCGGCATCTTTAGCCTTGACGCTGACCCATTCCTGCTCGAAGCACCCGTAAACGCGCTGCGCCTGGCCCTCCACCCGAAAGGAATGCGTCCACGCATCCTCAATTTCGGCGAATGGAGCCACTCGCTGCTGGCCAGACTGGGCCGTCGCGTCACACTCACCGGAGATCCCGCCTTGGCCGCACTGTACAGAGAGGTCGTAGGCTACGCCCCGCATGATCCCGGACAAACCGATGACGCTCCCGAACTGATGGTGCCTTTACGCATCCGCTACCGTGACGATGAGCTGGCCTTGTTCTGCACCATTGCGACCTTCGGAACTCCGCTGGATGTCACCGTGTCCGAGCTGGCTATCGAGACTTTCCTCCCTGCGGACCCCGAGACCACCGCCATACTTCAACGGCTCGATCACCAAGAGAATCGGGCCCGGAGTAGTTGAGGTGGCTTGAGCGTGGCGACCGATTGCTGGCTATTGGTTCCGATCGGCACGGCATCCGCACGAAGAGGGCTTCGAGTAGGAGCTGTCGCTCAATATGTGCTGGCGATGGCGGTGGCCGCACTGACCGGCGGGCATATTCAGGCGGCGTGACGGTGTTCGAGTTCCGGCAGAGCCCGGCCGCACAGCTATGGAGCGCAGCATCGGATGGCGCTGATCGTTTCCTCGCAGAGCCGCGGAGCGCGGGTCGGGCGGTGAGTATATGGGCGGGCAGGGCCGGGACGCTGGTGCAGTTCTACGACTTCGCGATCGCCCGATACCAGGGCGACGTGCATGCGATGACCGGGCACGTTCTGGAGCAGATCAAACCGAAATAAGCGACGGGCGAGGCCACGACTCATGAACGCCACAGAAGGAACGGCTAGGTTCTAGCCGTGCTCGACTGGGATCACAACGCATACTACCACCGGCTCCTGCTGCGCCAGATGCCTCCGCCCACAACGGGTGCTGGACGTCGGCTGTGGCGTCGGCTCGTTCGCCATCCAACTGGCCGGGCGCGCCGAGAAGGTCGACGCTCTCGACCGTTCCGCAGAGATGATCGATCAAGCCTGCCACCGGGCGCCCGACAACGTCGAGTGCGTCCTGGCCGACATCCTCACCGACCCGTTGCCCGCTGACGGCTACGACGCGATTTTCTCGATCAGCGCTCTGCATCACATGTCCCTGCCGGACGTCCTGCCGAAGCTGGCGGCTGCTTTGCGGCCGGGTGGTGTCCTTGCCGCCATCGCCCTCCCTCGACCGGACCTCGCCCACGAGCTTCATGTCGAGATCGCGGCCGCGGTCGGATATCGCGCGCTCGGCACGCTGTTCGCAGCCCGGCGGGCGCTGCGGCGCGTGGGCGGGTTCCCCAAGAGCGACGACCAGTCGATGCCGGTCGAGATGTACCCGCCGCTGACCACCCGAGAAGCTGCGGCCCAGGTCGCGATGCTCCTGCCCGGCGCACGCGTGCGGCGGCTCCTCTACTGGCGCTACCTGCTGCTCTGGCACAAACCCGGCAATCCAGCAGACCTCTCATCGAGGTGACGTGAGTTCCACGAACTCACACCCTCACGCGCCCCTAGGTTGACCCTGAACCCGCGAGTCCCCACCCTTTCAGGTTTCACGATTCGTGAGCTTACGGGAATCCGAGGTCATGCGGGTGGTGGTGTCGAACGCGGTCAGCTCGGCGGGGTGGAGCTGGTGCTGCACGACGAAAGAACGGTCCTTGATCCGCCACAGCCCTTGTCCGGTGCCGAGGCTGGGGAGGAGCTTCTGCTCGGTGCCGGTCAGCCCGAGGGCGGTAGCGGTGGAGCCGAGCTGGTCGGCTTCCTGCCGGTAGACGATCCGGGTCTCCGCGTTTGCCAGCAGCGAAGACGCCAGGGCTCTCATGGCGGAGCCCTGGTCGCCCACATTGTCGAGGTCGGAGAGCTTGTGGAAGATCAGCATGTTCGCGATCCCGAAGTGCCGGGCGAGCCGCCACTGTGCATCCATGCGGCGCAGCAGGGAAGGGTAGGCCATGAGGCGCCAGGCTTCGTCGTAGATCACCCACCGCTGCCCGCCGTTCGGGTCCGACAGCGCCGATTCCATCCACGCGGACGAGCACGTCATCAGCACCGAGATCAAGGTGCTGTTCTCGGCGACGCGGGACAGGTCCAGCGACACCATCGGCAGTGACGGGTCGAACCTCACCGTGGAGGGACCGTCGAACAGCCCTTGCAAGTCGCCGGCCACGAGGCGGCGCAGGGCATGGCCGACGAGACGGCCGTCTTCGGCGAGTCGACCGTCTTCGTCATCCTCATGGTTGGGGGCCAGGATGCGGTCGACGACCATCGGCAGGATCGGCACCTCCGCAGACCTGACCGCGTCTTGGAGGGCGAGGTCGATCGCGGTGTGCTCCAACGGCGACAGCACACGATCCAGCACGGTCTCCGCCAGGGCGCCGATGAGGTCTCGGCGGCGGGAGGCGACCTGCATTGCCCACTCCGCATCCGACACGGCCGAGGGGCGGTGGCCCTCATCGAGCGGGTTCAGGCGGTTCGATAGGCCATGCCCCAGGACGATCGCTTTCCCGCCGACCGCTTCGGCAACGGCGGTGTGCTCGCCCTTGGGATCGCCGGGGACGTAGACGCGCCGGCCGAACGGCAGCGAGCGGGTGTAGAGGGACTTCGCGAGGGAGGACTTGCCGGAGCCGACAATCCCTGCGAGGACGACGTTGGGGGCGGTGATGAGGCCTTGCTGGTAGAGCACCCACGGGTCGTAGACAAAACTCCCGCCGGAGTAGAGGTCCTGGCCGACGAACACGCCGGCCGAGCCGAGGCCCCCCTCGGCCAGGAACGGGTACTGCCCGGCGAGGGTCGCGGACGTGTCCTGGTGCTTCGGAAGCCGCAGCCACCCCGGAGTCCGCAACGCGGCAGCACCGGACTCGCCACCAGCGGGGAGGTAGGTGGTGTTTCGGCGCTCGGCCTGCTCCGTCTCCCACCTCGCTTTCGCCTCCGCCCTCCGTGTGTCGCGGGCGGTGGTCTCGATCCGGGTGGCAGCTTTCTGGCGAGCTTTGCGATGCCGTCGGCGCTCACCCTCTGGGCCGACCAGCACCGCCGTATGCAGACGCCCCTCATCCTGCCCGGTCACAGCGCCAACCCCCGCCCGTGCGAGGCGGATGCGCCCGGCCGGCGGGCGAACCAATCCGTCGCCTCCGCACGCCCCGCTCGAACCGGTGCCCGCTCGACCGTCCGCCGAGCCGGAGCGGGCGCGGGGATGTCGATGTCCAGCAGCGCCGGGTCAGGTGCGGCGTCGTGCGTGCGAAGCAAGGAGACGTGGCCGAGGAAGGGACTGTAGGTGAGTGTGTAGACATCCCCGATCGCGGTGCGATCCAGGGCGCCGGTCGGGGGCGTGTCGTAGACGTACCCGTTCTCGAGCGCAGCCTGGGTCGTCTCCTCCCCGAAGTCGTACCCGGCCAGGCGCTCGATCGCCGTGTCCGTGCCATCTCGTTCGATGATGTCCAGCACCGGGTCGGCTTCGTCGCCTTGGAGGAACACGACGCTGACCCACCGCCTGCTCGTCTTATCCGCGATGTCTGGGTCGTGGTCGATCAGCTCGATCAGGGTGTCGGGGTGCTGGCGGGCGGCATCGGTCACCCAATCCGGGAACGCCCCGTCGTTGTCGGTGTGCTGGCCGGGATTCTCGATCGTGAACTGGCGTGCTTCGCCGGCGGCGGAGAGGAACACCGCGAGCTCGCGCAGCGCCCGCTCCGGTGAGACGGGGGCGCCCGTGCCGGTGAACAGGTCCCGTCCCTCGACCGACTGCCCGGTGGCCGGGTGCTCGATGCGGTACGCGTACCGCTGGTGCTCGCCCAGCGGGACATCCGGCCACACCGTCAACCTCAGCTCCCCAGCCTGCACCGTGGTGCGCGTCGCGCCGGTCGTGTCGAGGGGTTCGGGGGCGGGGTGCCAGGCGATCTGCCCGGACTGCGACATCGCCGCGTCTACCCGGTCATGGACCGTGTCCAGCAGGGTGCCGGCCTGGTGCAGCTCATCCGCCGCCGCCAGCGCCGCCGTCGCCCCGGCGGGCTGACTGCCCGCGTCGGTGTGCGCGCGGGACCGGGCCTTGATGTGGGCGGCGGCGAGCTGGTCGAGCACCTGCCGCAACGACCGCACCCCGGCCAGCAGTTCCCCGAGCACGGGGTAGGTCTCGGCGGGATTGTCGAAGGTGCGGGTGGCGTGGGCGAGGCCACGCAGCGCGGCGGATGCCTCCATCGCGTCCTCCACGGGGTTGTCGAAGGTTGGCATGATCGGCTCCTCACAAGGGAACGGTTGATGGTGGTCAGGGTCAGACGGGCCGGCACAGCGGCAGGGCGGCGGCGGTGAACGCGGCCGCTTGCTGGCCGACGAGGCGGCGGGTCTCGCAGGAGGCTTGGATCGCGGCCTGCTCGACTGCGGCCACCGCGGCGTCGAGCTCGTCCACGGTCGGGGCGGACACGGAGACGAGGCCGGAGACACGGAGGACGCCGTGCCCGGCGGTCAGGTCCGCCTCCTGTTGCAGCACGTCATCGAGCTCCGCACTGGAGGCGGCGTCGTCGATTTGCCCGATCTTGCGGCGTTGGGTCGCGTCGGAGATGAGTTCGGTCTTCTTCTTCCGCAGGTCCCTCGCCGCCTGGTCGGCGCGTACCGGGGTGTAGTGCAGGGCGAGGGTGCGGAGGATGCCGTTGGACAGCACGAGCGGGGCGAGGAACCCTGGGTAGACCTGTGAGCGGGGCCATTCGGTGATCCACAGCACCGCATGGAAGGCGCTGTCGGATCGCAGGCGGTCCCAGGTCTCGGTGACCGCCACTGGACCGGCGGTGGCAAGGTCGCGGCCGAGGTCGCCGTGGCGTTCCAGGGCGGGGGCTGCGGCGGGGTCGTACGCTCCGCGGAGGATGACGGCGACCTCGCCAGGGGTGAGCCACCCGGTCGAGGTGAGCTCTGCCGCGCGGAGCGCCGTGCTCAGGGTGGTCATCTCCTGCCGCAGCACGGCGGCAGCGCCGCGTATGCCGCCGCCGGAGGTTCTGATCTGCCGGGCGCTGTTCTTCATGTCCAGGGCGAGGCTGATCGTGGTCGCGTGGCGTTCCCCGGCGGGGCCGGCACGGTCGATGAGTTCGGCGTAGGTGGTCGCGGCCCAGGAGCCGTCGTCGGTCCCGTGGGTGCGCCACCACTCCGCCAACCCCGTCCCCGAATCCGGCAGGGTCCGCTCACTGACTTGGATGCGGGCGATCCGCCCTGACCGGCACGCGGCGGCCAGGACACGTCCCCAGCCGGAGACGCGGCGTTGCTGCTCACCGGGGTCCAGGAGCACGAACGCCGGGTGGGAGACGCCGAGGATGACGGTAAGGGTCTGCGCGTGCGGGTCGTGGACCATCGCCGCCCCCGTCTCCGGGTCCTCCCATTCCCGCAGCGGCGCCGCATCTCCCGGCAGGGCGAGGGTGCCGGCCGGGCGCGGGCGGATGACCCGGCGCCGGTAGATGAGCTGGCCCAGATAGGTGCGCGCAGTCCAGCGGGTCAGGATGGGCACCCACTCGATCAGCTTCCTGCCCCCTGCCGGGATCACCGCGAGGAGGGCGGCGCCGGCCCAGACCGGGGACGTCCAGGCCAGGCCCATGCCGCCGCTCGTGTAGAGGGAGGCGACGACGGTGAGGATCGCGATGCCGAGGACGATCAGTTGCGGCAACGACAGGCCGAGCATGATCCCGCGGCGGGTGAGGCGGGAGAACTGCACCGGCGACAACGGGTACTCGGTGTGCGTGGTGGTGACCATGGGCTCATTCCTTCCCGGACGGCTTCGAGGACGGAGGCGGCGGCGGGTCCGACCTCCGCGACGACGACCCCTGCGACGGCGCAGCGGGCGGGGCGGAGGGTGCCGGGCGTGACGACGGCGCGGGTGTGCCCTGGGTGGGTGGAACCGGCGGCGGGGATGCTTGTTCGCCCGCGGCGCCGGCATGGTTCTCTGCGGCACCGCCGACAGCGGCACCGGCCTTCGACCCGGCGGTCGCGGCACCCTTGACCACTGCACCGCCGACGACGACCGCCGCCCCGACAGGCCCCGCGGCCGCACCAGCACCCGCGCTGGCCCCCGCCCCCGCTCCGGCTCCGGCTCCTCCGCCGGATGACGCGGCAGCGCCCCCGACAGTTCCGGTCGCTCCGGCACCGCCCGATGCCGCCGGGCCACCCACAGGCGGCGGCGTCGACCCGCCCCCTCCGCCAGTTCCGCCGCTGGGCTTGCCGCCGGTGTCACCGCCGCCGTCAAGCACCTTCTTGGCGCTGTCGCCCTTGGGCGCGCCCGGGACGGGGACGGGCCGGTTCAGTGCGGACTTCGCCTCCTGCTCGCTGGACATGGCGTGGTACATGTCGAAGCCGACGAAGGACAGGAACTTGTAGGTGATGTACGGCGCGAACGCGGCGATGAACATCAGCACCACCCCGGCGATCGGGTCGCTGATGGAGGCGAGGTCCGCTTCGATGGGGGCGGAGACTTGCCCGATCGCCACGAGGAAGATCACGACGAGGACGAGCTTGGAGAAGATGAGGGCGATCACGAATGCGGCCCACTTGGCGAACCAGCCCTTGGTGGCATCCCACGTCGCCCCGGCCAGGGCGATGGGGCCGAACACGATCGCGACCAGCAGCAGCGCCTTGCGGATGAGGAGACTGAACCAGACGATCGCGGCCGCGGAGATGGCGAGGCCGGCGAGGAAGATGGTCAGGATCGCGCCGACACCGGGCGCGGCGATGTTGATCCCGGCAAGGCCGGTGGCGAGGAGCCCGATCTGGGTCCCCATTCCTTCCATCGTGTTCCCGGTGGCCTGCACGATCCCGACCGCGAGCTGGTCGGTGACTTCCAGCAGCAGCGCGGTCAGGGTGATGACGAGGAAGCTGCCGAGCACGCTTTTGGCGAGCCCCAGGGCGGCGCGGGACAGGGCGGTGGGGTCGCGGTGGATGAGGCCGGTGATGAGTTGGAGGCAGAAGAACACGAGCATCACGAAGATCGCGACGCCGAACAGCACGTTGTAGACCCCGACGTACTCGGCGCTGGTGACATCGACCAGGGTGGTGGTGTCGAACACGGTCCAGACCGCCTCGAACAGCCAGGCAGCCGCCCCGGCCGTCGCCTGGCCGAGCCAGTCGAACGGCGCCGCGATCAACGACGCCGTGCCCTCGCCCACGGCGTCGCAGACGGAGGAGATGACCGGGACATCGCACACGCTCACCGCACCCACCCCCGCCGCGAGCGAGGCGTTGCTGGGGTGGTCATCAGACGGCCTGCCCGACGCCCCAGAAGAAGTTGATCAGCGTCACCGCAGCACCGCAGATGATCGCCGCCCCGCACGAGACGAGGACACCGACCTTGCCGCGGCTGGCGAGGTGCGGGTTGGAGGAGTTGGCGCCGAACCCCCACACGATCGCCGAGATGATCAGGGCGAGGACACTGAGGATGAGGCCGACGGTCATCACGGCGCCGACGATGATGCGTAGCTGCTCGATACCGGGAAGTCCCGAGCTGTTGGGGTCGATGTCGATCACGGGGGTTGCTCCTGACTGTTCGCGAGACGTGTTCTCGACGGTCAGGTGCACCCCGCCACCCAGCGACAGGCGGATAGCCTGGGCTGGTGGGAATCGTTCTGGCCGCCAGCGCCGTCATCACCGACGACGCGGGACGTGTGCTGCTCGTGCTGCGCGGCACCGAGCCGGAGAAAGGCCGCTGGTCGATCCCCGGCGGCAGCGTCGAGCCCGGCGAAACCCTGGCTGAAGCGGCCGCGCGGGAGACGTTCGAGGAAACCGGGCTGCGGGTGTCGGTAGGGCGTGAGCTGTGGTGCGTGACGATCCCGGCCGGCGACGAGCGAATGTTCGAGGTGCACGACTTCGCCGCCACCGTCACCGGCGGCGAGCTGGCATCGGGCGACGACGCGGACGACGCCCGCTGGGTCACCGCCGCCGAGCTCGACCAGCTCCCGGTGACGGCGAACCTTGCCGACTACCTGCGCGGCGCCGGCATCCTCACCTGACTCCGGCTGATCAGAGTTGTTCGCCGACGCCGAGGAGGAAGTTCACCCACGCCACCCCGGCACCGGCAAGAGCGGCGGCGCCGACCGAGACGAGCAGGCCGGTGCGGGCCTTTGTCGCGGCCTGGTGGTTGCCGCTGGACGAGGCGACCGCCCACACGATCGCGCAGACGATGAGCATGAGCACGGCGATGATGAGGACGAACATCAGCAGTGCCCCGACGATGGAGCGCAGCTCTGCGGCACCGCCGACGCCGCCGAAGTCGGGAAACACGTCCATCAGGCCCCACCCCCAGCGGTGCAGGTCGCGAGGGTCGTGTCCCCGCCGGTGACGCCTTCCGCATTGTGGTCGGCGAGCCAGGCGGTACCGTCGACGGCGGGCTGTCCTTGCCCGCCGGGGTGGATCTCCAGGTGGAGGTGGGGTCCGGTGGAGCGGCCGGAGGAGCCCACGTCTCCGATGTGCTGCCCGGCGGTCACGGTCTGCCCTTCGGTGACGTGGATGCCGGTCTCCCACATATGCGCGTAATAGGACGCGACCCGCTCACCGGCGACGGTGTGCTCGATGATGACCAGGCCGCCGAAGCCGCCGCTGTAGCCGGCGTGCATGACCACCCCGTCCGCGATGGCGAGGATCGGGGTGCCGTCCGCGGCGGCAAGATCGGACCCTGCGTGGAAGGCGCGCTCCCCGGTGAACGGGTCGGTGCGCCACCCGAAACTGTCGGTGTCCACCCACGTCCCCTCGGGGAGCGGGAACACGATGCGCGTCGTCTCCGGCACGATCGGCGCCCCGCCACCGCCTCCGCCCGTGCTGGGCGGGCGGGTCAGGGCGGCGAGGATCGCCTCGGCCACCGGCTGGTAGTTCTGATACCTGTCCGGGTACGCCGAAACCTCGACGGCCTGAGCGGCTTCGCCGGGGTCCATGCTCTGCCAACCGGGAATGTCCAGCAACCCACGCGGAGACGGGTGGTTCGGGCCGGTCTCGCCGCCGTAGAACGCACGCGCCTGATAGGTCGAATCCATGAGCTCGGCGACGGTGCCCCACCCAGCGGCGGGCCGCATCTGGAACAAACCCAGCGAGTCGTGATCGGACCCGTTGCCATCGTTCGGGAAGTCGGCCGACTCCGGGTAAGTGCCGGTATTCGCGAGCATCCGCAACGAGGACTCCGTGAGCGCGGCCATCAGCGCGATCACCACTCCCGGACGGCCGACACCGACGGTCTGCCCGCCGACCGTGATGATCGTGGCCGCGTGGGTGAGCTGGGTACGGCTCAGGGTGACGGTCTCCCCGCCTCGGGTGGTCGCGGTCAGCGACTCCGGGATCGGCCCCACGGCGAGGGACCCAGGTGCGCATGCGGTCATCGAAGGATTGACCACGGCCGCCACCCCGACCAGCACGACCGAGGGGGCGAAGAACAGCAGGGCGACCGCGAACGCGGCGAGCTTCTTCCACACAACAACCACCTGCTCTCAGCGGAGGGGGTTGTCGAGTTGGGACAGGCGCAGCAGCTCACAGGTCGTGCCGGTGACACCGCGGCCTGTGACTGCCGGGGTGCAGACGATGAACACCGTGAACGACACCGTCCGGGACGCCTCCACAGGTTCGGTGCCCCAGGTGCCGTCCCGGTGCCGGGTGCCCTCGATGGTGTACGCGACGGTCCCCGCGGGAATCTGGCCCGGTGCGGCCTGCGCGACCGCGGTCTCCCACGCATACGGGATGACCGCGGTATCGACGATGAGCCATTGGCGGGTCTGGTACTGGCGGAGCTGCCCCCACGCCTCCACACTCGGCAGATACGCCCGCACATCCCCGGCCAGTGCGTCCGCCTCGTTCTCGGCGGCGACGTCTGCGAGCATCTGCGCGTAGTCCATCGGGCCGTCACCGGTGGTGGTGTCCCAGGTGAACAGCGCGCTGGCGGCCGCACGAGCGAACGCCTCCGGGCCGCCGGCCTGCGGCACCGCCACCGGCCCCTCACCGGACGGCCCGGCCGTCGGGACGGTCACGGTGGAACTCGGTGGGTCGGCGGGGATGGAGTCAGTGCGGGGTGCGGGGCCGCGCAGCAGCCCGTAAATGCCGACACCGACCAGCAGGAGCAGCACGAGCCCGCCCGCGATCGTGGCGATCAGCAGACGACGACGGCGGCGATCAGCGAGGGTGGCGGGGTCCATGCGGGTCCTCCCAAGAGGCGACAGGTAGGTGGTCGCCTGGAAGGTGCACACACGCCCCCACGAAGCGGCGGTCAGGCGATGTGCTCGCTGCGCTCCTGCGCCCGGCGGGCAGCGCGGGCGGTATCAGCGAACGCGATCGTGCCGGCGACGGTCTGCTCGAACCGCGACCATTGCTCCTCGGTCAACGCCGGGCCAACCTCGTCCGGGTCATGGTGCAGCCACCATCCGGCCATGTCGTCCCAGATCGCGACGAACACGGTCAGCGGGAACGGCACCGGCTCACCCTGGTTCTCGACCGCGGTCAGCGGGCGGCGCGGGGGTTTCCGGCCGGTCTTCTTGGCGGCCTTCACGCGGGCGAGCGCGGCCTGCGCCAACTCCTCCAGCTCCACCGCCCGCGCGTCACGCTCCGCCGCCCGCACCTGCACGGCCTCGGTGCGGGCCTGCCCGCGCACATCAGCGGGCAGGGCGGGGTCGGCGGCGATCTGGTCGAGCTCGGCGAGGGAGAGTTCGGCGTTGACGCGCAGGTGGGAGGGGTAGACGCCTCCGCCGGCCTTGATCCGCTCGACCTCCTCCGCCGCGCGAGTGCGCACGGACTCGGGTTGGGTTCGGTCGGCGGCGAGGTGTTCGAGGCGGCCGATGCGCTCCAATGTGGTGTGGGAGTCGCGGCCGGTGACCATCTGCGCGGCCTGCACGGCGGCCTCGCCCGGGGGCGTGTCCCACGGTGCCGTTAACTTAATGGCACCGTCATCTCCCGCATCGTCCGCGGCGTGGAAGCGGGTGGCCTCCTGACGGCGGGCCGCATCCTCGGCCAGCAGGGTCTTGAGTTCACGGTAGAGGGCGGCGGCCTCGAACTGGGTCAGCGGCTTGTGCAGCAGGTTGTCGTCCTGCTCCGCGAGGAGCTGCCCGAGCCGATCCGAGACGCCGGACCGGACCCACACTTTGACGGTCTTCCACCCGAGCAGCTTGATCGCCGCCAGCCGTCTCGCGCCGCAGATGAGGTTGCCGTCGAGGGTGATCGTGATGGGTTGCAGCAGGCCGTTGCGGCGAATCGACTCGACCAATGGTGCGAGGTCGCCGTAGTCCTGCCGGTGCCGGCGTCCGACACCGATGGAGTCCACCGCACGCTCCAACTCGATGTGCCCATCCTGCGGAGAACTCATGGCTCCTCGCTCCCGTTAGCGGGAGCGGCAAGGCCCGCGGTGAGCACGAGGTCGTCGTCACGCCACAGCACCCGCAACGGTTCCCCGATGAGAAGCCGCACGAGCATCCCGCGGCCGGCGTTGGTGTGCGCGAGGGCGGGGTCGGGGTTGCCGAGCACGACCCGCAGCAGCGTCGTCCAGGAGGTGCCGGGCAGGTCCAGGAGGGCGCGGGCCTGCCGGTCGCGGCGCAGGACCTCGAATGCCGACCGCCGAGACACGGACTCGGCAAGCCGCCCGGTGATGTACTCCACCCCGGCCCGCGCGGTCTCCGGCGCCCACCCGACGCGGCTGAGGAACGCGATCGTGTCCTCCACCGCCGAGACAACGTTCATCGTCCGCTCCAGCAGCAAATCCTCGTCCTCGCCGGAGTCATCGTGGGCGTCGTCGGCGAAAGGGTCGACGTGGAACGCGGGGTGGTAGTCGGTCAGCGGGTTCTCCCGGTCGCTGAACCGCTCCGCGTCGTGGAACACCGAATAGCGGGGCCGGCGGGCCTGGTGCACCGAGCACAGCAGGCCGTTGCCGCGCTCCTCGCCGATGCAGGTCACCTGGACCGCGCGGGTCACCACCGCCCACGGATCATCCGCACGCCTCGTGGCGGCTCCCCGCATCGCCTCGAATGCCGCGCTGGCGGCCTCCCACGGGTCCAGGCCGTGCTTACGGGCCAGCGCCGCGTACTTGTCGGCCGCGTGCCGCATCAGCGCAGCCGCCTCCGGGTCGTTCCGCCACGCATCCTGCCCGGCGTCATGGAGTCTGGTGAGGAGGGCGCGCAGCGCCTCCGAGTCCTCGAACCGATCCCGCCCCTCGTTGCGGGTGCTTGCCTGTGTCATTCGCGCACCTCCTGAACAGCAGGTGCGCACGCGTCCCCCAGGCGTGGTGCTCGCCGGTGCAGGAGGGACGCACATGGGCTACGTCACCCCAACCCGATCCCGGACCGCGAGACCCACGAGTGCCGCTCCCCGACGCCGCCACTACCGAAGGCGGTCACGGGGGGCAGCCTCCGTGCCCGCTCGCTCGCAACCTGCGCACCCTTGCGGGCGACTCTGCGTGTGCCGCGGTATGCCTGGCCGGGTGCCCGGCGGGCGCGACGGACGAGCTCGGCTTGGAAGTCGATGCCTTGCCCGGCGACCCTGCCCATCCGCGAGGCCAGCAGATCGGACGGGCGCACCCACTCCACCCCCGGCCGACGCCTTTTCGCCTCCGCCGCACCGGCAGTCTTCGTGTTCGTCGCGGAGGGATCGCCGTGACGGGCCAGCTCCGACACGTCCCCGGCACCGACACCGTGCGCCGTGTCCGGCGTCTCGGACTCCTCCCGGCGTCGTGCGGAATGCTCCCGGACTCGGGCGGTGCGCTGGTCGTCGTCGTTCATGTCGTCTCCTCCGTATCGGGATCGGTCAGGGCGGAGCGGGCGAACCAGCGTCCGACCGTGGACGGGTGCACACCGAGGTGGCGGGCGATCTGCTTGTTCGACCAGCCCTCCTCCTCCCGCAGCAGCACCGCCACCTCACGCCCCACCGGCACGGGCGGCTGAGCAACCGTCGCCGTCTCCTCGCCTGGTTCTCGTGATGCCTCGGGCACGGGTGCGGGTATGGGGCGGGTGAGGATGACGGTCAGGTGGGTGATCGCCAGCAGCACCAGCGGCGGCACCGCCGCCACCGACGCGGCGAGCACACCCGGCACGTCGGCGTCCGCGGCGACGACGGCGTGGATCGCGTTCGCGGTCACCGACACCACCGCACCAGCGGCCAGCAGCGCCCACGGATACCAGGCCGAGCGTTGCCCCGCCAGCGCGACGACGGCGACGGTGGCGACGACGATGATGCCGTCCACGATCAGCGGCCACGCCCACGCCTGCCCCGCATCCACCCCCGAGCGACGGGCAAGATCAGCCAGGGCCGTGAACGAGAGCCAGAACGCACCCGCGGCGATGAACACGGTTCCGGCCACCGCGGTTGCCACCGCGACCCGGCCACCGCGCGTTCTCGTCGCCGGGGTCATCACAGCCCCCGCCCCCTCAGTAACGACCCAGTGGTGGCGTGACGGCCGAACCACCTCGACTCAGACGACTCACCCCGCACCGGCGGCGACTCGCGGCGGGCAGGCTCGGGGCGGACGGTGCGGTACGCGGAGCGGACGGTCGCGGCGATTTCTCGCGGCCCGAAGTCGGACTTCGCCGCCGTCAATACCGCATCGAGAGCATCAGCGAGCGGGACGCCGCCCTCAGCGAGCCTGCAGGACGCCCAGAACAGTTTCAGGTTGCGGTCGGTGTCCTGCCTGTCCAGCCAGCGCGCCAACCGCTCGGCATCCTCCCGCCCCACCGGCTGCCAGGTACCAGGTCGAGGGCGAGGGTCGGGGCGAGGGGCGAGGACGTTCCGCAACCGCCCGGCGTCCAGGGTTCTCGCGGGGCCAGAGCCGACCTCCTCGACCCGGTACCGGGCCGTGGTGCCCGCGATCGTCCGGGCTGAGGGCGGGACGATGATGTAGCCGCCGTCGCCACGGAAATCCACTCCGGCGCGTCCCGCCTGCCACGACCGCTGCTCCGTCCCCGGCGTCGCCGGATAGTAGGCGTGCATCCCGCCCGTAGGCGTGCGCACCAACATCTCCCACCCGCCGGTCAACCCCGCCACGGTCGCGCGGCCGAAGCCGACCCGCCCATCAACGGGGCCATGCACATCCACATCCACCACCACGAATCCAGAGGCGGCGCCGGTCGGTACGCCGATGTTCGCGGCCGGCCACCGCCGCCACCAGGGCTCGACCTGAGCCGGGTCAGTGCTCGCGTCGTGGAAGCCACGGCGAGTGAGCGGCCGCTTCCCGTCGGGCACGCACGGGAACACCGGCACCCCAGCGTGCGCAAGTCGTCTAGCGGCCGCAGCCGGCGGCAAGTCGGCGACCTGGGCGAACAGTCCGGCGGTGCTCATCACAGGCCCCTCACCGCCGCCTCCGCCGCGCGAGACGACCGCGGCGGCTCCACCGCCCGCGTTGCCGCAGGGCGCTCTGCTCTCGGGGTACGTTCGGGACGCTTGGGGTCCCGGGTGAGACCGGGCGGGTCACCGTCACCGATCTGCGCTGTGGGGAGAGCATCGAGGATCGCCCCGGCAGCCTTGCGGACGCGCTCACCGGTGGCCTGCACCACCTCCGCCGGGTCCTTGTCCGTGACGGTGCTCGCCCAGCCGGAGACGTAAGGGATCGTGTAGCCGGTGGTGTCCATGCCATGCGCGGCGCCGATCATCAACGCCACCGACTCGGCCTCCACCTCACCGACCCCACGGTGCCCCGTTGCATCGGGACTATCGGGGCCGTGCAGCTTCACATGCGCGAGTTCATGGGCGAGGGTCTTCACCTGTGCGGCATCGTCCATGTTCGTCCGCACCGCGACCGTCCGAGCCTGGTAGTCAGTTAGACCGTTCGCGCCGTGGATCATCTCCTCGTGCTCGACCCGCACCACCGCGAACCCCTCCGCCTCCACCAGGCCCGCCAGTCCATCCCAGAGGCCTTCGGGCGCTTCGCCCTCGAGCAGCAACGGGGACGGACGCTCTGGAATTGGATCGCCGTCGGTCTGGGAGACATCCCATACATACGCGGGTTTCGCGCCGACCATGCGGGAGCGCATCGCCTCGCCCGCCTTCGGCTTCTCGACCCGACCGAGACGTCGCCATGAGGACGGATCCTGGGGTGTCGAGGATGCGAACCGGCCGGTCACCGGGGCGAGGATCATGTATCCCGGCTGGCCCTTCTTAACCTGCCTGCTGAGGGACTGCCATTGCTTGTATCCCGCAACATAGGTCGGCTCTGGCGCGTGCACGTGCCCCTGCTCGAAGGCTTCAAGGTGCTGCGCCCAGATCAGCAGCGTGTTCCCGAAACTGCGTGAGCGGAACCTCGCCGTAAACTCCAGCGCACGCCGCCAGTCATTGCCCGAGACGACGCGCTCGACTGCGTCGACCAGGTGCTCATGCAGCTTCTCGACGTACCTGATCTGCCGGGTACTCGGGGCGATACCGACTTTCATGATGATCTTCTCCTCTGCGAGGCGCGACGGACCGGAAGTCCGCGACGGGAAGGTGCGCAGGAGGGATCAGTGAAAGCGACGAAGGTATGAGTCGCCATTTCCGCCGGGACGGCGGGTGACGGTGTGCCACCGCGAGTGCGGACGAAGAGTTCCCGTCGGTTTCTTTATGCAACTTCGCTTGGCAAGCTTGCAGACGCGCGGTCCCGGGCGCGGTCCCGAAGATGCGTCAGATGACAACCTCCAGGTCCCAGGATTCCGCGGGCTGGACGTGAAGTGACCAGTAATGTTCCGCGATGATGTCGGGATCGTACCGACCTCCAGGGGCGACCACATCAGAGATGGTCACGCTTGCGACGTGAAGGCCCTGCGTAGCAAACTCCGCATCGAGTATTCGTGCCAGCGTTCTCACGCCGAGTTTTCCGAGTGAGAGGGTGACGTAGTCGAATTTCGGAGTGGGCATTCCTCCCGTGATGAGGAAGGAGCCGCCTCCGTTATCGACCATGGTCGGTATGAGATGGGAACCTGCGATAGCGGCCCCGCCGACATCCACCGCCCAAGTTTTCAGGATGCGACTCATTGTGAGCTCCCCGATCCGATCGGGACGGATCACGGCAGCGTTGTATATGACTACCTCCGGAGGTCCCACCTCCGCGACCGCAGTATCGAGTCCGCGGCGAAGCGATCTTTCATCGCTGCAGTCAGCTGCGACCGTCGCGATAGCGACCTGCGAGAGTACGGAACTGCGAACCGCCTCAAGAGTTTCGTGCCGACGCGCGAGCAGCGCGATCGGACGGTTCTCGCGGGCGAAGCGGCGGGCGACAGCTGCACCTATGCCGGGGCCCGCACCGATGATGAATACTGATCCAGTCATGACATGCAAGCTAGAGCCTCACACCATGTGAAGCTCAAGTACTCTCGTAAACATGAAGATCGGAGCTGTTGCGGAGCTCACTGGGGTCAACGAGAGGTTGCTTCGCTACTACGAGGAGCGAGGCTTACTGCATCCAAACCGAGGACTCAACGGCTATCGCGAATATGACGAGGTGGAAGTCGCTCGTGTGAGGAGCATTCGCTGGCTAATAGACGCAGGCATGCCCACGTCCGCCATCGTCCGCGTTGCTCACTGCGTGTCAGACGGCATCGAGCCGACACTTGCCGTGTGCCCGGAGCTTGCCTTCCGGCTGCAGCGACAGCGAAAGGAGTTGCTGGGTAACATCGATGCGCTTCGAGGGGCGCTCGCTCGGATTGAATCCGCCATGGCTCCAGGAACCTAACAATAGCCATTCCGCGGAAGCTCTTGCCGCGGCTCGGGCTGGGACCGCAACGCGGATTCCAGCCGGTTCGACCGGCTGACTGCAGCTCGTCCCGGGACTCGCCCTGACGAATCGGTAACCTTGGTTGCTAGGCGCCACTCGTTCTTGCGGCGTCATCGACTAGGTACGTGCCGTAGCCGCGTTCGACCATACCGTCGTCGTTGAGTAGCAGAACCTCATTGACGAGACTCCCGGTGTGGTTGCGGTAGTTGATCACTATCGTGCTGAGCCCGGCGTAGACCTGGACGATCTCGAAACGCAGCATAGGGATCCTCTCCAGTCCGATTGCCCAGTAGCTACGGATCTCCTGCTTACCGCGGAGTACCCCGTGCGTCTCAGGAAGAAGCTGCGCCGCGACGGGCGAGGAGAACTCCGCGTCGTCGGTAAAGTGCGAAAGCACAGCATCGAGATCGTGCGCGTTCCATGCGTCTACCCATTGCCGAGCGAACTCTTCAGCCTCTGTCATATTCACGGTGTTCACGCTACCAATACGGGCGAACCAGCGGCCCGCAGACGCGACCGTTCATCAGCTTGACCGGTCGAGAGACAGCCCGCCGCCCGATGTTGTATGCGGAAGACACAGATCATACCGTGAGCTCCCCTCGCATGACGGGGACACATGAGCCGCGCAGGGTCGCGACGATCCCGTCAGGGGTGCGCCGCGCATCAACATGCAGCACGCTTGGCCTACCCATTTCGACGCCCTGATGGACGATGAAGCTGTCCTCCGTGGCACCCGGTTCGAGCGACAGGAGCAGGCAGGCGAGCGCCGCATTCGCGCTTCCGGTGGCGGGGTCCTCCCATGTTCCCGCGAGCGGCGCGAACATCCGGGCGCGGATCGACCGACCGCGCTTGGAATAGACGTGAACGGAGAAGCGACCACCGAGTCGCGGATCGGCATCCCGGGCTTCCCGGAACATCGCGAGATCTGGATCGCACCGCGACAGCGCGTCGTCGGCCAGTTCCGCGATGACATAGGACGTGCCGGTGGAGGTCGCGACCGGTGCGTGATTCGTCGTTAGCACGTCTTCGGGGTGCAGTCGGAGTGCTTTAGCGATGACGTCGGGCGGCACTGGTTCCCCGACCTGCAGCGGTTGCGGCGGCACGATCACCGCGGCGATTGGCGCGCCGTTCGGGTCGCGTTCGATCGCGACGTCGACGAGGCCGGCGGCGGTCTCGAAGATCGCCGCCGTTAGATCGGGTCTTTGGGTCGCCAGGGTGAAGGCGGTGCCGACCAATGGGTGGCCGGCGAAAGCCATCTCGGCCGTGCGATTGAAGATACGGATCCTGGCCGTATTCACTGGATCGCTGGACGGCAAGACGAACGTGGTCTCGCTCAGGTTGAACTCGGCGGCCACCGTCTGCATCATCGCGGTGTCGAGTTCATCGTTCATCATGACCACGGCAAGAGGATTTCCGCCGAAGCGCTCCTCGGTGAACACATCGACGGTGAAGAACGGCAACGTGCGCGGCGGATGCCTATTTCGTCGTTCGGCGCTGAGACCGGCCACCGGCGGAGCTGTCGTCCCTTTCACTTGGCGCTCGCCTGATCCAGCCCGAACTCATTCGAAGGCAGAAACGAGCTGATGAGATCTGCGACCTTCACGGGATGCGTAACCTGAGGGTGGTGCCCGGCGTGGGCGATCTCCGAGACGGTGACGTGACCCAGCGGCGCGAGGTCGTCGATCGCCTCCGAGGTGAGAGGGTCATCGGCTCCGACGACGATGTGCACGGAGCCGCGGTAGTTCCGCAGGAGCTCGCGTAAGTGGCCCCGCCAACGCGGATCCGACGACCGGGCCAACAGGCCGGCGACGCGGGCTGCCGTTCCGGGACGCCGAAGATCCGCGACGCTGGATTGCAGGGCTGCGGCGTTCTTCTCGTCGCCGGTGAGGCGCCGGGCGATGTCGGCAGGCTTCGCTCGCTTAAGAAGGGCCCGAACCACCGGTTGCACCCGCAAGATCGGCTCTGGTGACCCTTGCAGGAAGAACGGGGCGACCAAGGTAAGCCTGCGGACCTTCTGCGGCGCTGCCGCAGCCGCTTCAAGGGCAGCGGCCGAGGCGATGGAGTGCGCGACCATATGCGTTTGGTCGGATGTGGCGAGAAGCGCTTCCAACCAGCGAGACCAGTCCCACGACCCATCGCCTGCGCTCATGCCCAAGCCGGGAAGATCAAGCGCCCGCGCATCAGGCAACAGTCGGACCACGGCGGCCCAGGTGTCGGCGTTGACGGGCAGACCGGGAAGCACGATCGTCGAGGCGTGGGCACGACCAAGCTCGAACGTACGCACTCCGCCAACGGTAACGAAGCGGCGATCCGGCTCAGGTGCAGCGCCAAATCGATGAGCGGCGAGATAGTCCGCCCACACATCGATGGAGTGTTCCGTGGGTGGCATCGTGAGATCGTGTCTGCGGGCAACGGCGATCGCCGTGCCTGTGGGGTAGCGATCCCGAGACAGGAAGCTGAGCGTCTCCGGGTCCGTTCGGGTCACGGCCTGGGGAAGACGCTTGATCACCGCAGCGGGAATGCGCAGTCTCGGAGCCTTCGTCCCGTAGTGACGCGCAATTCCTGAAAGCAGCGCAGGCAGTGCCGGAGTCTGGTCGTCGAGGATCCAGTAGCTCTTCCGTGCAGTAGAGTCGTCTGCGGGGAGCAGCGCCATGAACGCGGCGAGATAATCGGCGGTGACAACGGGCACGAACGTGGCGTCGCTCCCGGGCAGGGCGGGTAGCCTGCCGTGCCACAGGTCTTCCAGGTTTGCGGCCAGTCCGAGCTGTTGATCGGTCTCGCCCGACCTACTGTCTCCGATGACGGTGGACGGGTTGACAACGCTCCACGGCACGCCCATCCGAGCCGCACGAGTTCGGAACACGGCGTCTGACTCGACCTTCGACGCCTCGTAGGCGCCGAGCGTCGAATAGACACGCCGAATGCGCTCCGCATCCCACCGTTCGATCGCAGGTTCCTGTCCTCCCACCCGGTAGCCGGAGACGTGCACGACACGGCGGATCGCAGGCAGGGTCGCCGCGAAATCCACGATCCGCTCGACGCTGTGGACATTGGCCGCTCGTGCCTCGTCGATCCCCATTCCGAAGCGGTAAGCGCCGGCGCAGCTGTAGATCTCGGTGATCCCGGCCCATTGCGTCGCATCGTCGAGAAGGAGGCGATCGCTCGCGAAGTCGACGCGAACGTGCTCGACGTTCTCTCCTCGGTCGTGGTCGGCGAGCCAATCTCGTAGGCGCCTCTCGCTCGAGTCGGATCTGCTGGCAGCAGTCACGCGCACGTCGGCCTCATCGAGTGCAAGGATCACGTGGCGACCGATAAGGCCAGTCGCACCGAATATGAGTGCGTGCCGCTGCGGTGCGGGCTCGTTCATCGAAGCGCCTCCGTTTGCGATGATGCGTGATCGAGGATGCTGCCCAGCACGGCTGCGGTATCGCGGAGCGCTTCGACGCTCCGGTGCGCACGACAGAGGATGACTGTGCCTTCGAGGCTCGTCACGATAGTCGTCGCCATCGCCCATGCTTGCGGGCGCGGATGCCGCTGGGTCTCTAGGTAGTCGGCGAGTGTCGTGATCCACGAGTCGAAGGCGACGGCGCAGGCGGTGCGCAGCACTTCACTACGCTCACTTGCGTCCAGGGTCACCACCGATACCGGGCAGCCCAGTCGATAGTCGCTCTCGACCAGCATCTCGATCAGGGCTGTGACCATGGACTCCACGACGTCGCGAGGGGACTCGGCATTGGCCATGGCCTCGGCCAGTTGGTCGCTCAGCTGCTGCGCAGCCAACTCGACCGCCCGTGCGCCGAGCGTGGCTTTCCCCCCAGGGAAGTGGAAGTAGATCGACCCTTTCGGGACCCTAGCGTGCTCGGTCACGGCGTTAAGCCCGGCCCCGGTATAGCCCTGTGTCTGGATGAGCTCAAGCATCGACTCCACCATGCGGGTCTGTGTTCGCTCGCCTTTGTTTCCCATGGGGGAGATAATAGACCAGTCGACATATTTTGGCCAGATGTTGCTGCATGCGTGGCGAGGCGTTCACTCACGAGCTGCGTCGATCCGGGGGGCCGGAGCTGCGGCCACGTGCGCCGGGAAGAGCTGATCAGGGTCGTACTGCGCTTTCAACCTTCGCAGTCGTTCGAGATCGGCGGCATCGTATGCGGACGCGAGCCTCGAGCTCGCGCCTGCTCCGCCCAGGAAGTTCAGATAGCGGGTGCCTGTCGCCCAGGGGGCCATCTCGCGGAAGAGGCGGTCGCTTCCGGAGGACTCCGGGTGGGAGAGCACCGAGAGGTTGAACGCGGCGTCCCTGTTGCTGACGAGGCTCGGATGCGCTGGCGGACGGTTCAGGGCTCCTCCGAGGTGACGCAATTCCACCATGATCTCGGCGCTCGTCGATGCCGGACCTGTGATCCGGAGCAGGGTCATGGCGGCTTTCGCATCGAAAGCGCGAAGCATGATGTTCGATTCCAGGTACGGCATCGGCTCGGTTCCGTCGTCGTGCACGCGTGCGATCTCGGAGTAGGGTCGTTCGCCGAGCGAGTCGAACGTCGATGGCGCCAGTTGCCGAAGTTCCCGCGCCATCGTCTCTCCTGCCGATCTTGATCCGAAGTGCGCCGCCCGCAGGTGCACGGCGAATCGACCGCGGACGTGCTCCGGAACCGATGGAAGGTCAGGCAGTCGCAGGAAGGCGATCGAGGTCGAGACCTCGTCTGGCGCACGAAGAAGCCATCGCGACCAGCCATCGACCACGGCGTGTGCGTGTTCGCCCGAGAAGTACAGACCTCCTCCGAAGAACCTGGAGTGCGGGAACACCCGGAATTTCATCGAGGTGACGATCCCGAAACTGTCCTTACCCCCGAGGATGCCTGAGTGCAACTCCGAGTGAAGCTGCGGTGAAACGGTGCGCATTCTTCCGTCAGGAGTGACAACCTGCATCTCCAGGACATGATCGGACGCGTAGCCGTGCAAGCGCCCGAGCGGGCCGATTCCCCCGCCGAGCGTGTACCCGACCACGCCCACCAAAGGCGACGAGCCGTTCAACGGCGCTAGGCCAGCACCGGACAGTGTTTCAATGACCTCTCCCCATCGGACTCCAGCCCCCACTCGCACGGTCTGAGTATTGGCGTCGACAGTGAGCTCGGTCATGCGCCGAGTGCTGATGAGGAGTCCGCCATGCGGCGACATGCTGCCGTGACCTGTAGCGAGGACACCTATTTTCAATCCTTCGACTCGCGCGTACTCAATGGCCGCCCGCACGTCGTCGTCAATTGCCGCCCCGACGATGACCTTGGGGTAATGGGTCACGGTGAGATTGAAGCCGGCCAGTTCCTCGGCGTAACCGTCGTCACCTGGGATCAGCACCGGCCCGGCGACGGCGTCCATAAGACGCTCGAGTGAACCTCTCGTGGTCACTGTTCGCCCCGGCCCAGGCGAGATGTGAGCCGGACATAGCCGGAGAGAAGAAGCGGGACGAAGACGTAGACGGCCAACGGGACGACAGCGAGCGTCAATACCAGTGCGCGAAGCACCGGACTCCATCCGTCTGCGAAGGCGCCCAGGATGGTGAATCCGATCACGACAAGCGGGAAGATCGACAGCCAGGTGAGGACCGCACGGACATGGATCGACGGGGCGGGGCGTGACGGGGATGGTTGAGGGGTCATAAGAACTCCAACTAGTTGGTTTTTATTTGGAGTGACTCTAACGTGTGCGGCGCGAGTCCGCAACTACCTGGTTGGTATTTGCTATCGTGTCGGTATGGCATGGGACACCGAGCGAACCCGACGGCTTCTTTTGGATGCTGCGACTAGGGAGTTCGCCGATCATGGATTGGCGGGGGGGCGAGTGGACCGGATCGCTGAGGTGGCCGGTGTCAACAAGCAGCGCATCTACAAGTACTTCGGCAGCAAATCTGAACTGTTCGACGCCGTCGTCGCGAACGAGATGGTGCGAGTGATGGAACTGATCCCCATCACCGGCACGGGCAAGAGCGCCGTGCTCGACTACGCGGGAAGAATGTTCGACCACCACAGCGACGATCGGACCCTCGCGCGGCTGTTGTTCTGGGAGAGCCTGTCGGATCGCCCGCCAACCAGATCACCTGAGCGCATCGTGCTCAGCGACAAGAAAGTGGATGATATTGCGCGCGTTCTTCCGGGAATCCCTCGCCCCCGATCCGCGGAGTTGCTCTTCGCGATCGTCGTGTTGAGTTGCGGGTGGCCGATACTCGAGCAGATTGATCGCCTTCTTGTCGGGGAGGTTGGTGATCGCTCACGTCGTCGGGACATGCTGATCAAGACCGTCGGCGCGCTTGTGAGCTCACTTTCTGAAGAATCGGGCTCAGCTTGACGCCCCCCAGAACTGGGGTGCCCGCTGTCCGGGGACGTCTCGCGGGTCGGTCGCGAGGGGGAGCGGTGGGATCCCGAGCTGTTCGCAACGCGTTGAGCGAGGCTGTGGTCCTCATCGCGTGCTTTCCGTACCACATCGATCACTCGATATTGGGTCGGGTAGCCGTGCGCTGAGGCCGCGCATCTCGGCGGGGGAGAGTCCACGGCGGTGCTCAGATGGCATTGTGCGGCTCGATGGTAGTGCGGCGCGTAATACGAGCCCGGCAGTCATCGCTGCCCACATCCAGAGAAGGTCACCGGATGCGGCTGTGACCACGGTGCCAATCAGGCCGAGGCCGCTGCCTGCGGCGACGCGAGAGAGATTGAAGAGGTAGGCCCCGCGCCCGAACTCGATTCCGTCTCGGGTAAACGCCACCGCACCCACCCCCAAAGAAAGCGCCGAAAGCCACCAAATTGCACGTGCGGAATCTGAGACCGTCTCGTCAGCGGTGAGACCGGAGAGCACCGGATCGCCGACGGCGAGAACCACCAGAAACGAGACCGCACCGATCAGAAGGGAAACGAGCAGCAGGAGACGCTCCAGCTTTCGCCGCCGCGTAACGGTTGGCGCGGTCGAGATGAGAATCTGCGCCGCGGATTTCCACCCTTCGATCGCGAGCACGGCGAGCAGCCAGCACTGATAGACGATGAGGTGCGCGGCCGCCTTTTCCGGCCCGTTAGAGACGGCGGCTGCCGTCATCGCCAGAGTGGCGGCTCCGAGCAATGCCGAACGGGTCACGAGGAGGGCGACTGGGCGGACGAAGTTCCGCGTCGACGCCGGTATCAGTTGCGTGCCGTCGTTGATGGGGACGATGATCCAGAGGCCGCGCACGATCAGTCTGCGTAGTACGACCGTGAATACGAGCAACTGCGATATCCCGGAGGCGAGCCCGACGCCGAGGAGCCCACCCCAAGCTGTCGCGGCGATCAGCGCATCTAGTCCGATGTGAACGACAGCGCCGCCGAGCGCTGCGAAGGTGACGTCGCGTACGGCGTCCGCACCGCGAAGCGCGCCGTAGCCGGCGAGGACGAGGGCCGACACTGGCATGCCCGCTGCGCGGGCGAGAAGGTACGAGCGGGCCTCGGGGTCGCCGATGATCAGCAGCGCAACCGCCGTGATGGAGAGCGCGAGAATCACACCCCAGCCCGACGCCAGCTTCATGGTGGTGCGCACGGTCTTCCCCGCGCGGGAGAGGTGGCCGTCCGCGCGCAGACGTCCGATCTCGGTGGTCTGCGCGAACAGGAGCGGGGTCAGCAGCCAGGTCGTGGTCGTGATGATGCCGGCGCCAACGGCCAGCGAGGCTTGGATCACGATCCCGAGCGTGCCCGCCGTCGCGGCATCGGCGACTCCGGTCAGAGGCTCCGCGAGCAGCGCCAGAGCTGCGAGTCCCGCAAGGCGGAAGGCCTGTGTAATGGGCGATCGTTCCGGTGCTTGTTCGTTAACCGGTGCTGTGCTCATCCGAGCCCGCTTGCGATGCGGCGGCGATGAGCGGCGACGTGGCTGCGGGTGGCGCACCGACGCGAGCAGAATCGCTGGCGCCCTGCCCGACTGAAATCAACGAAGACCAGGTCGCAATCGGGTGCAGCACAGATACCGAGGCGGAGCAGCCCTGTTGTATCGGCCAGAAGCACCGCGAGAGCTACTAGCCCGTTTGCTCGCAATCGTTCGCCGATGCTCGGACCGTGGCCATCGAAATGCAGATGGGGGGCGAAGTTGTCTGAGATCGAGACGCTGACACGCACAGGCAGTTCCGCCAGCAAGGTGTTGAGTTGGTTAGCCGCTTCGTCGAGCACGGTGGACTCGAACAGCGGCCGCACGTCGGAGGCCAGCTTGATCAACGCCCGCTGCGTGCTTGCGAGGTCGATGTGATCACCCGGGGCCCGGTGACGGATGGGCAGCGACTCTCGTGCTAGCAACTGACGAGTCCAGTCGACGTCGAGCTCTCCCGCCGTTGCGGCGTTAACGACACGAACAACCAAATCCGCAGCAGGTCGATTTACATCCATGCCTCCAGCATGATGTAAGCATTGACTTTACCACAACGCTTACATCAGGACCTTACAAGACGCCCGATTTCGACCACCAGCGACGATCGAATTCTTGAGCGGCCGCGGTTCCGGGAGACCCCGAAAGGTCTGCCGGTCATCGAACACCTCGTGGTCTGCGAAGGCTCCGACTCGGTCGCCCGCGACCTCTGGCCCTGACCGCGAGGAGCGCGCACGCGATGACAGCGACGCCGCCGAGGACGGTGGGCCAGGTGAGCTGCTCGTGCAGGAGGACCGTGGCCCAGACGATCGTCATCACGGGCTGAGCCAACTGCACCTGGCTCACCTGCGCCATCGGACCGATGGCGAGGCCCCGGTACCAGGCGAAGTACCCGAGGAACATGCTCACGACCGCCAGGTAGGCGAAGGCGCCCCATTCCACGAAGGTCCCGTGTGGTGGTTGCTGGATGATGGCGGCTCCGGTGAGCGCGACCATGAGGGGGGCGGCTAGCACGAGCGACCATGAGATGGTCTGCCACGAGCCCAGCTGCCGGGAGAGGATGCCGCCCTCGGCGTACCCGATCGCGCAGGCGACGACGGCGGCGAACAGCAGCAGGTCCGACCACTGGAGTTGTGCGATCCCGCCTCCTTGCACGCAGGCGAACGCGACGGCTGCGACGGCGCCAATGGCTGCGGTGGCCCAGAATGTCACGGGTGGGCGTTCGTGCCCCCTGATCACGGTCGTCACTGCGGTCGCAGCCGGTAGTAGGGCGACGACGACGGCTCCGTGGCTGGCAGGAGCGGTGGTCAGTGCATACGAGGTCAGTAGCGGGAAGCCGACAATGACGCCACCGGCGACGATTGCCAGTTGACCCCACTGACGCCCGAGCGGCATTCGCTGCCGAGTGACTGCGAGCGCGACTCCGGCGAGCAGCGCGGCGATGACGGCCCGACCCGACCCGACGAACAGCGGAGACATGGCCCCGCCGGCCACGGCTACGCGGGTGAATGGCATGGTGAACGAGAACGCGGCCACACCGAGCAGGCCCCACCACAGGCCGGATCGCGTTTTCAGTAGCGGAGAGGGACCCGAAGCAATAGCGCTATCATGTGCTGTCATGATCAACAGTAGCAGTGATCGCCTCGTCGAGGTATTGCAGGAATGGATCGTGTCGGCGTCCGCGGGGGCTCAACTCCCCTCAACCCGGGCTATCGTCGCCCGGTACGGCGTGAGCCCGGTCACGGTGCAGAGAGCATTGCGAACACTGGCCACACAGGGCCTCGTGGAAGCGCGTGCGGGCGTGGGTACGTTCGTGCGTGCAGTACGCATCGCCCGTCCGCACGACTACGGGTGGCAGACTGCTGCGCTCGGCTCGCCGTCGAGCCACCTGCCTTCAGCGGGATCTGCGCTGCGGACGGCGCCCAACGATGTCATCGCGCTTCACTCGGGCTACCCCGACAAGGAGTTGCTTCCTGTCGGGCTTGTGCGAACAGCGCTCGCCCGAGCCGCTCGCGGCGACGCCGCTGTCCTTCGACCGCCCGCCGCGGGCCTGCCCGATCTGCAGGCCTGGTTCGCATCCGAACTCGGCGCGGTCACCCCGACAGGCCTCACCCCTCCCGCCGTGAGCGACGTGACCATCTTGCCTGGCAGTCAGAGCGGGCTGAGCACGCTGTTCCGTGCGCTGGTGGGTGCGGGGCGCCCGCTGCTGATCGAGTCGCCGAGCTATTGGGGCGCGATCCTCGCCGCTGCACAGGTCGGTGTGGAGGTCGTCCCGATCCCTAGCGGCCACCGTGGCCCGGATCCCGATGAACTTGATCGGGCGTTCACGCAGACGGGCGCGCGGGCGTTCTACGCGCAGCCTAACTTCGCCAACCCGACGGGAGCCCAGTGGCCACAGGAGATCGTCGACCGAGTACTCGCTATCGTGCGGGGCCACGGAGCCTTCCTCATCGAGGATGACTGGGCGCATGATTTCGGGATCACGGCCGACTCTGCACCGGTTGCTGCGCACGATGACAGCGGACATGTCGTCTACATCCGGTCTCTCACCAAGAGCGTGTCACCGGCTATCAGAGTCGCCGGGCTCATCGCCCGTGGCCCCGCCCGTGACCGCATCCTCGTAGATTCCCAGGCACAGACCATGTACGTCAGCGGCGTGCTGCAGGCTGCCGCCCTCGATGTTGTCAGCCAGCCCGCCTGGCGCACCCATCTGCGAACCCTGCGCCGGCAACTCGCCTCACGCCGCGATCTTCTCGTTGACGCGCTCCGAGAGTTCGCGCCGAATACCCACCTGGAGCAGGTGCCACGCGGAGGTCTGAATCTCTGGCTGCGACTGCCAGACGGCACGGACCTGGCGCGGGTGATCCGCGACTGCGAGATCCAGGGTGTCCTTGTCGCCGCCGGTGACGACTGGTTCCCAGCCGAGCCCACGGGCCGATATCTGCGCCTCAACTATTCAGGTCCGAACCCCGGCGCGTTCCCGGACGGAGCGCGTATCATCGGGCAGGTGCTCGCCGAGCAATAGATGTCCCGGCCGGTGGATCCGCCGGCAAGCTAACGGATCCACCGTGCCTGTGTGTTTGTTCAGACGCCGTCCTGTGTGCGCTGCCACGCCGCATAATCGATCCGTCCGGTCGTGAAGGTCCCCAACGGGACGAGCCCGTCACGGCCGACATCGACTCCGAAGTAGCGTGCGTCGGCGTCTTCGACGACCGGTCGAGACGCGTCCGCTGCACGGCGGAGGAATTCGGCCATGGAGGTTCGCTCTGGGCCGGCGACCTCGACGACCTTCGATCCAGGTCCTGCGATCACGGCGTCGGCGACGGCGCGTGCGACATCGAGCGCCGCAACCGGTTGGAAAGCCGTCGCTGGGGCACGAACGGTGCCGTCCGCAGAGAGGGCGTCGAGGATGTTGGGCAGGAACTCGAAGAACTGAGTAGCGCGTACGATCGTCGATGGTATGTCACTCTCGGCGATGGCGTGCTCCTGGGCGGCCTTGCCCGCCAGGTAGCCGGATGTGGTGAGCCGGTCCATACCCACGATCCCCAGCGCGACGTGGTGACCGACTCCGGTCTTCTGCTCGGCAGTCGTCACGTTCCGTGTGACCGAGGTGAAGTACTCCACCACTTCGGCTTCGTTGTAGATCGCCGCGTTGGTCACGTCGACAACCGTGTCGGCTCCGTGGAATGCGGAAACGAGGCCGATGTCCTGCACGGCGTCCACGCCAGTTGACCGTGACACGGTCACGACGTCATCGCCGCGCTCCTGCAACAGCCTGACCACGTCGGCACCGATACGGCCCCTGCCTCCCAGAACGACAACTCTCATGGGTTCCTCCTATTTCGGATAGATGATGTCCGGTTAATTATCCGGATAAATGTTGTCCGAATCAAGTAGGGTTAGGTGATGCGATTGTCTGGCGGGGTGGAGTGGGCGCTGCATTGCTGTGTCGTGCTCAGCAGGGGAGTGGAGGAGCCGGTTCCGGTCGCCCGGCTCGCTGAGTTGTACGACGTGTCGCCGACTTATCTCGCCAAGCATCTGCAGTCTCTCGCCGCCGACGGGCTGATCGAATCTGTGCGGGGCAAGCGCGGCGGTTACCGGTTGACGCGATCGGCCGAGAGCATCACCGTGCTCGATGTCGTTCGGGCGATCGAGGGCGACGGGGCGGCATTCGTCTGCACCGAGATCCGCCAGCGGGGTCCCTGCGCCGCAGCCGCTGAGGATTGCCAGAGGGCCTGCTCCATCGCGCGAGTAATGATCGCGGCTGAAGAGGCCTGGCGCTCTGCATTGCGCGACGTCTCGATCAGAGACGTCGCGGACGACGTCGACCGTGTCGCAGGCAAGGGCGCGCTGACCCGTATGAGGAGCTGGCTCGCGGCGGCGCCGAGTATCGGCGCCTGATAGACCGTCCGCCGTCGTCGGATGACGTGAACCGGCGACCGTGCCAGCGGGTCAGGGGCGCTGCCAGGGATCTGTCGGGCTCCGCACCCACGCCGAGTGGTGAGGTGTGAACCCGACCTTCGGGTAATAGTCCTGTGCCTCCGGCGCGGCGAGCAGCACGATTTTCACGCCCGGGGTGTGACGTTCGATCTCATCGAGCAGGCGCCGCCCGATTCCGAGATGCTGATGGCTCTTCGATACGGCGAGGTCGCTCACGTAGGTCACGTAGGAGTCGTCGGTGAGACAGCGCGCGACCCCGACGGCTCGGCCTTGTTCCCTCGCCAGCACGAGCAGGTTGCAGCCTCGCACCATCGCGGTGAATCGTGGCGTATCGTCAACGGGCCGCCGGTCGCCGAGACCGGACTCCGCGTAGACGCGTGCCACCTCCTCGATATCCACCTCGGCCGGGGTGGCCAGTTCGTACTCGATGGTCATTCGTCTTCCTTTCTCAGGGGGCGTGCTTCGGTCATCGACCGAAGCTGACCCAGGACTGTCACGGCACCTTCGAGATGCGCGGAGTCGACATTCAGGGCGGTCTGTGTCGCCCACTCGCGCCGACGCGGTTCGATCCGATCCAGCGCCTGGCGCCCCTTGTCGGTGAGCTCGACGAGGAAGGTTCTCCGATCTTCCCCGTCGGCCCGGGAGATGTGTCCGCTGCCCTCGAGTCGCGCGACGCTCTCACGCACCGATTGTCGGGTCAGCCCGCGTTGGCGAGCGATCCCGGCAGGGGACATTGGGCCGTTCTGGAGCGCTCCCAGCACCAGCCACCGTGCCGCGCTGAGGCCTTCGGGTGCGGTGATCGTGTCGCCGGCAGCCAGGAAATGGCTGGACAGTGCAAACACATGATCGACCAGTTGTGTGAGCAATTCGTCCAGGGGATGCGGTGGCAGGGCGTGCTCAGGCATGATCGGCCGTCAAACAGACGAGATGGCCGTCAGGATCTCGCACCACAGCCATCCGCTCGCCCCACGGCTGATCCGCGGGTGCGTCGACGACGATGCCGCCAGCCGCCAGCCATGCAGAGCACACCGTTTCGAGCTCACCGACGCCGAAGCTGAGCGCAACAGAAAGATCGCTTGGGACAGTCTCACGCTCGTGCAGTAGCAACTCCACGTTCCTTGCACCGGACAGTATTGCCTTTCCGTCGCCCACCGTCCCCGGCAGGCCGAGCAAGTCCCGGTAGAAGGACACCGCCCGATCGAGGTCGGACACCGAGATCACCACGCGCTGCAGTCGAGTCACAATTCCTCCATTCGACAGGGGCCTGTCAAAATAGTAGCGGGCAAGGCCTGGATCGCCGAACCACCGATCATAAGAGCCCAGACCTTTGTGCTCACTCCGGTGTGACAGCGGCGACATACTTGCCGACTCCTCGGCCAGACGCCAACAGGTTGTGCACGGCTGCGACGTTGACTAGTCCGTCGATGACAGTGACCTCGGGGCGGATGGCTCCGCTCGCGAGCAGATCCAGCGCACGGGCGAGTGCTGCAGCAACGCGGGTGGGCTTGTCCGCACTTAACCGCCGAATACTGAAGCCGAGAATTCCGATGTTGCCGGCCATGAGGGTGCGCAGGCCGGGTAGGGGGGAGAGATCCCCGCCGCCTGGGTTGCCGAAGAGAACCATCCGACCCCCGGCGGCAACGAGACGGGCGTCGTGGTCGAGGTTGTCCGTTCCGGTGGGGTCGAGCACGAGTTCGACTCCATCCGGGAGAAGCTGTTGAACTTTCAGCGGCCAGTTCCCGTCGCGCACGACGACGTGGTCCCATCCGGCGTTACGTGCGGCCGCTATCTTGTCCTCCCGGCCGACGGTGCCGACTTTCACTCCAGCATGCAAGAACGCCGCGACCTGGGATACCGACGAGCCCAGTCCGCCGCCGGCGGAGTGCATCAGCAGTGATTCGCCGGGCCGGATGCGGCCGACATCCTCCAAAAGGAGTATGGCGGTCGATAGCATTAGCGGCGCTGTGGCCGCGAGATCCAGCGGAACCTCCGGTGGAACGCGTACCGTCAGTGCGGCGGACGCGACCGCCAACTCGGCGAGGCCGCCGCCAGGCACGAAGGCAGCGACACGATCGCCGGGGGCCAGCTGCGCGCCGTCGGCAACCTCGCGCACGATGCCGGCAATTTCCAGCCCGGGGATGAATGGGTAGGACGCTGCGTAGCCGGGGTCACCTCGGCGCGCCATGACGTCTGAAAAGTTGAGTCCGGCGAAAGCCACCTCGATGAGAACCTCGCCCTCTCCCGCGATGGGGACGGGGACATCGCCGACCCGCACCTGGCTCGCGTCGAGGGCTGGGCTGATCAATCGCAATGCTTGCATGAAATGTCTCCATATCTGATGTTCAATGAGTGCCAAGGTTCCTCGGTGCGGACGAGCCTTGGGGGACACCGGTGGGGCTCATGACGGTCTGCCTCAGGGCAGCAGGACGTGTCTTCCGCGTTCCCCGCCTACCTGCATGCGCTCGTGTACGGCGCCGACGTGCTCCAACGGATGTGTTCCAGCAACCCGGTGCGTGAGATCCGCGTCGACGAGTCGAGCGAGTTGTCCGCCGTCGGCGCGGATCCACACGCTTCGTACTTGGGTGCCACGCAGCGGGATGGGTCCGGGTCCGGAAAGCGAGATGAACGTCCCGCTGCCTCTCACCGCGTCGAGTGCTGCGAGGCCAAGTGACGCCGCGTCCACAACGGCATCAGCGCCGCCCGACGTTAGGCGTCGCGTTTCTTCCGCGAGGTCTTCATTACTCGGGACGAATTCGTGCGCCCCGAGCGCACGCACGAGCGTCTCGTCATGTGCTCGTGCTGTTGCGATCACCTGGAGGCCGATCCTCTGCGCCAACTGCAGGACGTAGCCGCCGACCGAACCGGCCGCTCCGGTGACGAGCAAAGTCTGTCCTGGCGCCATGTCGGCGTAGTCGAGCGCTTGAAGCGCCGTCAGGCCGCTAAGCGGCAGAGTGCTCAGGGCGACGGGGTCGGCGTCGATCGGAATCCGCGCTGCATGTGAAGAATCGACGACCACGAAGTCAGCCTGACCCTTGAGTGGCTGCATGAGCCGATCCGACAAGGCGATGACCCGGTCACCGACTGTGAGGTCCGAACGACCCCCGGCGCCGACGTGGTCCACGACTCCGGCTACATCCCACCCCAGGCCGATGTGGGGGCGGGGAAGCATCACACAGGCTTGAGCGAGGGCGCCCGAGCGGGTCTGAATATCCACAGGATTTACTGCTGCGGCCTCCACGCGAATCCTAAGCTGACCGGGGCCAGGATGGGGAACATCCACCTCGCGGAGTTCGAGTACATCGATACCACCGAACGATCTGATCTGCACTGCCTTCATCTGCTCGACGATAAATAAACTACCCTCCAATAGGAAGAAGGCACCCACAAGTGCCGTATGCACTGAAAGGAGAGTGTTGTGTCCAAGAGCGCTGCAGCGGTTCGGGACGAGCAACGCCAGCAGTTCAACGCCTATCTCTCCGAATGTCCTTCGCGAAAACTGCTCGATCGCATCGCCGACAAATGGGTCAGTCTCGCCATAAACGCTCTCTCCGACGGGCCAATGCGCTACAGCGAACTCGCCCGGAAACTCGCCGGAGTCAGCCAGAAGATGCTCACCCAGACCCTGCGCGCCCTCGAACGGGATGGCATCGTGGAGCGGCGCCTCACGCCCTCCGTCCCGGTTCGCACCGACTATGAACTCACGGCGCTGGGACGCACGCTGCTCCCGCTCATGGCGGCGATCAAGGCGTGGTCTGAAACTCATATGGGGGCCGTTCTCGAGGCGCGCGCTGACTATGACGCGCTTAGCGGGGGGCCGGGGATCGCGGCGCCCGCGGTCCGCGAGCGCCGCGACTCCCATTCAGGCAGCCGGGCGGAAGCCTGAGGTGTCGAACGCAACCATCGAGTCGATGACGCGGCCGTTTCTGAGCAGCATCCGATCAGTCCCTTCCCATGAGATGGCCCTGCCCTGACTTGTGGCGGACGCCCGCCAGCTGATGAAGCAGAGATCATCGACGGTCGCGTGATAGGTCACATCGAGGCGCACATCGGGAAACCGTTCGACGATGGAAGCGACACGTTCCTTCCATGCGTCGACACCGGTCATCGGTTCGGGAACTCCCGGGTACCGCAGCACGATGCCCTCATCTGCAATGGTCTCCACCCCATCGGGGTTGGGGGCCGCCCAGAAGGCCGCCCACCGGTCGACAAAATCGGTCATGAGATATCCTTTCCTCTCTACATACTTCAAGTATGTACTTGGAGTATGTAAGCTATCAATGCAATCCTGCCCCGTCAAGGAGGTCTTTTTTGAGAACCCCGCGCAGTCAGCGAGAGCGCTCGGAGAGTACAGCGGCCCGGCTGGTGAACGTCGCAGCACAGATGTTCGGCGACGAAGGGTACGCAGCGGTCTCGACCGATGACATCGCCGCGCGCGCTGGAATGACCAAGGGCGCGCTCTACCATCACTTCACCGACAAATCGGCACTCTTTCGAGCGGTCTTCGTCCAGGCGCAGCAGCAACTGGTGGCCACGCTGACAGACTCAGCTGCGGACGCAGGTGACGGCTGGGACGGACTCATCGCAGGCATCGACGCTTTCATCCGGGAATGCCAGCGCACGTCGATCGGTCGGATCATCGTATTCGACGGCCCCGCCATTCTCGGCCGCGATCAGGCCAGAGTGGTCGAGGATGAATACGTTGGCGCCCTGCTCACCGACGCACTACGCAGGCTGCAGGAAGCGGGTCAAATGCGCGAAGGAGACAGCTCGGTGAGATCCAGGCTCCTCCTTGGGGCATTGTGTGAGGCGGCGGTTGTCGTCGCACGATCGCCGGACCCGGTGGGGGTAAGGAAGGCGGTGCTGTACGAGATCGTCACCATGCTCGACGGTCTCCGCGTCCATAAGGATGCGATGCTCTTCTCTCAGCCCCGTCGTTCGGACCGGACGACCTAGCATTCCGATGATCTCAGGGATGTCGCCGATCCGAATGAGGGTTGGCAGGGGCTCGTTTCACAGGTGGCGGCATCCAGCTCACGCGGGAACGTTCTCGGGTTCTCTGAAGAACGCGTTGCGATATCGGCTCGGCGTGGTGGCCAACGCGCGGCGGAAGTGATGGCGCAGATTATTCGCCGAACCGATCCCGGACCGGATCGCCACCTCGTCGATGGACAGAGTGGGATCCTCCAGGAGACGTCGTGCATATGCCAGGCGCTGACGGGTGACCCACTCGCCTGGTGGCAGTCCCGTCAGCTCGACGCACCGTCGATGGAAGGTGCGAGTCGACAAGTGAGCACGCCGGGACAGGACTGCGCTCGTCAGATCATGGTCGAGGTGACCGGTAGCCCAGTTCAGTACTGAATGCAGTTGATCAGAGTCCGGCACGACCGGGCTTGGCCTGTACTGTGCTTGGCCGCCCTCTCGTCGCAGAGGGGCAACGATCGCTCGGGCTGCATCTAAGGACGCACCGGCTCCGAGGTCGGATTCCACTAGATGCAGGCACAAGTCAATACCCGCGGTGACGCCGGCGCTGGTGATCACATCACCGTGATCCACATAAAGCGCATCAGGGTTGACGTAGACATTCGGATACCGCCGAGCGAGTTCGGCAGCGTGCGCCCAGTGTGTTGTTGCTTCCACGCCGTCGAGGATCCCAGCTGCTGCAAGTGCGAACGCTCCGGTGCAGATCGACACCATTCTTGTGCCTCTATCTCGCGCGGATCGCAGAGCAGACAGCTCAGCGGTCGACAGTTCTGTCGCGCGGCCGAAGCCGGGCACGAGCACAGTGTCCGCTGTTTCGAGCGCGTCCAACCCGCACTCGACCTGGATGCTCACGCCGTTCGTCGTGGCGATCACCCCCGTGTTCTCGGTTGCCACGCGCACTTCGTAGCCGTCTCGCCCGAATATGAGCAGCGGGATGGACAGATCGAACATCACGACGGGTTGCAGCGCAAGGACAACAACGCGGCGCGGGTTGGCGAGATCTTGTTGCATAGTGGCAACTATGCCAGTTCCTTCTCCGAGCACCTCACGGTTATCTGGTCATATGCGCGTGCAGATCGCCGTCTTCGACGGCTTTGACGAGATCGATGTTTTCGGCCCCTTTGAGGCACTGGCGGCTGGAGGAGCAGAAGTTGAGCTGGCAGCCGCACACGGGGCCGGTGTCATCACATCTCAACGTGGTGTAAGCCTCAACGTCGGCCTCGCTCTGCTCGATCCCGGCAAGCCTCGTCCTGACGGTGTAATCGTGCCAGGGGGCGGTTGGCTCAACCGCGCAGAGCGTGGAGCATGGGCGGAGGCCCAGAATGGGGTAATTGCACGAGCACTGACCAATGCCGAACTCCAAGTTGATTGGATCGCATCTGTCTGCACCGGTGGGATGATCTTGGCTCACGCCGGTCTCCTGCGCGAGCATCGTGCCACCACGAACCGAAGTTGCTTCAGCGAGTTCGAACCGCTCGTCGGTGAAGTGGTCGACGACAGGGTGGTGGACGATGGCAGAGTCATCACCGCTGGTGCACTCACATCGGGGTTGGATCTGGGACTACATCTCATCAGACGATTCTGCGGTGAGGATGCCGCCGAGCTAGCCGCAGCCACCCTGGAATATCCGCCTTATGTGGCATGAGAGCCGAGCGCGCCATCTATCGGACAGCCCCTGCGCCGACGAAGCGGTTGTGAGGTTGCCGATGCGTCTATCGTCAGGTACGGCCCTCAGCTGGCGGGGATATTCGCACTGAACCGGCCGAGGGCGAGGTCTTGGTGGGCGAGTCGGCGTAGGGCGGCGATGACGGGTTCGTTGAGCGCGGTGCCTAGGACTGCGTATTCGATTGTGGCTCGCGCTGGCCCTTCCGGCGCGTGATCGAGGTCGTAGTAGGCGATGGCCCGGGTGTGTGCGGCGTAGTGGTCGAGGCGATCATCGTCAATGGGGAATCCGGCAGCGGACGCGGCCGTGAGAGCTCGTTCGAGCTGAGCGACGGCGGGGTAGTCGGGATCGTACACCTGGCCGTTTCGTTCCAGTACGGCGCGGGCTAGCGGGTAGTCGCGTTGTTCGTCGCCGTCCGAGTCGTCGTAGGGCGGAAGTGCGCCAATGGCGGCACCGAGGGCGAGGAAAAGGTCATCACCCGGCGTTTCGATGAGACGGATCACCTCGGCCGTCTTCTGTACGGAGAGGCCAACGATATCGGTGAGGGCGCGAATGAGTGCCAGGCGACGCAGGTGGTGTTCACCATAGGTGGCCTGTGTGGCGCTGGTCGTCTCGCCGGGCATGAGCACGCCCTCGCGGATGTAGTACTTGATCGTCGCGAGCGGGACCCCCGACCGTTCGACGAGTTTTGACACGCGCATGAGTGACCTCCGTTGACACTAGATTCTACAACTATCTATAGTTGGAGACTATGGCTATCCATTCTCAGTCCCTTGTCGTCATCGGCATCCTGCTGCTTGCCTTGGTGACCGTGGAATCTGGCGGTGTATTCCTCACCCGGGTTGTCCGGGGCGGCGTTCCGGCCAACACGCTGCAGAAGAGCTTCTTCCGAGCCGGACATGCCCACGCCGCCGTGCTGCTCGTCCTGTCGGTAGTGATCCTCTCCGTCGTGGACTCAGCGAAGTTGTCGGGGGCGTGGGACGTGATCGCCCGGTACGGGGTGCCAGCCGCGGCGATCCTGATGCCTGCCGGATTCTTTCTCTCCGTCATTGGTCGTGACCCCGCGGGGCCCAACCGTTTGGTCGTCCTGCTGTGGGCAGGGGTCGGATGCGTCACGGCGGGCTTGATCGTCGCGGGCATCGGCATCCTGGCCGCCGGACTTGCCGCATTCTGAAGGGGGAGCTTTTCGCCGTGGCGCCACTCATCGTCCTGATCGTCATCAGTGCACTTACCCGGCTCGTCGGGTGGATCAGCGGACTCCCGGTGATCGACTCCTGGCCGTCCGCGACCGCCTATGGGCTGGCCGCGATGTTCATCATGACGTCGATCACCCATTTCGTTCCCCGACGGCGGGCAGGATTCATCGCCATCGTCCCGCCCGTGATCCCGGCGCCGGCGTTGGTCGTGTCCGTGACCGGTATTCTCGAGATCGTCGGCGCGATTGGACTGCTTATCCCGCAGACCAGAGTGCTCGCCGCCGTCTGCCTCGGCCTGCTGCTGATCGCCATGTTCCCCGCAAACATCTATGCCGCGGGTGCCCGACGCCACCCCGACGCACCCCACACCGCGCTCATGCCGCGCATCATCTATCAACTGGTGTTTATCGCAGCAGTCATCCTGGTCATCGTGGGTGGCTGAGCGTTGGCGGTCACATTGGTCACGGAGCATCTACCCGATCCGACCCCCGACGAGGTCGAAGCCACTGGCAGTATGATCGCAACATTTTGAGACGGCCTAGGCGCCATGCAACCGTCAATACATAGGGAGGCTCCATGGTGATCGATGTCGGTCATCCGTTCACGACAACAGATTGGACTGCCATCGACCCCACCGAGCATGCCGGGTCGGCGGGCTTTGCCCTGTGGCGCACAAAACAGATCGGTGCGGTTCGAATCCGAATGGTGGAATATACCCCAGGTTATGTTGCGGATCACTGGTGCACGCGAGGTCACATTCTCCTCGTGACAGGTGGCGAACTTCGCACCGAACTCGACGACGGTCGCGTGATCCATCTGACTGCCGGACAGAGTTATGAAGTGGCGAGCAATATGGAAGCACACCGGTCGAGCACCGCCAGGGGTGCAACGCTCTTCATCGTGGACTAAGAACTGTCAATGCGGATTCCTGGCTTGAGGTCGACCATGTGTTTGGGCGACTTGAATGTTCCACGTCGCAGGAGATCGGAATTGACGCAACGCGGACGGAGGCGCGCACGCCGTTCCTTTCGGTCAGTCCGATCCAGAAACAGCGAGAATCAGACAGTCCCTTTATCGGACAGACCCCCGGTGGTTAGTGAGCGGGGGTGTCCAACGGATGTTGGACCCAGATGTTGGGTTCAACATAGGTGCCGTTTCCGTTGTCGTCGATACGAAGAGGTGCGAGTCCGCCGGGGATGATGTAGTCGCCGGCATCCGGGAGCGTCATTCCGGTCCAGTCTTCCCACTCGGCGATGGTTCCCGTCATGGTCTGCGACTGCGCTGCTGTGGCGAGGACGCGCGCACCCATCCGCCAATGGGTTCTCAGCCACGGATCGAAGGGTGCACCGTCTGCTCGGATCCACGCTGCATAGTCTGCAATCGCGGTGAGCGGATACCGGTGTTTGAGCGTGGGGCGCAACGGGACGATCAGATACTCCAAGCCACGAGCCACTGCTTGCTCTCGGAACGCGCGCAGAAGATCTGCCGCGATGCCCCGCCCCTGCTCGGCTTGGTCGATCTGGGCCGCGCACACCACGAGCGTGTTCGGCGTGTGCGCTGTCTCTTCCGTCACGGAACGACGCAGGCTGTCCGAATATCCCTCGGGCAACGAGCCAGCACTCCCGTCCCAGACGATCGGAACAGCCCAACCGGCACCCACATATCGGTCGCCATCCACAACGAGCAGCTCAAGATCGGCGAAACGCTCCCTGACGCTCGGAAGGTACTGCGCAGCGACAGCGTCAGCAGATATGAACGCCGGCCAGCCCTGATCAAGAAACGCCGCCAATGCTTTCTCGTCTCGGGGTGCACCATGCATCGGCTCGATCCTCACGCGGAGACTCTACAGGCGAGGTGATGTCCGTACCTGCTCGGCTATCCGGAGCTGAACGCATGCTGGCAGGTGGCCGCGACCGAATACCTCCCGACCGGTGGTCGAGAATGCGTCATTTTCAGTTGACCGATGACCACTCGCGGCTGGCGATAGCGTCCCACATCACGTGAGGTGAGACACCGGAAGGCGTGATCGTCATCGTGAATGGCGCGTTCCTGTGGGGCATCCGAGGGTCGCTTCCCGCGCTATTAGAGCTGGCCGGTGGCGATGAATCCGATGATGGCCGCAGCGAGGACCAGCGCATGAAGGATCATGTGCTCGAGGTTGGGTCGGGGCCGGTCACCGATCCTGGGCAGGATGATCACGGTATGCGCATAGGTGCGCGCGTGCATCTCTTTCCAACTGCTGCCTGCGCCTGCAGTGGCCCAGGGCACCGTGACTCCGGCCACGTAGGGCAACCACCACAGGGCGAGCCCGCTGAGCGCGATCACCAGCTCGATCGCGCTTCCGATCATCCCGAGCCACGGCAAGCGTAGCTCCCCGGCGGTCGCCAACAGGATCGCCGGCAGCAGCATGATCGGGGCGTTGACGAGCACCTCGGTGCGGCGCTCGTTGGAGGTCGCTGCGGTGACGTTGTTCAGGGGGTGCAAGTCGACGAGGGTCGTGATCACGAAATACGCGTCGGCGAGGACGACGAGAGTGATGGCGGTGATGAGCATGCTCAGATTCCTGTGATGAGGCGAGCGGCGACGCCGTCGAGGAACGTCCCGACAGCGAGCTCGAACCAGTCGTCGTAGTAATCCGGTCGCGCGACCGGGGAGTGGGGCACGTCGCCGAACTCGGCACCGGCGAGGCCGATCACGAGCACGCTGAGCGAGGAGATCGCGAGCAGCGCGTCCTGCTTCCCGACTCCGAGCGCGGCGAATGCCTGCGTAATGATCGGGATGGCCGGGCGGTAGACCTCCGCCGATACGTTGGTGACGGCCAGCACCTGGGCAGCACCCGGGTGGGCGCGCAGCCCCGCGCGTACGCCGGATGCGAGCTGCTCGAACAAGGGCCGCCACGGCAGACCCTGATCCAGAGCGCCGATGACGCCGGCCCACACCTCGTCTGCGATGAGCTGCTGCAACTCGGGCTTGCCTGAAACATGGTTGTACAACGACGCCGCCTGCACCCCGAGCCGCGAGCCCAGCGCGCGCATCGAAAGGCCCGCCAGACCCTCTTCGTCCAACAGCTCCAGCGCGGCACTGACTATTCCGCCGCGGTCGATTCGTGCCCTGCGTGACATGTCACCCCCAGACGCATAAACTAACAGTGTTAGTTATGCTTTGCAAGCCGGGCTCGTAGGCCCGGCCGTGGCCCACTCATGAACTCGATGCTGGCCTGGTCATTGCAGGGTGCTCCGGCCGTCTCGACGGGACGGTGTAAAGCACGTATCGCGATCACCGCGCACGCTCTACGTCCCGATCACCTTGTTCGCCCGCGCGAAGCCTTGCCCTTGTAATGACGTTTGGTCGGCATGCGGCATGCGGCATGCATCATGCGGCTTACGGGGGAGGGATTCGTAGTCGGCCGTCGCGTTGTCAGCCGAGTGCGCATCGGGAGAGGTTCGCGTGTGTCACGCGGGGGAGCGGCTCAACTCTAGGCCGGACACCAGGAGACCCACGCCGAAGGCGTATTCGGCCGCCGGGTCGTCCTCGTCGCGGAGGGAGCCGGTGTGGTCGGCGAGCACGCCGAGGCTGTCGTACTGCATCCGCTGTTGCTCATGCGAGACATGTCCGAGTATGAAGTGCAGCAGCGTGGACGCCGCACGTCGGGCGGTGTTCGGATCGAAGCCGTCGGCGGCGATCGCGGCCGCGAGCCTGTCGTGCGCGACAGTTGATCCCAGGCCGAGCGCGAGCGTGCTGGCCACCACCTCGGCTCCGTCGCGATACGCGAGCAGTGCATCTCGGAGCGCGGCAGCCTCGGCGTGGACTCGCGCGGCGCCGCCGGGGGCGGGGCCCGGGACCGTTGCGCGGGTCACGATGCGGTCCGCCAGTTCTGCGAGAAGGCTCTGCTTGTTGGAGAAGTGCCAGTAGAGCGCGCTGGGCTGCACGTCGAGCGCGCTCGCGAGACGCCGCATGGTGAGGTCGGGGAGGCCGTAGTCGTCCAGGATGCGTAAGGCGGTGCGTGCGACGTCGTCGCGGGTGTGCCTGCGTCCGTTTTCGGATCCGGTCATGGCATAACTATACTGAACGACGTTCTAGTGAACACCGTTCAGGTGTACCGCTACTAAAGGAGCCGCCATGACCACTCACCCTGCGCCGGCCCGCCGGCCTCGTTTCCGCCGGTTGGACGCGACCGACCTCGCACGGGTGGCTGTTTTCGCAGCGATCGTGGCCGTGCTGGGCCTACCCGGCGGCTTCACCGTGCTGGGCGCCGTGCCGATCACGGCGCAGACCCTGGGCGTGATGCTCGCCGGCGCCATTCTCGGACCGTGGCTCGGCGCATTGTCGATGACCGTCCTGATGGCCCTCGTGGCGGTCGGGCTTCCTCTGCTCGCGGGTGGTCGCGGTGGCATCGGGGTCTTCGTCGGCCCGTCCGCCGGGTTTGCGCTCGGCTGGATTCTCGGCGCATTCGTGATCGGCCTCATCGTGCATGCGGGCGGCCGCAAACCGGTGCTGTGGCGGACATTCGTGGGCGTGGTGGTCGGCGGGATCCTGGCGATCTACGCAGTGGGCATCCCGGTGCAGAGTGCGGTGACGCGCCTGCCGTTGGCAGAGACGGCGCTGACGAGCTTGGTGTTCGTCCCGGGCGACCTGGTGAAGGCGGTGCTCGCCACGGCCGTGGTGATGACCCTGGTGCGGGCCTATCCGCGGGCGTTCCGTCGGGTATGGGCGGAGAAGCCTGCGACCATCTCTGAAACTGATCACGCCGTCGTGTCGTGATCGTTCCGCTCAGCGGCTCCACGACTGGGCTGCTCGACGCTCTGCGCGAGATCCGCGCGGCCGGCGACGTCCCGCTGGTCGGCGACGACCGCTGGCCGAGCGCGATGTGGGAAACCGTGCGCGCGGCCTCGGCCGGCATGCAGCTCACTGACGATATCGCCTGGGCGACGCTCACATCGGGTAGTAGCGGATCGCCGCGCATCGTGCTGCGCAGCGCGTCATCGTGGGCTGAGTCGTTCGAAGCCGTGGCGGGGTATCTCGGGGCCGGTCCGGACGATGCCGTGTTGCTCCCCGCGCCTCCTGCTGCGTCACTCACCCTGTTCTCGCTCGCGCACGCACTTGGGGGCGGACCTCGTCCGCTTCTGGGGGTCGCGTCGAACTCCGATGCCCATTGTCTGCATGGCACCCCGCAGGCGTTGCGCGCCGTGCTCGATGCTGGCGCACCCTCACGCCTGCGCGCGGCGCTGGTCGGCGGATCTCCTCTCGACCCGGCTCTTCGTGAACGTGCGGAGGCCGCCGGCATCCGCGTGACCGCGTACTACGGCGCTGCCGAGCTGTCATTCGTCGCCGTGGATGAGGGCGACGGTCTGAGAGCGTTCCCCGGCGCGGAGCTGAGCATCCGGGCCGGCGAGCTGTGGGTGCGTTCTCCGTTCATCGCGTCGGGGTACGCCGGCGCCGACGGTCCGTGGCGTCGGGACGGCGCGTGGGCGACGGTCGGTGATCGGGCGGAACTCGTTGACGGGCGACTGCGGCTGCTCGGCCGGGCTGACGATGCGATCCTGAGCGCATCCGCGACGATCGTTCCAGAGGAGGTCGAGGCCGTGCTGCGCTCGGTTCCCGGCGTTCGCGACGCGATCGTGTTCGGAATGCCCCGCGCACCGGTCGGTGCGCTGGTCGCGGCGTTCGTGGAGCTGGACGGCGACGCGGCCACGGAGCTTCGCCGCGCGGCGGTCGCGCGTCTGGCTCCCGCGCACCGGCCGAGGCGCTGGTTCGCCGGACACCTTCCGCGCACGGCATCGGGGAAGCCCGCGCGAGCCGAGGCCGCGCGCCGCGCGCTGGCCGGGGAGGTGTCCCGTCTTGACGTCTGATCGCGATCCGGTCATCATCGCTGCCCGCCGCACAGCTATCGGCACGCGCGGGCGGGCGCTCGCCTCCGTGCGCGTCGAGGATCTGGCCGCGGCGGCGATCCGTGCTGCTCTGGCCGACGCGGAAGCGGCGATCGGGGCGCCGATCGGGGTGGCGGAGGTTCTGCTGGGCAACTGCATGGGTCCCGGCGGCAACCTGGGCCGGGTGGCTGCTCTGGCCTCGGGGCTCGGGATGGAGGTCCCCGGTGGCACTGTCGACCGCCAGTGCGGCAGTGGGCTCGCGGCGGTGCTGGATGCGGCGACCGCGATCCGCGCCGGGGACGAGCGACCGCGAGTGGCCGGCGGTGTCGAGAGCGCATCCACTGCTCCGGTCCGTTCCATCGGCGGTGTCGCCTACGACCGTGCACCGTTCGCCCCGGCAGGGTTCGCCGATCCCGGGATGACGCGAGCGGCAGAGGATCTCGCCGTGCACGATGGGATCACGCGTGAGCGGCAGGACGAGTACGCCGCTCGCAGCCACTCGCGTGCACGGGCGGCCTTGATCGCGGGGCGGTTCGACGCCGAGCTGGTGCCGCTGGCCGGACTCGACCGTGACGACGCGATCGGTGCGGCAGAGCCGTTCCTTTCGCGGTTTCCAGCGCTCTTCGACGGTGGGACGGTCTCTGCAGGCACCGCCACGCGCATCGGCGACGGTGCCGCCGCCGTGGTCGTGGCGCCCGCGGGCGCGGCACCCGGACTCGTGGTTCGAGCGGCTGCCGTGATCGGCTGTGACCCCGCGCTTCCCGGCATCGGCGCCGCACCCGCCATCGAGGCCGCCCTGCTCTCCGCCGGCGCGACGGTCAGCGACGTCGCCGCGTTCGAGATCGTGGAAGCGTTCGCCGCGCAGAGCCTCGCCGTGCTGAATCGGCTCGGCCTCGCGGACGACGACTCGCGGGTCTGCGCCGACGGCGGTGCCCTCGCGCTGGGACATCCCTGGGGCGCGAGCGGGGCCGTCGCCGTCGTGCGACTGTTCAGCCGGCTCGTGCGAACCTCGACCCCGGCCGGAACCCTCGGCGTCGCCGCCGCATCGGTCGGCGGCGGCCTCGGGATCGCCGCGGTGCTGGAGGTGGCGCGATGAGCATCCGCCTCAACGACGTGTGGGTGCGCCTCGGAGACGTCGACGTGCTGCGTGAGGTATCCCTTGACGTGGATGCGCGCACCGTCGCGGTCGTGGGTGAGAACGGCTCCGGCAAGTCCACGTTCGCACGGCTGCTCGGCGGCCTCGTCGGCCACACTGCCGGCGAGCTGAGCGTTCTGGGGCTCAACCCCGCCAACCGGGCGGGCGAACTGCGGCGACGGGTCGCGGTCGTGTTCAGCAACCCGGATGCCCAGATCGTCATGCCGACGGTGGCCGAGGACGTCGCGTTCTCGCTGCGCGCCGACCGGCTGCGTTCCGACGAGATCCGGGAACGGGTGGCGGTCGCGCTCGAGCGGTTCGGCCTGACGGCGCTGGCCGACCATCCGTCGCACGATCTCTCGGGCGGTCAGAAGCAGCTGCTTGCGCTGTGTGGCGCGTTCGTGCGCGAGCCGGAGCTGGTGATCGCCGACGAGCCGACCGCGTACCTGGACGCCCGCAACGCCGGGCGCGTAGCCGATCACCTGTTCAAGGACACGGGCCACCGTTTGGTGCTGGTGAGCCACGACCTCGCGCTGGCGAGGCGCTGCGATGTGGCGGTGCTGTTCGCGGAAGGTCGGTTGACGGCGGTCGGCAAGCCGGCCGCGATCATCGCCGAGTATGAGGCGAAGCTGCGATGCTGACCCTGTACCGTCCCGGCAACGGCCGGCTGCACCGCATGCCTGCCGGTCCCAAGGTTCTTCTCCTGCTTGCTGTCGTTCTCGGCGTTTCACTGCTCCCCGCGGTGTGGTGGGCGGCGGGGGCCGCTGCGGCGGTGACCATCCTCGCCTACGCCATGGCCGGTCTCGGTGACGGCATGCGCGAGCTCGGCCGTCAGGTGCGCAGCGTGCGCTGGGTCGTCGCGATCACCCTCGCCGGTCAGCTGGTGTTCCTCGGCCCGGAGCAAGCGGTCGCCAACGCCTCCCGGGTCGTCGCGGCGGTCGTGATCGCCGCACTGCTGGTCATCACGACGCGGGTGAGCGCACTGCTGCACGCAGTCGAGCGTGGCCTCCATCCCCTGCAGCGGCTTCGCGTCGATCCTCAACGGGTCGCCCTGCTGCTGACAGTGACATTGAACACCATCCCGGTGCTGGCTCGGCTCGCCGGCGAGGTCCGTGATGCCCAGCGTGCCCGCGGCACACGGGCCAGCCTGCGCTTGTTCGTCGTCCCCTTCCTCGTCGTGGCGCTCAAACACGCGGACGAGTTCGGAGACGCGCTCACCGCCCGGGGTGTGCGATGAGCGACGCACGGCCGCGCGTCCTCGGCTCCGTCGTCGATCAGGAGACGCGCTGCATCCATTACCACACGCCGCTCGACGTGATCGCGATCAAGTTCGCGTGCTGCCAGGAGTTCTACCCCTGCCACCTCTGCCACGCCGAGACCGCCGACCACGACACGGAACAATGGCCGATCGAATCTCGCGGCGAGCAGGCGGTGCTCTGCGGCGTCTGCGGACGCCAGCTGACCGTCACCGAATACCTCGACACAGAGGCCTGCCCGGCCTGCGCCGCACCCTTCAACCCGGGCTGCAAACTCCACACGGACTTCTACTTCCAGACCTGACGTTTGTCAAACCGCAGCGCTGGGTGCCCACGTGCCACAGCTCGCACCAGCACCCCGCCGACAAGTCACCGAGGGTCGTACCCGGCATGCGTCGAGCAGGACGAGGACTACGCGCAACTCCAGGCCGTCGCCGCCGGCGGCGCGTTCTCGCTGCTCGCGTACGGCGGCGACGACGCCCGAGCTCGCCGATGCCCATCGTTTCGACAAACCGTGGGAGAAGACCTCCTCCCTTGGCTTGCGCCACGGTCGCAGGTCATCGACACCTACATCGACCACGGCCGCGTCCAGGGCGCCGAGACCGAACAGATGACGGACACCGCGTGGAGGCGGACCTGCTCGCCGGGAAGGCGACCGTGCTGGTCACCGACTCGAACGAGTCGGTCACGGCGTCGAACGTGCGGGCGCGGACCGACCTGTTCCTGGACGGCACCGTGCGCGGACCGCGGGAGGTCGAGCTGCACGACAGCATCAGAGCCGCGATCGGAGACACGGTCATCACCCACCGCACCGGTGGCACCGGATTACGAGGAGGACTCGGCAGGTGCGTGAAGCAGGATTCCCGCGATGTCCCAGCCGAGGACGGCCGGGAAACCAGGAACCTGCTGGACGGTGCCGGGTGTACGGGTCTTGACATCGACGGGGTTGATGGTCGAGGCAATCACGGCAACGATCGCCTCTCCGGCATTCGGCTGCGGTTCAGGCATGTCCTCGACTTGCAGCACTTCTGGTCCGCCGTAACGGTGGATGAGTGCGGTTCTCATGCGTGTTCTTCCTTCTGGGTGAATGAAGTGGAGGCCGCTGGTGGAGTCGCGTGGAGGGCAAGTACGGCTAACAGCAGTCCGAGCAGCGCGATGACGGCGCCGCCGAACCCGCCGAAGCGCAGCAGTCCGACGGCGACGCCGATGCCGCCCAGGGCGGAACCGATGGCGTTGGCGAGATTGAACGCACCGACGTTGACGGCGAGGGCCAGACTGGGCGCAGAGCCAGCGTGGCGTAGCAGCAGGGTTTGCAGGGGGGCGATCGTCGCGGTGGATAGCAAGCCGAGCACAAGAGTGAGTGCCACCATCGGGATCGGGTAGGACGCCAGCAACGGGAACGCTGCCAGCGTGACCACCAGCGCCACAAGAACGCCGCGCAGTGTCGCCCCGAGGTTGATGTCCGTGAGCTTTCCGGCGATGAGGTTCCCCGCGAACCCCCCTGCGCCGTATGCCAGCAGCAGTACCGGCACGAGACTCGCGGCGAGGCCGCTCACATCGGTCAGCAAGGGCACGAGGTAGGTGAAGACCATGCCGACACCGGCGAATCCGAGGACCGTCGTGGCCACTGCGAGAAGCACGGGGCCGCGCAGCAATGTCCGAATTTCGTCGCCCGCCCCAGTCTGCGGTGCGGGTGTGCGCGGCATCGCGACAGCCAACAACAGCACACCGAGGGCGGCGACGACAGCGACGATCGCGAACGGCACACGCCAGCTCGTGCTTCCGCCCAGCAGCGCTCCCAACGGGACGCCTAACATCGTCGCGACTGTGAGCCCCGAGGAGACGATCGCGACAGCCTGCCCGGAGCGTGCTAGTCCCATTGCCTGTGCAGCGGTCACCAGGGCGATCGCGAACAGCGTCGCCTGCGCGCACGCAGAGACCACTCGTCCTACCACCAGCCAGACGAATCCTGGAGCGACGGCGGCCAGGATCGTCCCGACGACGAAGAGCAGCCCGAGACTCAGCGCCAGCCCCTTGCGCGGCAGTCGGGCTGTGGCAACCGTGACGAGCGGACCGCCGATAGCCACCCCCAGCGCGTACGCGGTCACCGTCTGGCCCGCCACAGCGACACTCACGTCCAGGTCAGCTGCGACCTGGGGAAGGACCCCCGCGACGAGGTACTCGGCCGTGCCGGTGCAGAACACCAACAGCACGAAGCCAGTGAGCACGACCGATGGGTGCGGTGTCTTCTTCGAAGAGGGTGGTGCAACGCTCATACTGATAGGCTGAACCTTGACATCAATGTGAAGGCAAATCGGCACGTCTCGAGAGGTTCGTCACATGCGTATCGCCGAAGCGTCCGTACGCACCGGCATCTCCGCCCGCCTGCTGCGCTACTACGAGGATCAAGGCCTACTCGACCCAGCACGCAACAGCTCCGGCTATCGCGACTACTCCGTAGACGACCTCGTCGCTGCTCGCCGGGTCAGGCAACTCCTGAACGTCGGGCTGAGCACCGCCACCATTGGCACGGTGCTGCCCTGCCTCACCGAACGACTCGGGCAGCTCACCCCTGTCTGCGCGGAACTCATTGACGAACTCCGGCACGAACAAGACCGCATCATCTCTGCGATCGACGCGCTCACGGAATCCCGTGACGCCATTGGACAGGTCATCGCTGCCGGAACGCCAGCAGCTTGAGACCTGACACAACCCACCGCTTCCGCCCATGGGTTGGCGAGGACACCCGCGCCACCGGCGACCTCGAAGCACTTTTCCCCGACCTGCTGCCTCACCATCGAGCAACACGACTCGGCACCAGCCTCACTTAACCGATTCCATTTGGATCGGAACCTTCAACTGACCGGGAGTCGGCGCACGGACCTCAGCGATCTGAAGGGTGTTGAAGTTGACGTATGTCGCGAAGATGACCACGGAGGCAGTATTACCGTTCGAACCGTGCTGGGCATGGCCCTCTGACTGCGTCCGATAGGCGATGGTCAAAAATACTGGTGCGGTCGCTGGTCGTCTATTCGTGAAAGGCCTGGCGGTAGGCCGATGGTGAAGTTCCGATGATGCTGCCGAAGTGTCGGCGGAGGTTGGTGTCGGTTCCGAGACCGACGGCCCCAGCGATCTGGGTGATGGTGAGGTCGGTGCGTTCCAGGAGTTCTCGGGCGTGGTCGACGCGCGCCCGGAGGACCCATTGCATGGGGGTGATACCGGTGTCCGCGGTGAAGCGTCGGGAAAAGGTACGGGGCGAGACGTTGGCCTGCCTCGCAAGAGCGGTCAGGGTGAGGTCGTCACGAAGGTGTTCGAGAGCCCAGGCGCGGGTGTGCGCGAAGGCGTCGCCGAGCGGTTCAGGGATGCTGTGCGGGAGGTACTGGGCCTGTCCACCCGATCGGTACGGTGCGCTCACGAGTCGGCGGGCGACGTGGTTCGCGAGTCCGACGCCGTGGTCGCGGCGGATGAGGTGCAGGCAGAGGTCGATGCCGCTGGCAGCGCCTGCGCTCGTGAGGACCTGGCCGGCATCCACGAAGAGTACGTTCTCGTCGACAGCGATCTCGGGGTACTTCTCGCGCATAGCGTGCGTGTAGTGCCAATGCGTGGTGGCACGCTTGCCGTCGAGGAGTTTCGCGGCCGCCAGGGTGAACGCTCCGGTAGAGATCGCGGCGATCCGGGCTCCGCGGGCATAGGCGGTGCGCAGCGCTTCCATGACCTTGGGTGAGGTGCGAGTATCGGCGGGGTTCCGATAGCCGGGGACGAGGATCGTATCGGCCCAGGCGAGCGTCTCGAGGCCGTGGCTGACGGCGTAGGCCAGTCCGTTCCAGCCCTCGACCGTGCCGGGGTGCTCACCGCAGACGCGAACCTCGTACGGCATGCTCGGTCGTTTGGCGAAGACGTGGGCCGCGATCCCGACATCGAGCGCCTTCGCACCATCGAGGACGAGAACACCGACGCGGTGGTTCCTTGAGGAGGTCATCTTCGAGACACTACTGCGCATCGGCGCCCGTCGCGTTCGCGCGAGGAGGGTAAGCCGCTACCGCGTAGCCGAAGAGGGCGACGGTGACGAGGATCGCAGCTGCCGTGTAGACGGACCGGTAGGTGTCAGGGAAGACTGCGAGGGCGGCGATGAGCAGGCCGGAGAGAACCGCGCCGATGCGACGGGTATTGGCGAACAGCCCGGACGCCAGCCCCGGGCTCGGGAAGACGTCCTGGAAAACCGTCAGTCCGACGCCTGCAACTGTGGCGAAGAACCATGCGTTCAGCGGCTGCAGGATCAGGAGCTGCCAGGTGTTCTGGGCGCCAGCCGCGAGAGCATAGTATGCGACGCCCACGACACAGGAGATGAGGATCAGGGTTCTTGCGGCCATGCGCGTGTGGATTCGGCCGATGATCAGGAGCGCGGGGATCTCCATGAGAGCTGCCGCCCCGAGAATGAGGCCCGCCCACAATACCGGCGCGTGCATCTGAACAGTGACGAACAGGGTGGTGACTGTCACGGTCGCGATGTTGGTCACTTGGAGCACGAGAAACGCGGAGACGGTTCCCCAGCGTCCCCAGCCGCGCAGTTGAGTGAGAATCGGTGGACGGGAAACCTGCGGCCCCGCTTCGCTCGCGCCGCGGGGACGGGCGCGGTGGAGCAGCAGGGCGGTTGCGACGTTGACCACCCCGATGCCAGCGAGCAGCCACAGCGCGGAGCCGTTTCCGAACGCTCCGGTGCACGCGGTGGCGAGCGGCGGCCCGACTACCCACGCGAACGACACGATCGCGCGGGTCCGGATCACCCGTGACGGCGAGGCCCCGTCATGACGCAGCTGAGCGAACAGGAGCGTGGAGCCAACCCCCGGTGGACCCCCGAGGAGCACGAGTGCAAGCAACGCGACCGGCAGTGCCGTCGTCACGGCGAGGGCGATGACCATCGCGACACCGCAGATCCCGCAGATCAGCAAAGGGCGGAGATAGTCGCCCGATCTGTCGGCGGCGGCCGGGATCACCAGCGACGCGATGAACCCGCCGATGTTGTACGCGCCGAGCGTCAAACCGAGCTGTGTCGGAGTGGCGTCATAGAGAGCAACCAGCAGGACCGCAAGCAGCGGGTTCAATACCGCGAACTGCAACGCCCAGAACCAGGCAGCAGTAGGCCACAACGACCGGCCGACCGTGGATCTGAGCACCGAGGCACCCGTCACGGGCGGCCCACGATCAGGCGCAGCGATCCATCGAAGAACGGCTGGGTGCGCAGGCGACCATGCCGGGCATCCCACGCACCGCTGTCGAGATCGGCGCGGAGAGTCCGCTCGAACCGTTCGCCGACGGTCCGTTCCACGAAGCTCCAAGCCGAGTTCGCCAGGCGGGCGCCCGCGTCCAGGAGCGCTTCGGGCCGACCGTAATACGCCTCCGAGAAGCCGTCGGTGCACGCGAGAGGGATTGGCAACGCTGTGACCGTGACGGTCCCGCCGAGGCCCGAGCGGATGTCGGCAACCTTTGGGTATCGCCCTGCCTCGGTCGAGATGACCTCGGGCGCGTACTCGTTCAGCCACGAGGATCGCAACGCCGCCGGATCGCAGGTGAGGATTACGACCGGCCCGCTCGCCACGCGCCGCGCCTCCCGCAGGCCTGCACGCAGGTCCCGCCATTGGTGGACGGTGAAGGAGGCCAGGGCCGCGTCGAAGGCAGCATTCGGGAACGGCATCCGCTCGGCAGCCGCGTCGACGACCGCAGCGGAGCCGACAGGGCGCTGCGCTCGCATCGCGGCACTGGGCTCGACCGCGGTGACGTCGAGGTCCGTGGGCTCGTAGGAGCCGGCGCCGGCACCGATGTTCACCAGCGTTCTGGCGTCGCCCAGGGCAGCTGCAATCGCCGCAGCGAAGGCTGGCTCAGGGCGCCGATATCGGGCGTAGTCGAGACCGATGACCCCGTAGTCGGCATCCCCGGCGCTGCCATCCGCGCTCCGCGGATCCGTTTGATTCTTCTTTTCAGGCATGCCACCACCCTCGCGCAGGTCACAGAGCGGCACCATCGGCCCGAACGCCACCGGCCGCACGGATCACGCCAATGTCGGTAACGACTGCCACGCCACCACCCTGTTCGCTGACGGATCGATCAGCGTGAGGCCCCGTCTTTCGCGGGGCTGGCGGCAACTGCTGCCGAGGCGTCACTGATGAGTGGAGGTTGGGGCCGTTCGGTGATGAGATTATAGGACCAGCGTTGTCGGAGGCCGACCATGGTGCACAGTGCAGATCACTGGGTGCGCCGACTCGACGTCGCGCACGGTGTCTCAGGAATGGCTGGGAGCACGCCGCGTCCCTCATATCTTTGGAAGGTAGGTGGTTCGATGAACCAGAGGCGACTCGTCGACCTCGATGCCTGGCCTCGTCGCGATCAGTTCGAGCACTTCACGCGTTTTCCGTGCACATATAGCTTGACCATCCGCCTCGATGTGACATCGTTTACGACGGCTGTGCGTCAGGCGGGTCGTAAAGCCTATCCCTCACAGGTATGGGCGATCTCAAGCCTGTTGAACAGACACGAAGAGTTTCGGATGTCTGTCGATGACGGTATTCCTTCGGTCTGGGATGTCGTGCATCCGGCGTTCACAGTCTTCAACTCTGATCGCGAGACCTTCTCTAGCGTGTGGCTTCCCCACGACGATGACTTCGACGCTTTTCACGCCGAGGCAGTCGAACTGTCGCGAATCCACCGTTCGGCTGATCGGATGTTCCCGCAGGGCGAGCTGCCGGACAACGCGTTCGACATCTCGAGCCTGCCGTGGGTGTCGTTTACGGGCTTCGAGTTGAACATCGCAGGCGGGCACGGGCACTACCTGCCGATTTTCACTCTCGGAAAGTATGTCGATGAGGGTGACCGAGTGTTCATTCCTCTGGCGGTGCAGCTTCACCATGCGGTCGCGGACGGTTTCCACGTCGCGCGGTTGATCAACGAATTGCAGGAACTGTTCGACAGCGCGGGGGAGTGGCTCTAGGAAACCTCACCGCGGTGCCGGCATCTCGATAGACGGTCTTCGGCTCGGATGCGAGGTTTCGCAATGGACGCTCGAATGCACCCGGCGCCGCCAGCGAAGCACGATCAATGGCGCGACTGCCCGTGGGCCACGGTCGCGATCGTTCGGCTCGCGCATGAAGACTCCGGCAGGTCGGGTGATTCCCGGTCGTCGTCCACTCATGAATTCGATGCAGGGATGGCCACCTGCCAGGTGCGCGACGCAGTTCCCGATCATGCCGCGTAGCTGTCCGGCTGCGCGTCCGACCCGTCGTTTCCTTTTCATGATCTGAGCCACCACGCCTCTTGCAGATCGAGGTCGCCCGCCCGCTTCGGGCAGTCGCTCGCTCACCTCCCCGATGAGCGAGCGGAGGCAGGGCGATGACGGTTTCGATGCGCGTGATGTCGGCGGGTGATGGCTACAAGTACCTGCTGCGCACGGTCGCCGCAGGCGACGGTGACAGGTCGCTCTCGACGCCGTTGACGAGGTACTACAACGCCGAGGGCACGCCGCCCGGCAGGTGGCTCGGCTCCGGCGTCGCTGACCTCGGCGGCGGTCAGATCGGGGAGGGCGATCAGGTCTCCGAAGCCCAGCTCCAGCTCCTCATCGGCATGGGCCGCGACCCGATCACCGGGAAGCCGTTGGGCCGCGCGTACCCCGCGTACCGGCCTGTCGCTGAGCGGGTCGCTGAGCGCGTCGCGGACCTCGACCCTACTCTGGGGCCGGTCTCCCGTGCGGAGGCGGTCGCCGCAATCGAGGCGGAGGAGGCCGAGCGCGGCACGCGGCGAGCGGTTGCGGGATACGACTTCACGTTCTCCATCCCTAAGTCGGCGTCCGTGTTGTGGGCCGTTGCGGACGCGGGCACGCAATCTCTGATCGGGCAGGCGCATCATGCGGCGGTTGCGGAGGTGGTTGCGTTCATGGAGCGGGAGGTTGCAGCCACCCGCACGGGCGCAACCGGGCGCAACGGCGCGGTTGCACAGGTGGACGTTCACGGGCTGATCGCAACCGGGTACGACCACTACGACTCTCGTGCGGGCGATCCGCACTTGCATACGCATGTGGTTGTCTCGAACAAGGTGCAGACCGTCCTCGACGGCAAGTGGCGCTCCCTCGATGGGCGACCCATGCACGCGGCGACCGTCGCCATGTCGGAGCTGCACGAGGCGGTGTTCGCCGACCACCTGACCCGCATGTTCGGCGTCGTGTGGGAGGCCCGCGAGATGGGCCGCGACCGGAACCCGGCGTGGGTGATCGTCGGCGTGCCAGAGGAACTGCTGGCTGCGTTCTCCACGAGGTCGCGGCACATCGACGTCGAGACTGATCGCCTGATCGAGCAGTACGTCACCGAGCACGGGCGCAGGCCGGCTCCGGCGACGATCATGAAGCTCCGCGCCCAGGCAACCCTCACCACGCGGCCGGAGAAGGAAGTGCACTCGCTGGCCGACCTCACCGCCGAGTGGCGACAGCGCGCCGGCCGTATCCTCGGATCGGACGCGACCTCGTGGGCGCAGGATGTGACCGCGAACGAGGAGCCGCTACTGCTCCGCGCGGACGACGTGCCGTTGGACGTGATTGCTTCCCTCGGGACAAGCGTGGTCGAGACGGTCGGTGAGAAGCGCTCGACCTGGCGGCGATGGAACCTGACCGCCGAGGCGGCCCGGCAGACCATGAGCTACAGGTTCGCTACCACCGACGATCGGGAGGCGGTCGTCGGTCTGGTCGTGGACGCCGCCGAGGCCGTGTCGCTGCGGCTGACGCCGCCCGAGCTCGCATCGAGCCCCGCGGTGTTCCAGCGACCGGACGGAACCAGCGTGTTCCGGCCGAAGCACTCGACCGTGTTCTCCTCCGAAGTGCTGCTGGCGGCCGAAGACCGCCTCCTCGAGCGCGCCCGGACCACCACCGGACCGACTGTGCCGCTGGCGACGGTCGAGCGGATCGCGGCACGGCCCGACCGGAAGGGGCAGATGCTCGGCGACGACCAGGTCGCTGCCCTGGCGAAGGTCGCCGTCTCCGGCCGCGTCGTCGATGTCCTCGTGGGTCCCGCCGGGGCGGGCAAGACGACCGCGATGAACGCGCTCCGTCGCGCGTGGGAGTCAGAGCACGGTCCCGGCTCGGTGGTCGGACTCGCCCCCTCCGCTGTCGCGGCGCAGGTCCTCGCCGATGACCTCGGCATCCAGACCGAGAACACCGCGAAGTGGTGGGACACCCACGAGCGCACCGGCGAGACGTTCCGCACGGGGCAGCTCGTGATCCTCGATGAAGCCTCGCTCGCCGGCACGCTGTCGCTCGACCGGATTACGAGCCTCGCCGCCGAGACTGGGGCGAAGGTCTTGCTCGTCGGTGACTACGCGCAGCTCCAGTCGGTAGACGCGGGCGGGGCGTTCTCGCTGCTCGTGCACGACCGGGACGACGCCCCCGAACTGGTCGACGTCCACAGGTTCGCGAACCCGTGGGAGAAGACCGCTTCGCTCGGTCTGCGTCACGGGCGCACCGAGGTCATCGACACCTACCTGAAGCACGGCCGAATCCACGGCGGGGAGACTGAGACGATGATCGACACCGCCTACGCCGCATGGCGGACCGACCGGCTTGCCGGACGAGCGACCGTGCTGGTCACCGACTCGAACGAGTCCGTCCTCGCGCTCAACCAGCGGGCCCGCACAGACCTGATCCTCGACGGCACGGTGAACGCGTTGCACGAGGTCGAGCTGCACGACGGGACCCGCGCGGCGGCCGGGGATTCGGTCATCACCCGGCACAACAACCGACGCCTGCGCGCCGGCCGCGGCTGGGTCCGAAACGGCGACAGATGGACAGTCACCGAGGTCCGCGACGATGGCTCGCTCACTCTCCGTCGCACCGCGAGACGCTGGGGCGGGTCGGTCGTGCTCCCGGCCGGGTACGTGGCCGAACACCTCGACCTCGGCTACGCGGTGACCTCTTTCCGCGCGCAGGGCATCACCACCGACACCGCCCACGTCCTGGTCGACGCTTCGATGACACGGGAGAACCTGTACGTCGCCCTCACCCGCGGCCGTGAGGCGAACAGGGCCTACGTCGCCGTCGACAAGCCCGACGGCTCCCACGACGGCCCGCACCCTGGAGACAACATCGAAGCCACCGCCCGGTCGGTGCTGTTCGGGGTGCTGCGGCACGTCGGCGCCGAGCTCTCCGCCCACGAGACGACCACCGCCGAGCAGGAAGCATGGGCGAACATCGGTCAGCTCTCCGCCGAGTACGAGACGATCGCCGCCGCCGCGCAACGCGACCGCTGGGCGACCCTCGTCCGCGCATCCGGACTCACCGACGAGGAGGCAGAAGCCGCGATCAACTCTCCGGCATTCGGCGCGCTGACCGCTGAACTGCGCCGAGCCGAGGCCAACCACCACGAGGTCGACACGCTGCTACCGCGCCTCGTGCGAGCACGACGATTCACCGATGCGGACGACATCGCCGCCGTCCTCCACCACCGCGTCGCCAAAGCCACCGAGCGACCCGCCGGCTCCGCGCGCGCCCGCAAGATGCCGCGCCTGATCGCTGGTCTCATTCCCGAGGCCACCGGAACCATGAGCCCGGAGTTCCGGCAGGCGCTCGCCAAGCGACGCGACCTCATCGAAGCCCGCGCAGACGCGATCCTCGATGCCGTAGTCAGCGAGGGCCACGAGTGGATCGAGGCGCTCGGGAAGCAACCGAAGCAGGAACGAGCAGCGCAATTGTGGCGACATGCCGCACGCACCATCGCGGCGTATCGGGATCGCTACGGGATCGCCGACCCGCTCCCGCTTGGCGCACCCGCAGAGGCCGACGCTCAGAAGCTCGACGCCGCCCGCGCCCGCGCCGCGCTCGACCGGGCACAGAACCTCACCCAGGCTGAGCAGACAGAGCAGGAAAGCACGCGTCGCACAGGGACTCAGCGCGTTGGGCCGTCGCTGTAACGGCCTACTGCTGGTCGGTCCGCTCCGGGGGCTGGATCATCCGCACGTTCGAGACGCCGCCCTGGTTCACGCAATCCAGGGCGAGGTCGTGGACATGCCAGTAGTAGTCCAACGCAGGCTCGACCGCGTTCACGGTGGTCTCGACCGGGGCGTAGTGGTGCAGCGGCGTGGAGACGCCGTCAAAGGTCTGACCGAAATTATCGGTGGTCAGGATGGTCAGCGGCTGCTCGCCGGTCCACTCGATCCCGATACGCACGTCGTACTCGTCGTTGTCGGTCGCCTCGGCCGTGGCGCGGAGGAGTCCCATGAAGTCCGCGATACCGCATTCAAGACCAGCAGACTGAACCTGCGAGCCCTCGAAGTAGCCGTCACTGCTCATGCGATGCCCGCCCACCGCCGCCGCGAGAGTCACCGAACCATCGCGGTGAATGCTCAGCCAAGACTCTTTCCACGTCGACCGGTCGCCGGTCGCAGTGTTGACCGCAACCCAGCGCCGCAGACCAGGTCGAGGGTTGTGCCTGTCGACGCTCTCCAAAGGATGAACCCCACCTCGGCCAGCGTACGTCAGGGCAAGCCCCTCGGTCTTGGACAGCACATCACGGGCCTCGTCCCGAGTCAGCCGATCCCGGAACCGGGGAACACGGGGATGGGCGACGGCAATCAGCCAGGCACGCTCACCCGAGCTGCGCCCGCCCGCGGCTTCGGCGAATAGATTGTCCAGGGCCTCGGTGGCGTGGCGACGCTCATCGAACCGCGCTCGATACATCGCCTCGATCTGACGCTCCTTCATCCACACAGTGTCCGAGTCGTTGCGCACCGGCGCACCAAAGTAGTCGTTCCTGTAGATCAGATGCGGGCCGTCGACGCTCGACGGGATCTCGACCACGATGGCACGGTTGCCCTCATCTCCGAGCCGATGCACGTTCAGCCCGAACACCGGCGGCGAGATGGCGGTGATCGCGGCGCTGCGTAGCGATCTCTCATACGCCTCATCGAACTCGCCGACATCGACCCGCTCCGTCGCGGCCTTCTGCGACTCCCGCACGCCGAAGACGATGACTCCTCCGCCGCTGTTCGCCATCGCGGCGACATCCTTGGGGAAGTCAGTCTGCGGCAGCCCCTTCGCCGGCGGCAGCTCAGACTTCCAATCCAAGTCATTCGCCTCCACCACGCCGCCGCTCACCGCCGCATCGAGCAGCTCATCGGTCAACGGCCCCGGCGCGACCCCGAGGGCGCGATGCAGTGCGGTAAAGGTCATGTTCTAAGCGTAGAGATGAGCGAGCACATCACCCGGGACATCGGGACACGCACCGCGGACCTGACGCAATTACAACGAACGTCCCGGAGGGCGCGCGGAGCGGGCTACCCCGGCCTCATGCTCAAACGCTCGCCCGCTGGCTACGGCGGGCGGGCGGGCGAGGGCGTTGACATCGTCGGCATCGGTGATGAGGGAGGCGATGCCTTCGCGGAGCAGCTGGTGAGCGCCCGAGCTCGCGGCGCTGGTTACTGGGCCGGGAACTGCGCCGACCGGGCGGCCGATCTGGGCCGCGCGGGCGGCGACGTTGAGTGAGCCCGAGCGGTAGCCGGCTTCCACGATCACGGTCGCGCCCGAGATGGCGCCCAGGATGCGATTGCGGGCGAGAAAGCGCCACTTGGTCGGCGCGGCACCGGGGGCCATCTCGCTGACGAGTAGGCCAACGTCGCCGATGCGATCCAGCAGCTCATGGTTGCCTGCCGGGTAGAGACGGTCCAGGCCGCCCGCGAGCACCGCGATCGTCCGCCCTCCCGCAGCCAAGGCGGCGCTGTGCGCGGCCCTGTCGATGCCGTAGGCACCGCCGGCGACGACGAGCCGTTCGGTCCTTGCCAGATCGGAGGCGAGCTCGACGGCGACGTGCTCGCCGTACCCGGTGGCTGCGCGGGCGCCGGTGATCGTCACCCGATCGTGAAGCGGTGTGGTCAGAAATGAACCGGCCCCGCGCACCCACAATGCGGTCGGCGTGCGGTCGCCCAAATCGTTCAGGCCGCTGGGCCAGTCGCTCTCACTGGGAACGATGATGCGGAGCCCCAGCCGGTCGGTCTCGGACAGCGCCCGCGTGATGGTGCGCACATCAAGACGAGGAGCGACCTTCTTCCGCCACAACTCACCCTCGACCGCATCGACTTTCTTCGGGAACGCGCCGGTGCCTGCGGCCAGGCGCACGGCCTCGGCCGCGCCGACCGCCGACACCAGCCTGCCCGTCACCGAGTCATCCGGCTCCAGTGTGGCGGCGAGAGCGACCCTGGCGGTTCGCTCGTCCTTGGCGAGAGAAGTGATCATCACCATGCCCGGCTCCCATCAGACTGTGCCAGGCAGGTGCGCGCTCGGAACCAGGGCGCGAAGTGTGCACCTCTTACGAATGTCGCCCGGAAGTCGTACCCTAGAAGAGAGGCAGCGTTCCAATCTCTGCGGGTCCTTCGGGACAGTCCCTTCGGGGCCACTCATCATGTTCTGCCTCCTCGACGGAGAAACACGTCTGATGAGAGGCCCGACCATGCTTAGACTGCTCTGGGCGGCAAGCGTCCACACCCGATACTTCCTTCGCCGCTACATGCCGACGAACATCCTGCTCGACCTGATCCGCACTCGCCGCGGCCTCAAGTGGGGTGTCCCGGCGATGCTCCTGGCCGCCCCGCACCTGCTCGCCGCGAGCATCTGCACCAATCTCATCGCAGACGGCGCTCCGGGATGGCTCAACCTTCTCGTGCTCCTGTTCCTGTGGAACGCACTCAAGTTCCTGGTCATGGGGCCCGTCAGCCTCGTCCTCCTGCTCCGCGTCTGCGTCCGAGAGAGCGCTGAGCGCCGCCGCGTGCGGCAACAAAGCGACGCCATGAAGTCGGCTCGCTACGAGGCCATCGGAGCGTAGACACAACCATGTGATGCAAGACTGCCCGGCCACTCCCGGCGACAGTGCGTTGTGACACGAGACGCCCTCCGCGTAGGTCGGCGCGCAAGCTCATCTGATTCCATACTTCACTGACTGAGTTCGCCGAAGCATCGCATCTACCTCAGGTTCGTCAAGACCTAATTCGCGGAGCATCACAGCTTTCATCAGCGTGCTGAGAAGTACGAGCGCCTCAGATAGTTCCCGCCCTTGGAATCGATCGCCGAGGTCACCAACGTGCGTTAGTGAGTCACGTGTATCAACGACGCGCCGAAGGAAGCGCTCTCGCCGCTCATACCGCGCTCGAACGAACGGGCTGGAGCGGCCGACCATCAGTTCGAGGCGGGCTTTCAGGCTGTGCTCGTTTGCGTGCTTGAGGCGAGACACAACAAGCTCACCTTGTGGTTCACCTTCGAGAGCTTCCTTGACCTTCCGTTTGATGGGAGCGAAGTCCACTTCGGGAATCGCGAGCGACGGGTCGAGAACACCATGCCAAACCTCCAGCGCGCGCACTACGCGCAGGAAGGACTCCTCGAATGAGCTCAGTGCGGGCCACATCACGTATGCGAAGAAGTTGTAGAAGGCCGATCGTCCTTGCTCATCCATTTCAAACCAACGGGCCACAAGTGTTGGAAAGCGCACCGCCATCTCGTCAAAGGGGATGAGGAACTCAAAGTCGGCAGGAAATTCACGATCAGTTGGATGAGCCATCCAAGACGAAGTGAGCCACTCGAAACTGCCAGGGAAGATCGGGTAGTCGTACCCGTCCTTGGGCGCGCCCACACCTTCCGCGTCATCGTCTTCGGCATCGGCGGGCTGAACTGTCAGACTCTCGAACTGGTCGCCCGTATCGCAGGCCAATGTCATGAGGTGCAGCACAGGCGTAACAAATGCCTCCCACGCCGCAGATAGAGCCAATGGTTCGTCAGGCACGTACTCAAACTCTGGTACGTAGCGACGGCTGAAGCCGATAGAACTGGACCGCTGTTGGATGTTCCATCGAAAGGTGAGGGTTCCAGCCAAGAGCCGCGACCTGAGTGGCTCAGGAACCGCGGACCGGACCGCGACTGCTCCGGCCTCGGAGGTTTCCTGCACTTCAGGTGAGTGTTGGTCCGCCCAGGCCCTAGTCGCGCGCGTTCTCAGAGTCAGAGACTTCACCATCGTCGCGGTTCCATCTGGAAGCCAGGCCCCAACAGCGATCTCTCGCGCAGCCCAGACCTCACTGTGCTTTCCCGCACGCGTAGTCGTCAGTATCCGCTGCGGCTCAAGCATCGTGACTCGTGTGCCGTGAGCGTCCGTTCCGAGGATCTGGAAATCGTCAGTCCATAAATGTTGGCCGAGGAACTCGCCGTCCACTTCCAAGCGAGCGCCTTGTGCGGGAGTGAAGGTCAGGGTTCCGGGAAGTGCGATGTCGGGGTGCGTCGAGAAACTCCACTCGCCTCGGAAGAGCCGCTCCAATGTCGGCGCTCCCGCGCTCCCCAGCTCGATTGTGCTCATGTCACCATCCTCCTGCAACGTAGGCTGCAAGGTTCCTTTAGCCGGGCAAGACCTCCCTGAGGCCCATAGTGGATCGCACTGCGCCTGGACCCAGATCTCCTCAGACGGGACGCCACTTACGACTGGCTCTGAGATTGTCGCCCTTATCGCAGACTATTGAGCAGCGGGTGTGGCTTCCGCGTCGGTGTCCGTCCCTGATGGGATCATTGGGCAGGACGATTCACGGGAGGCGGCTCGATGGCGCAGGACTACCCGTTGGAGGAACTCAGCCCGCGGGCGTTTGAGCAGCTCACAGTCGCGTTGGCGCTCAAGGCACTCGGGCACGGAGTCGAGGCCTTCGGGTCGGGCCCGGATGGTGGACGGGAAGCGACCTACACCGGACCGGTGAACTGGTCCGCGACAACGGGCTTCGGGACGGACTCTTGGGACGGGTACATCGTCCTTCAAGCGAAGCAAAAGGAAACCCTCGGAACTCCTGCGCAGAACGCCTCATGGCTACTGAAGCAGGTTTCCGATGAATTCGATTCTTGGATGGCCAACGACAGTAAGCGAGGACAGTTTCCTCAGTACATCATCTTCGTGACGAATGCGCGGCTAAGCAGCGTCGCAAACTCTGGCGGAATCGACCAGATCAACGCCAACATCCGTCAGCGGATCACCTCGCCCGTGCCTGGAACTGACGGCCGGGACTCGTTGGCCGCCCGAGGTCTTCGGTCTGCGAAGGTCTGGCATCGCGACCAGCTCAACGGCTTACTGACGGTGAACGACGGAATTCGTAACGCCTTCAAGGGAATGCTGACGGTCGGGGACCTACTCACCCGGCTCGGTGCGCTCGGCGGGCTGCTCGATCCTTCTCAGTTCGAGCCTGTTTTAAAAGCGCACGCAATGAGAACTCTGGGCGTCGAGCGCTGGGTGAACTTCAGTGACGCTGGGGGGACAACCCGACAATCGATCGACGAGGTCATCATCGATCTCAAGGCCGACGGGACGCGCGCCGAAAATACGACGCTGCTTCAGGAAGTGATCGACCGCGGCGACTCCGTACTAAAGCCGTCATTCCACTCGGCGCAGCCGCACCTCGTCATCACAGGTCAACCTGGTAGCGGCAAGAGCACGACCACGTCGTTCTTGACCCAGATGTACCGGTCCGGGTTCGCTGCCGACGAATCACTCACAGCAACAACAACCGCGATCCTCGACGGAACCGCAGCCGCCCTGGAGCGCATCGGCGTATCGGCCCCAAAGAACCATCGGTGGCCGATTCGGGTAAACCTCGCGCACTACGCCGACGAGATTGGTCCAAGCGGCGATAAGAGCCTGTTGAGATGGCTGAGCGAACGCGTGACTGCCCGTGCCGAACTGGACATCAAGCCGCACACACTGAAGAGGTGGTTCCAGCACTGGCCGTGCCTCGTCGTCCTCGACGGACTCGATGAAGTCACCGCGCCGGAAGTGCGCCCCCGCGTGCTGGACGAGATCAGAACCTTCGTCGAGGAAGCGCACCAGGACGATGCAGACCTCCTCGTGATCGTCACGACCCGACCAATGGGTTACACGGAACAGATCATGCCTGAGCTGTTTACCCAGCTCAACTTGAAGTACCTGGATGCTCCGACAGCTATCAGCTATGGACGCCATATCACCTCTCGCCGACTCTCTGACGACCTAGACCGCCGAGATCAAGTCATCGCACGCTTCGAGCGACACGCATCCGACGCCACGATGTTGCGACTCATGAAGACGCCGCTACAAGTTCTGATCATGACCTTGATCCTTGAACAGTTCGGAGTACTTCCGGCTGACCGATACCAGCTTTTCTGGCGATACTTCGAGACCATCTACCAACGGGAATCAGCGAAACCCACAAACCTCGCACCATTCCTGGCCGAACATCGACCCGCGATCACGGACCTTCACGAAGCTGTCGGCCTGTCGCTACAAATCCACGCCGAGACCTCGACCGATGCACGTGCGATCCTCACGAAGGATGAACTGCGCCAACTTGCCGTCCAGCGGCTCGTCCAGGTCGGTCACCAGCTTGGCCCGCAGGTGGACCGGATCGCGGACCGGATTGTCCAAGCAACCACCGAGCGCCTGGTGCTGCTAGTCCCTGCAGAGAACGACGGAGTCTCTTTTGAGATACGCAGCCTTCAGGAACTGATGGCCGCACGCGCGTTGAGCAATGTCACCGACGAGCAACTTAACGCTCATCTGTCAGCAACCGCGCCGAGCCCTCACTGGCGCAATACCTGGGTGTTCGTGGCTGGACGTGTGTTCGCAGAAGGTCCCGATCATCGCCGAGACCTCGTCACCGACGTCGTGGAAAACGTGGACAAGAACGCGAATTGGCCCGGCTGGTTGTGCGCAATCGGCCCGGAGCTGGCGGCATATCTGCTCGACGACGGCCTAGCTGCCCGGACTCCCAGATGGCAGCGAAGATTGATCGACGTGGCGCTGCGAGCACTCTCGGGTCCCGTTCCGCAAGACGTTCGTGCCGTCGCAATTGGCCTCTCCAACGCCAGCGTGGGAAATGACCTGATGTACATCCGGAACGCGCTGAAAGCAGCGTTCGCGGGAACTCCCGTCGCGCGCACGATCGCCCATTCCGTGCTGGCGGCCGGCCAGTTCGGCGCGCCCATACCGGAGGCACAGACCTCCCTCGGTCAAGTGACCCGAGTTGACGCTCTATTGGCCGACCTCATCGAGCCCCAGCTAGCCGAGCTCGGACTATCGGAAGGCGCTCGCCAATCGCTGGACAGCATCCTCATCGAGCTTCGCGAGACTGCTCTGACAGCCGCTTGGGACGCGAGCCTTCAGCGACTACTCGCAACGCTGCCATCGTCGCTGCCCCATACGATCGCCGGACTACGGGATGCCGAGGTCGGGACCGCCCTCGAGATTTTGCTCGGGGCACTCGGGCCCGAGAACTGGAGCGCCACGGCGGCATTGGGGCAAGCGGTGTGGCCCTCGCTGGCTCGGGTACCGGTCGGGCGACAGCTTGAGTCTTAGAGGCAGTTCAACTCCATTTCGAGTTTACCTACGGGCCTGAACGCCGATTCGCAATCCTGCGCGAGGGGGTCGAGTGCAGTCCAGCTCCCTCGCCGCCGGTGCTCGGTTGTGGCGTCGGAGATTCCATGCGGTACCGCGGACGTGTGAGGTTTCGCACTTGTCGTACGCCCCTTGGTAGGCTAAAACTCAAGTAAACAAGCGGAATCAGACGTTGGTACTTCTGGCCCATGACGGCATTCTGACCTGTTGGTCTCTCCGTCGTCTCTGGGGACGCTGAAGGTCAAGCCGGAAATCTCGGGCGACGCCAGCACGGGCATCCTGGGAGTTGAGACATTCCTTCTCGACATCGTCACCTTGATTCAGGGCCTCCAGCTCGGACGGGCACCGCGGGTATTAGTGCATGACAGCCACAACTTCGACGCGACCGACCATCGGCAGGTCGCGTCCTGCCTAAACATCGGTGCGCGCTTAGCGGAGCAGTACGGATTTCAGTACGTCGTCACAATGAACTCAGACTTCTTGGCGTCCGTAGAAGCCGAGGGGGCCTTCGATAGTTCTGACTACCTTCTCGATACGAGGCTCAGCGACGCAACTGAGGACGGTGGCCTGTTCGGTTTCCGCTTCGAGTAGGCGCAAGACCGGCATGCCGTTATTGGATGGTGCTGCCAGAGTGGAGCCTGTAGAGACCACCGCGGAGCTCACGCTCTCAATGGATCAACGTGCAATCGTGGCAAGATTGGCTTGGACACACTGACGTCCAGACCGTCCGCGGGTTGCGGAGACGTATCGTGCTTGGGGGACGGGATGGCTGAACCTTTACGAACGGTTCCGGCTGTTCTGGAGAGGTTCGGGTCGACCTTCTCAGCGTTCACTGCTGCCTTCAATGAAGGTCAGTACGTGCTGTGGCTTGGTTCGGGTATCTCTCGCGACAGGGTGCCGAATGTCAATGCACTCCTCAAGCGTGTCATAGAGCACCTCCGGTCGAACATCGTTGCTGGTGACACGAACTGTGAGTACCGGGTCGCGCTTGACGAGGTGCTGCGGCTCGCCGGTCTGACGGGCGAGGAACTGAAGAGCATCGATTTCTCGATCGCAGTCGAGGGCTGGCCGCTGCGGGACCGCATCATCCCAGCTCTGGTGACGAACTACTCGCGCGTTCTTGATGTTCTCGTAGGTGACACCAACCCTGACGACTATCTCGTCTGGACAGGTCTCGATGTCCCGAACACCTATGGGGCACCGGACCTTGAGCCCGATGTGGAGCACTACTGCATCGCGATCCTCATGCTGGAGGGGCTGGTCGCATCGGCGGTCACCGCGAACTGGGATGGGCTCCTTGAGAAGGCACTCGGCGAACTGACTCCGGCGTTTGGCTCGCTGGTTCGCGTTGCCGTGAAGCCGGATGATTTTCGTGTTGTCGGGCCGCGTATTGAGGTGATCAAGTTCCATGGCTGTGCGGTGCGTGCCCGAGATGAAGAGTCCGAGTACCGGGATTTGCTCATCGCACGTGAATCACAGATTTCGAGGTGGACTGAGCAGCCAGAGAACCGGTCGATGCGCAAGCACCTTGAGGTGCTCTATACCGACCGGTTGACGTTGATGCTTGGTCTGTCGGCGCAGGATGCAAACCTCCACACGGTGTTCGCGGGAGCCATCCAGGATTTGGCTCGGCCGTGGCCGGCGTCATCGCCTGCGGTTGTCCTCAGTGAAGAGCACCTGGAGTCGTATCACCGGAACCTTCTCAAGATTACGTATGGCTCGAATCACCAGGGGAACGCTAGCGCTATCGCACAGTCCGCCCTTCTGGGTGCGTACGGCAAGCCAACGTTGTTGGCCCTGGTCCTGTCGTCGCTCACCGAGAAACTGAGCTTCTTGATCGAGCATGAAATTGAGAGTGTCTGGGGACCGGCAGCCGTGAGCCAGTTGCAGACAGACCTACTTGGCCTCCGCGACCTGGCAGCGAAAAATGCTGACCCCGACGACGCAGAAGCGCTCGAACGCTCGGCGATTTTGGAGTTTCAGAGGGGGTTCGCTGCCCGTCTTATCGACGTAGCAAACTTGGCGCTGACTGTCTTTCGTACGGGCCGCATGCCGACCGCCGGTGGCGGTCGCTATGAACCGCTGTCGGATCGTCCTGTCGCCCAGGCGGTTCTCAACGCAGATTTCCCTTCGAAACAGTTCGGGCGGCTCGGTGTCGCGCTGGCATTGATTGGTCGCGGACTCGCCTCGGGGCAGTGGTCAGCTATGCCGGGCGATGCCAGGGCAGTCGGCGATGGTGTGGTTCATCTGGTCACTGGCCAGCGAACCGCCCGTGTGTTCTTTGTAAAGGACGCCACGACGTCGACGCAGCTTGAGTTGGAGGCCTCGTTCGACGACAGTGATGGGGATGTGCTGATCGTCATAGCGGATGAAGAGCCCCCGGCCCAGACCCGATCACCGAGATCTCGCTTCGGTCGTGATGGCAAGCCCAGAGCCGGGCGGTTCAGCGTCGCATCCAGCATCGCCGACACTGCCTCAGCTGATGACTTGTATGAGGCGTTCAAACTCGCGAGCGGGTTCTGATGACAAGCGTTCAAGATGTCCTCGCCGTACTGGAGAGAGCTGGTTTCGAACGACTTCCCAAGCCTCTGACTGTTGTCGGCACAGAGTTCGACTTCGAGGCCGCGGCCCGCGGAATGAATACTTCGCATGACTTGGTTCTGATTGCGACTGACCAAGTTCCTCGTCGGCGTCTGCAACGCCTCGTCGCGGGTTTAGCCCGTTCCCTTGACCTGGCGGCGTCACGGCGACCTGTGAGTCTCGTACTTCTCGGCGGAGTCGCCGCCTCCGATCGAATCGAGTTGGAGCGATACGCCCGCATCCTTCCCATCGCGTCCTCCACACCCGATATCGCGGAAATTGAGGAAGCCGTTGCCGTCCTCCTGCCGCTGAAGCTGCCGAACGCGGACCTCGTTCACGGAGGCGACCCAGTCAACGAAGTGATGGCCGTCCTCGGTCCCCTGAGGGCGACATCGGACCACATCGCGCTCATCAAGACTGCCGCGGACGGACCGGACACAGTAAAGGAAGCCCTGCGCCGCTACGCGAATGAAGGAGCAGGCTGGACCGACGAGGTGGGGGATGGCGATGAGTGACGTCCCCATTCGTCGCCTTATGGTCTCCGACTTCCGGCGCATAGAAGGCACTCGTGAACTGCCTTTCGACGCACCCGTCGTACTCATTCACGGCCCAAACGGCACGGGAAAGACAAGCGTTCTGTCGGCGCTAGAACTCGCCTTGACTGGCGGTATTCGGAGCATGGAACGTCAGTCCGATCGCTACCGAGCGCACCTCCCGTTCCTCGGGCAGTCCTACGCAACGGTTCGAGCCGACGTTGCCGAGTACCTGCAAGCGGGAACGCCCGGCACCCCGCTGACCGTGAACGGCGCGCGTTTGGAAGGCACCCCCGCCTTCAACGCCGCCGCCGCGAAGTTCTACGCTGAACGGTGCTACCTGGACCAGACATCGCTGGGTCGTCTCCTCGACCTATACCAAGCCCGCGAAGGCAACGAACAGACAGCGCTCGAGAAGTTCGTCAACGAGCTCCTTGGCCTTGAGAAACTGGACGCTCTTCGCACCGGGCTCAGCGATGCAAATGACTTCAGGCTCTTCAAGAAACTCGCGGCCGGCGTCGACGAAGCCGATCGCGAAGCGAAGACAGCAGCCATGCAGCTCAAAGAACAGACTGCTCTGCGAGCCGAAATCCGGACGCAGGTCACCAACGCGCGGGCCGCGACCCGCGAGGCCGTCGCTGGACTCGATCGCGAAATGACTGACGCCGGTTCCGATGTGGACCTTCTTGCGGTCGTCCGGTCGACACTCGACGGCGACACCACCCGGGTCGAGTCTGCCGCTGCTGTAACGCTCCATCAGGAGCTCATCGCTTTGGGCGGTCGTATCTCAGCACTGGTCGAACGTCCGACCACGCAACGAATCGAGGAGACCCGCCTTGCGCTGGCGGCTGCGACCGCCGACAAAGAGGCGTGGGAGGCCGAGGGCGGGGCGAAAGTCCGGGCGTGGGAAGCGGCAGCCCAGGCTGCTGGTGTCGACCTGCGCAGCGAACCGCGTATCGCCGTCGAGTACGCTACGAACTCGGCCCTCCAGGAGCTGAGCGATGCCTCCGACGTTCGCGCGCAGGTCGAATCGGTTGGCACGCAACTGGAGTCCGACCAAGCTGCGTTGGATGTGCTTCAGACTCGACTCGCTGATGCTCATGAGCATTCAAGCGCCCTCGTCGAGGGCTTAGCCGCAGTCCGCAGCGTCGTCGACGATAGCAACAGGTGCCCGGTCTGCGACCGGGACTTCAATGAAACAGGTCATCACAGCCTCCTAGCTCACATCGATACAAAACTGGCTGAGCTCACCAGTCACGGACAGCAACTTGTCGACCTGCGGAACGAGCGCGACGAACTTGCGGCACGGGTCACTCGTGTGGAAACTGAGCACACCCAACTCATAGCCCGGCTCCTTTCCGCCGACCAGCAGCAGGCCGTCGAGGAGCGTCACGCAACCCTCGTTGAACTCGCCGCCCAAATCGGAGGAATCGAAGCTACCAAGTCCGCCGGGACGGACCTCTTCCGGCTCGTGCGTGACCTTCAGCAATCACTCGACGACCTTGAGGCCGCTACTTCAGAAGAGCGGCACATCGGCGGCGAGCTCGCCAGATACGCGAGCCTTCTGGAGGTCACCGTGGTTCCGACGTTCGATTCGTTCCAGACAGTATCGGCAGAACTGCTCAAAAGCGCCGAAGCTCAAGTTGCCCGCCTCACAGACAAGGCCAACCAGTACCGGAAAACAGATGTCGAAGCGGCTCGCCTTGCGGCCGCGCTCGACGACGAATCCGCAGCTGTCCAACGCCTCGCCGATATCGCCGAACACAAGAAGCAATGGGACGACCGTGTCGCTGAAGCGAAGCGCCGCCAAGGGGTAGCGAAGGAAGTCCACGAAGCCGCAACACAGGCACGCACCAACATCGTCCACCGTGTCTTCACGGAATCCCTCAACGAAGTCTGGAAGACCGTATTCACTAGGCTCGCCCCGAACGAAGGGTTCATCCCAAGCTTCGGAATTCCCAGCGCAACAAAGAAGACGTTCGACATCAAGTTGGAGACCACCCACCGCAACGGCGAAGCCAGCGGCCCGCCCCAAATGATGCTGTCTGCGGGCAATCTGAACACAGCAGCACTGTCCCTGTTCCTCGCGCTCCACCTCGCCGTCGAACCGATCGTCCCGTGCCTTGTCTTCGATGACCCCGTCCAAGCAATGGACGAAGTACATGTGGCGCAGTTCGCTGCACTCATCCGCCTCCTTTCGAAGCAGAACGACCGGCAAGTCATAATCGCCGTCCACGAACGCGAACTGTTTGATTACTTAGCTCTCGAGCTCAGCCCTGCCTACGAAGGCGACGAGCTCATCACCATTGAACTCGGCGAACGCGCAACCGAGGAAGATCAAGGCATCACCCGCCACCTCTGGGCGCCAGACGCTGCGATAGCCAACTAGCTTCGATCTGCGGGGAGCCTCGTCGGATTTTCGGACGATCTGTTTCAGGAGGGTGGGCACTGGAACCGTGCACGCGAGTGCTCGTTCACCCTCCCTTTGACATGGTCAACTCAAACACCGACATGGCGTGGAGTTCTTCGGTTGACCTCTGCGGAATCCTAGATGGCGTCAGTGGCATCCCGGCCTGGCTCTCTTAGAAGGTGCGTCACTGGTCGTCGATACCATCAATATATGACCCGTCGAAACTCCGAGCGCGCGATAGCCGAAGCGCGCCGACGAGGTGCCGCGCAGGAGCGCCGCGGCAAGAAACGGGAGACCTCACCGCCTGCCAGCCCAGCGACAACTAGCGTGCCAACCGACCCGCAGGCTGCGTTGTGGGTTGCTTCCCGAGCCGGTGCGCGTGCCGGGCGCGGCTTTCGTTTTCAGGATCTGGTCGCCACGCTTGTTGTATTGCGCCTGTGGAGCGAAGGCGACGCGACAGCGGTCGTGACACCGGAAGGGTTTGACGACATTTCGGTGCAGTCGTCGAGCGGGTCGTTCTTCATTCAGGTCAAGTCGCGACGCGAGAGCGCGGGCGATTTCGCCCCGACAGACCTGCGAAAAGACTTACGTTCCGTCGCGAAGGCCTGGGTGAAGCGCAGGGAAGCCGAACTCTCAGCCGAGACGATCCTCTTGCTTGAGCGCCCGGTCGCTCGAATCCCAGTTCCCGGGTGGGGGAGTGAGGCTGCACGACCTGGCTCGAGTGCCTCGAGTGAATTGGCCAAGGAACTGGATGCTCTATCCTTCGACAACGATCAGGATTCGGTTGCCTTTGCGGCCTCAGCCTCAGTTGTAATCTGTCCTGATCCGCACGCGCAGGCGATCAGCATCGTTGCCGGGGCTCGTGATTTCCCGGATGGACTTGCGGAAATCATTGTGGCTGCCGTGTGCACCCAAGTGGGACAGGCTAGCGACGCGAACGCGGACCCGGATGTCGCGCGGCGCGCGGCCGTGGACATTGCAGGCATCGATGTCCTCATAGACCAGGTCCTTGCGACCGTTGACCTCGAGTTGCTCGATGAAGCAAGGTCGCTGGGGGTTTGCGAGGCAATCGACTGGAGATCGCCTGCTGATGACTCGGACATACGTCAGGGCGTGCATGTGGGGGCTCCTCATGTCGCTGCCGGATTGCTCGTGCCCCGTGTTGAACTAACCCAGCAGGTGATCGAAGTCGCGGTGGCCCGCCGGTTGGCGGTCGTTGCCGGGCCGAGCGGCAGTGGCAAGAGCGCACTCGCCTACGCCGCCGCGCACGAGACCCGGAGTCTGTATCGCTGGCAGCATGTCCACTCGCTGACACCAACGGGGCGCACCGGGCGCGATGCCGTCGCACTTCTTTCCGCACGCATTGAGTCTTTGCGGCCGAGTGCGTATGCCCCTGTGGGAGTCCTCATCGACGACGCTGGGCGCCACGACCCAGATCTGCTCGATCGACTACTGAGACGGCTCGCGGATCTGTCGAACGTGATCACCGTTGTTTCAATTCGGGAGGAAGACCGCTTCCCTGTCCCGCTACTGTCGGCCATTGCCACGATAACGCCCATGCTTGACGACACCTTTGCAGAGCAACTCTGGCGCGACTACCGGGCTGACAATCTCACCGAATGGGCCGGATGGCGGGAACCAGCCGAGCGAGCAGGCGGCCTCCTACTGGAGTACGTCACTCTGCTCACCGAAGGCGTGAATCTCGACAGTGTCGTCAGCGCGCAAGTCGCCGCACGCGAAGCAGACCCGAGTCGACATCTTGAGCTTGAGATCCTCCGGCTCGCATCGTGTGCCAACCAATACGGCGTCGCCGTCCCTGCATACGCGATCCAATCCGCTCTGGATGCCGATCGCGACGCATTCATCGCCGCCAGTCGCCGCCTCATCGACGAGCACCTCATCGTTGAGGACTCGGGCAACCTCATACGGCCGCTGCACGAAATCCGCTCCGCCGCACTCGCCCGGACAGCTCACCCCTTCGGACAGCAGGAGACCCTCAAGCGCATTGTCCCTCTGGTGACCAGCGCCGAACTCGCACGATTCCTCCGACGCACACTCGAGTCCGGGGCCGACCAGGCCGTAATGATCCAGGCCGCAACCGAGCGCATCACACGCGATCGCACCCTCCAGACGCTCATCGCAGTCGCATCCGCTTTCCGCGCCGATGGACTGCGACGGCGGGCCGACGACTGGAAGCTCATCCTCGATGAATGTGACGTTGATGCTGGCAACGCTGTAACTGCGTTCACGATGTCCCGCACAAAGCCACGCCCCGACACAGAACAGCTCTTCAAACCCGAGATTGTGGCAGCCGTTGAGCGGCTCCGCAGCGTCCCGACCGATCCGGATCTGCAACCCCTATGGCAAATGATCGACACGACGCTGGTCGAAGAACTCACGACCGCCGCGGTCCCCGATGATGATGCAACTCAACTCCTTTTGCAGGCCATCACCGTACTTCGCGGTTTTGACGTCACAGCCCTGGAGTCCACGGCAGGTGCAATCGGCGCACGCCTGACTGTATGGCCGCTGCACGACGCGGCCGATATGACGGAGGCGTTGCGCCGCGCGGCACCCGAACTTGCGGAACGCGCTGTCATCACAGCCGGCGGCGAGCAGCTCCTCCTGCGCAGGATCGCGACAGAAACACCGTGGCTAGCGTCGCTGGAACGCGTAGAAGACGGGGTGGATGGCAGGTGGATCTTTGTCGACGAGGAGCTACAGCCGAACCAGAACGAGGCCGTCGTTGAGGTGTGCCGACTGGCCCTCGCTCTTGCGCCGACAGCGTTGATCGCCCGGGTAAGTGCCGTTGATGCCCTTGGGCGTTTGGTCAAGCTCGGCGACTACCCGCTCGTTGACAAAGCGATTCCGCGGGAGAATTTGCCCCATACCCTCGAAGTCTCCGACAACAGAGCCCAGGCTCGAGCGTTGTCTCGAAAGTACGGCGCGGGCACGCTGACGTCCAAGCTTGCGGCTGAGGCTAAAGCACTCGGGGCACTCATCGACCTGCTTCCCGAAATCACCATCGCCCACTTAGGCGATCGGACTGTGCCTCAAGCGATTGTTCGTCAGTTCGAATCGGTGAACGCGCTACTTTCCGAGATGGACTCCCCGGCAGACGAGGGCTACACGGACGAAGTGCCGGGCGCCCTCGGTGACTATCCCGTCGAGAGCGACGCCATCACTGTCGTGCGATCGATGCTCCAGCACGTCATTCCAAACCTTGCACGGGCAGATGTCGCCGAGCGGCGCCCCATCCTGACTGTCGGAACGCTCGACAGTCTCATCCCAAAGGTCGGCGCATTGATCGAACTCGACCGATACCGCTACCTCCCCGACCCGCCCGATTGCGCTCAGCTACTCGACTGTCTCCGCCAATTGCGAATGGTCGCGTCCGCCAGCGCAGGATCGGACTTATCAATGCGCGTATCCATGCGGGCCGCTGCTGGGCGACACACGGGAACCGCTCGGATCGCAGCAGCAGGCACCGTTGCGACCGAGCGCTCTTTCGCAGCCTTGCAGAAAGAGGCCGAACGAATGCGACTTGCGCTCGCAAACGCGGGGTACGCGGTCGCTGTAGTGCCGAGCTCCTCCGACCACACGATGATGAGTTGGCCTCCAGGAGACCTAGTGATCATTGTGGAAGGAGAGAGCGTCCTCACCCATCTAAATGCTCTCGCATCTCTCGCGGATGCTGCGAGAGCTGCTGTTGAACAGCCCGACCGGCGTGTATGGATTGGACTGCGCTCAGCCGATGGCTACTTGTCTGCCTCGATCTTCCAGGTTGCGCATCACGGGGTGCTCCCACTTGGCGATCGTGGAGCGCCTTCCGCATTCGCAGGCTCGATCGCTGCGACACCAATTTCTGATCCCTACGGGGCTTATCTTCAGCAAGCTCGTCGTCTCTCGTCGATCGCGGCGATCATTGCGATCCGCGGGAGCACTCTGATTCCCGACGAGGAAGGACGGGTGCTTGACGAATCGTGGGACCGTCTTGTCGGCCTCAAAACGCAACTCGATGAACTCACCTCCGCTCACGCTGGAACCGAGTATGTGTCCGCGCTCAGCAACATTTTGACGGTCATCGGCTCGGCGATCACTGATGACCTGTCCACCGCAAAGGGCTCAGCGGAAGAAGGCCGATCTGGATGGGATGAGATCGCGAGCTTGCAAAGCCTGCTGCTGCTTGACACAGACCAAGCGGCAACACCAGGGACCGATGCTGCGGTCGTCTACGGCACGGCCGTTGTCATCGCGGACATCGAGGACGATTTTGAGGATGCTGATGATCGCATTGCACAAATGCAAGGGCACGGTTCGAATACCTAAACGGGCAGGTCGTCCGTTATCGACTGACTGGCGACGCCTCGGAAGCTGTGTTCTTGGCGTACCGCCGGAGGGGGACCAAAAGGGGACCAGAATCATGCAAACCATGCATCGCATGACGCGTGCTGCATGATCTGATCCGCGGAACTACGCGGTTTCTGGCCCGACGACGGCCGTCTGGACGCCTGGGGGTCAGGGGGTCGCAAGTTCAAATCTTGTCAGCCCGACCAAAAAGCCCCGGTGAAACTACATTTTTCACCGGGGCTGTTTATATCCCTTCGCGGGCAGTGGGCGTCTACTTAGCTTCGCTCAGGTGGACCATCGCGTTGTACAGCTGGTCGCTGGTCATCGGTGGTTCCGGGATCGGATGCGCGCGTTCGGCGCGGTAGGCGTCGAGCATGAGGTGCAGATAGCGGCGCCAGGCGTTGGGTGCGGTCTCGCTCGTGGCGTCGATGATGCGGCCGTTGGACCAGATGAGGTTGACGATGTCGGCCTGCGTGATGTCGGGGCGCGCCTCGCCTGCGTCTTGGGCGCGGGTGAGGACGTCTTCGATCTGCTGGCACATCTCGTCGTGGATGCGCTCGGTCTCGGCGTTGTCGGTGAAGCGGCGGGAGAGGAAGTCGTTGAAGCCGCGGTCGCCGACTTGCATGGCGAAGAGGTTCTCCAGGTAGTAGACGAGGCCATCCCACGGGTCGTCCATGGCAAGAGCAGTCGCTGCGCCGTCGCGGAATTCCTGCACGCGGGGCCGGAACGCTGCCATGAGCAGGTCCAGACGTGTGGGGAAGTGGCGGTACAGGGTGCCGATGGCCACGCCGGCGCTGCGTGCGATCTTCTCGAGAGAGGCGTCCGCGCCGTGCGCGGCGAACTCGCGCTGCGCCGCCGCGACGAGCCTGCTGCGGCGCTCGCGCGCGTCGCGTCGCAGAGGCCTGTCGACCTGCTGGACATCGGTCACGGTCATCTCCTGATTTTAGCCGGGAAGTCGAGGTTGCTCTCAGGTTCACAAAATGAGGTACCCCTCCGGAATAACCTGAGGCACCCCTCCGTTCGTGTGTATGACCGGAGGGGTGCCTCACCTTTGCATCCCGACTTGAACTCACCAGGAGAGAACACGATGAGTACCCACGAGCCCGCGACCGCTCCACAGGCGGATCAGAGAGCCGCGCAGCCGGATGCAGTGCACGATCCCCACCACGGCAGGCGGTGGCTCGCGCTGGGAGTCATCCTCATCGCCCAGATGATGCTGCTGCTGGACGCGACGATCGTGAACGTCGCGCTTCCCTCGGTGCAGGCGGACCTCGGCTTCTCGGATGCTGCTCGCGGCTGGGTCGTCACCGCCTACCTGCTGGCGTTCGGAAGCCTGCTTCTGCTCGGCGGCCGGCTGGCGGACGCGTTCGGGCGCAAGAGCGTCTTCATCACCGGGCTGATCGGGTTCGCCGTCGCGTCCGCGGTGGCGGGCGCGGCTCCGAACATCGCAGCGCTGATCACGGCGCGCGCCTTCCAGGGCGGCTTCGCCGCGATCATGGCGCCGGCGGCGCTATCGCTGATCACCGTGATCTTCACCGATCTGAAGGAGCTGAACAAGGCGTTCGCGATCTTCGGCGCCGTCGCGGGAAGCTCCTCGGCTGTCGGGCTGATGCTCGGCGGACTGCTGACCGACTATGCGGGGTGGCGCTGGACGATGTACGTCAACATCGTCTTCGCCGTGGTCGGCGTCGTCGGCGGCTTCGCGCTGCTGCACAACACCGATCACGCTGACACGCCACGACTGTCCGTGCCGAGCACGATCCTCGGCTCGGCGGCGCTGTTCGGGCTGGTCTTCGGCGCCTCGACGGCCCAGACCAACGGCTGGGGATCCCTGGTCACCCTGATCTCGCTCATTGCCGGTGCCGGGCTGCTCGTCGGCTTCATCGTGCTGCAGCGCTTCGACCGCAGCCCGCTCGTCCCGCTGCATGTCCTCGCCGACCGCAACCGCGGCGCCGCATACCTGACGCTCTTCCTCGGCCAGGCCGGGGTGTTCGTGCTCTTCCTGTTCCTGACCTACTACTTCCAGGGCACGCTCGGCTACTCACCGCTCATGACCGGAGTCGCGTTCCTCCCGATGATGATCACGGTCATCATCATCGCCACGCTCACCCAGAACGTGCTCGTGAAGCACCTGACCCTCCGCGTCATCGTCGCCGGCGGCCTGCTCATCGGCGGCGCTGGAGCTGCGCTGCTCGCCCAGACCGGAATCCACAGCCCGTACGCGGCCTGGGTGCTGCCCGGGCTGGTCCTCGCCGGTGTCGGCATCGGATCAGCCATCGTCTCGGCGGTCGCGGTCGGACAACTGGGAATCGATGCCAGGGACGCCGGTACGGCCGGCGCTGTCAACAACGTGTTCCAGCAACTCGGCCCCGCACTCGGCATCGCCGTCGTCAGCACCGTCGTCGCCGCCGCGACGGGTCACTATCTGACGGTCCACGGCCACCATGCCGCCGTGAACGCGACCATGCACGGCTACTCGATCGGATTCTGGTGGGCTGCTGGCGCCTTCTGGGCCGGCGCCGTTCTCAGCGCCGCACTGATCCGCGGCGGCACCCGGCTCCACCACGAAGCCGGCCAGCCCGAGCCGCTCGACGAGATCGTCGGCGGAATCATCTGACCGCCATCCGACGCACCCTTGACCACCGACCCACGCCCCTTACGACAAAGGAGAACGCACCATGACCACCATCAGCATCATCGGCGCAGGCAACATGGCCACCGCCATCGGTGCCCGCGCGGCACAGCACGGCCACAGCATCGAGATCATCGGCCGCAACCCGGCGAAGGCCAAAGCAGCAGCCGACTACATCGGACACGGCGCCACGGTCGGCACCTTCGGCGCCCGACCGGCCGGGGATATCGTCTTCGTGGCCGTTCTCTACCAGCACGCGGTCGAGGTGGTGACGCAGTTCGGGGACGCGCTGACCGGCAAGATCCTCATCGACATCACCAACCCGTTCAACTCCGACGGCACCGGGATCGTCACCACCCCGGGGGAATCCGTGTCGCAGCAGATCGCTGCCGTGGCGCCGAGGGGCACCCAGGTCCTGAAGGCGTTCAACACGATCTTCCGCGACGTGCTCGCCGAAGCCGCGCCCCTCGACGCGCTCTTCGCCGGAGGCGACTCGGAGGCGAGGGCGCGCTTCGCGATGTTCCTCGAGAGCGTCGGCATCCGCCCCCTCGACACGGGCGGCCTTGAGTCGACCTACGTTCTGGAGTGGGCCGCCATCCTCCTGATGGGCCTCGCCCGAAACGGCGCCGGATGGAACGTCGCACTGAGCGCTGCTCTCCGCTGACGCAGGTCTGGGCCGGCGCCTCGCCGCGCCGGCCCAGGTCAGCCCCGCGAAGACGCGCACTCCTCAAGCGAGGACTCGTGGCCTTGCGGGCAAGCAGTCACAGTCTCAAGCTCAGTCAGGCTCATCGGCCTCGGCGCTGGCCTCCTGTTCGGTGCCGACGGGAACGACGCCGGGCAGCATCTGGCCCCCCGGCGCAGGCGCAGGCAAGAAGCCGGTGCTGTTTACGTTTTCGGTCTTCTTGTCGGCTTCTTCAGGAGAGTCGGCATCACCCTCTAGGCCTTCGACGATGCCATTGGTCTGATCGAACGGGTGAGCCGCATCCGCGTCTTGCTCGCCCCAGTCCTTCTCACGTTCGTCATTCTCGCTATTGCTCATGCGAGCATCGTTTGCCCGCGGACGCCCCAGTGCCAGCCATTGACAATCCGGCACCAAGCGCCCAAGTCGCGGGAGTCTCACCAATGGCACGGCAACGCCGGGCTGCGCGCTCCGCCCGGGGCCTAGTGACGCCACTGAGAACGATGCGCGTCGTCCGAGAGATCACGACGAGCTGATGGTGGGCCCGCGGTCGGGGTGGCCGCGCGGGTCAGGCGCTCACGGCAGGACAGCGACCAGACGCCCGACGACCTCGCCGCGGGCGAGCCTCTCGACGCCTTCGCCGATCTCGTCGAAGCCGATCTCGCTCAGCGTCGAAGACGCCTTGCCGTCGGCGATGAGCTGCATCACGGCGGCGCAGTCCTCGTGCGTGCCCGCAGACGAGCCGACATAGGTGACCTCTTTGAAGACGACGTTCTGCGAGGAGATGTCCGCGCGCTCGCGCCCCAGGCCGACCTGCACGACGGTGCCTTTCGGGGCGATGGCGTCGATGGCGCCTGCGGTGGTGGTGCCGAAGCCGGCGTAGTCGACGATGACCTCGAGGCCGAGGTCGGCGAACTCGGTGATGTCCTTTGCGACGGCCTTCGCGCCGTGGGCGCGGGTGGCATCCCACACAGACTCGTTGATCTCGGCGACGTAGACCTCTGCGCCGAGGCCGACCGCGAACTGGATGGCGAGCGAGCCGAGGCCGCCCGCGCCGATGATGCCGAGCTTCGTCCCGGCCGTGACGCCGCCGAGCTTCAGCGCGTGGTAGGCGGTCATGCCGGCATCCGTCGCCGGTGCCGCCTGCTGGAACGAGATGCCGTCGGGCAGCGGCAGGACCCATTCGGCGCCGACCTTGACCTTCGGGGCGAAGCCTCCGTCGGTCGCCTGACCGGGGCCGCCGAATGCGGTCGGGACGCCGACGCGCTCGCCGACCGTCACTCCGGTGACGCCCTCGCCCACGGCCGAGACGACCCCGGCGATCTCGTGGCCGAGGGTGATCGGGGTGAAGCCGAGGATGCCGGTCAGGGTCCCGTCGAGGAAGCCGACGTCGCTGTGGCACAGGCTCGCGGCCTTGACGTCGATCACGACCTCGCCGGGGCCGGCCACCGGCTCGGGCACCTCAGCGAGCGTGAGCGGCTCGTGGGCGGCGGTCAGACGCCATGCCTTCATGGGGTTTCTCCTTCGATCGAGTGTCCGCTGCGGGATCGCAGCGGGGTGCTTTCGGCTGCCGGGACCAGCCAGGCGCTGTAGACCAGGCCGAGCGCCCGCTCGAGCCGGCTGCGATCGCGCGGCTCGGGCTCGGCGAGCCAGGTCGCGACCGCGCCGACGACGCCATAGCCGATGAACGAGGCGAGATAGCGGCGCTCATCGACGGATGCCGGCCCCGATGCCCCCTGCGCGTGCAGGTGTTCGAGGACCTGCTCGAGCGCCCCGCTCGTGTACGCGCCGAGGGTGAGGTGAAGTGCGGTGTTCGGGCGGCCGTCGTGCTGGGAGTAGAGCGCGGTATTGCGCTCGAGGTGGTCGATGAGGCGGCCGTTGAGCTGCGCGCCGACGGCGGCCAGGGTGTCGGGGACCTCGTCGAGGGTGCTCTCGACCGCCTCGCGCAACGGGTCGAGCTCGTCGCCCAGGAATCCGCTCAGCAACTCGGTCGGCGAGCTCGCGTGAGAGTAGAAGGTGCTGCGGTCGATGTCGGCGGCGCGGGCCAGTTCGGCGACGGACACGTCTGCGATGTCCTTGGCGGACGCCAGTTCGAAGACCGCCGTGCGCAGACGGGCCCGGGTCGCCTCGACGCGTGCATCCACTTTCCGCTCGCCTCGGCTCGTGAGGGAGCCGCCATGCCCCGAAGTCATGAAATAGACAACAGGTGTGGTTTTACTTCTATTTCCACCTGATCTGCTCGATCTGGTCGACGAAGACGACTGATCGCACACGTCCACTCACGCGGACGCGTGCGACGCGGCGCGCCTGCGACGGGAGATCCGCGGCTACTCGCGCCCGGAGCTCGAGCGGGCGGACGCCATCATCCGGCCTTCGGGGTCGAGCCGGCGCAGCAGGGCCGCTGAGATCTCGTGCAGGTTCCTGAGCTGCTCGGCGGTGAGGGGGTCGAAGACGAGCGAGCGCACGTTCTCGACGTGGCCGGGCGCGGCCTGCACGATCTTCTGCCAGCCCTCGTCGGTCATGACGGCGTTGGTCGCGCGGGCATCCTCGGCGCACTGCTCGCGGCGCACGTAGCCGCGCTTCTCGAGCCGGGAGATCACGTGCGACAGGCGCGGCAGCGTGGAGTTGGTCATGGAGGCCAGCGCCGTCATCCGCAGGGTGCGATTCTCTGCTTCCGAGAGCATCGCGAGCGTGAAGTAGTCGAAGTGTGTCAGCGTCTCGTCGCGCTGGAGCTGCGCGTCGAGCTCACGGGGGAGCAGCTCGAGGACGGCCGCGAACGACACCCAGGTGTCCTGTTCGCTGCGGCTCAGCCAGCGTGGTTCGGTCATGGCCTGAGTCTATCAAAAAACTTGCATCTTCAACTAAATCGGCATATATTGCTTGTATCAACAACCAATCGGCGCGAGTGGCGCCAGGAAGAAGCAGACGATGACCAGCGTGACGATCTTCGGCAGTGGCAACATGGGGTCGGCGATCGCCGGCGTGCTCGCCTCTGGCGGGGCATCCGTGCAGCACATCGGCAGTTCCGAGACGAACGCGCAGGTGACCGGTGACATCGTGGTGCTCGCGGTGCCGTACCCGGCTCTCGCGGCGATCGCGACCAACTACGGCGAGCAGCTCGCCGGAAAGGTCGTCGTCGACATCACCAACCCGTTGGACTTCGAGACCTTCGACGCGCTGGTGGTGCCCGAGGGCAGCTCGGCCGCGGCCCAGCTGCAGCAGTCGGTCCCCGGCGCCCACGTTCTGAAGGCGTTCAACACGAACTTCGCGGCCACGCTTGCCTCGGGTCAGATCGGGCCCGAGAAGACCACGGTGCTGATCGCCGGTGACGACGACGCGGCGAAGTCGGCGCTCGCCGCCGCGATCGAGGCCGGCGGCCTCGCGGCGATCGACGCGGGCTCGCTGCGCCGCGCGCACGAGCTGGAGGCGCTCGGATTCCTGCAGCTCACCCTCGCCGTTGGGGAGAAGATCGGCTGGAACGCCGGCTTCGCCGTCGTCAAGTAGCACTCAGCGAACGGGCCATCCGTCGCGGAGCTCTCAGGCTTCGCGACGGATGGCCCGCCTGGGCGATGGCCGCGCGGCGTCAAGGCCTCGTGTGATCGAGCCCGCGGGCGACTCGCCCCAGCGCCGCGTCGATGAGCCTGGCGCATGCCACGCGATCCGGGGCGGGGAGGCCCGCCCATTCGGAGAGCGCGATGCCGATCGCCGTGAATGCGACGGAGGCGAGCAGGCGCCACTCGAAGCCGACAACCTGGCCGCTGCGCGCCGCGAACAGGCGGGCCAGACGCTCCTTTCTGCCTTCCCATCTGGCGAAGTTGGCGCCCATCAACTCAGGGCTGTCGCGGATCAGCGCTTCTGCGCGCCAGAAGCGCCGCAGCCGGGCGTCGTTCCACCGACTGTCGTCCAACAGGTCTCTGAAGATCCCCCGCAGCGCGGTCAAAGGCGATTCGCCGGGCGGTCGCGCTTCCAGGGCGGCGACCAGCTCGTCCATGACCTGATCCTCGTGCGCGAGCACGACCTCGTCTTTCGTGGCGAAATACCGGTTGAAGGTGCGGGTGGAGACGCCGACGCGCTGCGAGATCTGCCCCACAGTCGTCGCCTCATAGCCCGCTTCTTCACAGAGCTCCAGAGCGGCCTCGATGAGTCGCGCACGAAGCGTCGACTTCTTCCGCTCACGCAGTCCCGGCGATGCTGCTTGTGTGCTCACATCGCCACGTTAGCGGCGCCCCTTGAAAAGTGTCTTGCTATGCCAGTTTTTCGTGGCTAATGTGACTGACCAAGACAGTTTTGGTGGCATGGTGCGTTCCGTCCGCATGCCCGACGAAGAAGTGGACAGCCGCAGCATGACCGACGCCCCGCTCTTCCCGCCGAGTTCAGCCGCATCGCAGCTCTTGGATCCCCGGTCGCGCCGGCGCCTTCTCGTCATGTTCGGCCCGGCGTCTTTCAGCATCTCGCTGGTCTGGGGTGCGGTGACGTCCGTCCTGCTGGCCCTGCAGGTGCAGCATCTGGTCGGCGAAAGCGACAAAGTCGCCCAGCTCGCCCTCGTCAGCACCGCAGGGGCGGTCGCGTCGTTGCTCTCCCAGCCCATCGCGGGCTTCTTCTCTGATCGCACCCGCAACCGCCTGGGCCGACGAGCGCCCTGGATGCTCGCGGGCGTCGTCCTCGGCGGCGTCGCTTTGGTCGCCCTCGCGTTCGCGTCGACCATTCCTGCCGTCGCGATCGCCTGGGTGGTGGCGCAGATCGGTTTCAACGCCGCGTGGGCGCCGCTCACCGCGGTCATGCCGGACCGCGTGCCAACCGAGCAGCGCGGCACCTTCGCGTCGCTGTGGGGACTTGGGGTCATGCTCGGCACAGTCGGCGGCCAGGTGTACGGCGCGGCATTCGCCAGCGACGTCGCTTCCGGCTATGTCGTGCTCGCCGGACTCACCGTCGTGATCATCGGCTTGTTCGTCATCGTGTGCATGGACGGCTCCAGTCGTCAGATGAGTGTGACGCGGATGCGGTGGCGCGAGCTGGTGACGATCTTCTGGTTCAACCCGGTGCGTCACCCCGACTTCGGGTGGGCGTTCCTGAGCAGGATGTGCGCCTACGCGGGCTTCTACGTCGTCTTCGGATTCCAGCTGTACATCTTGCAGGACTACATCGGCCTCGGCGATGGCGCTTCGGCGGTCGTGGCCAGGCTCGGCATCATCATCGCCGCGGGTGTGATCATCTCCACCGCGGTCGTCGGGCGCCTCTCCGACCGTCTGGGACGTCGGAAGCCCTTCGTCATCATCGCGGCCGTCATGGTCGGCGCCGCACTCATTGCGCCACTGGCATCCCCCACGGCTCCAGCGATGTACACGCTGGCGGTGATCGCGGGGCTCGGCTTCGGGTGCTTCCAAGCCATCGACACCGCCCTCGTCTCAGAGGTTCTGCCGTCGACCGACGGGCACGGAAAGGATCTCGGCATCGTCAAC